>JAYTGA010000046.1:0-5807 GCA_043733905.1 Segetibacter sp.
TAATGTTGTTGTAACCACTAAATAACTCAACTATATCCGTTCTTTTTTAAAAGTGCATAAGTTCTAAACAGCATCTTCTCTTATTCATGCAACAACGCCACTACAACTTGAAACCACTGCCCAACCTTGAATTTAAATTTTACAAGAAAAACTCTTTATTCCGTTTTTACAAAAATCAAAACCTGAATGAATTGATTGACCAGATAGACAACGACAAACTATTGGAAGAATTGGTGAATCTGGAAAATCAATACTTCATTGCCAAAAGCGACAGATTAGGTACAAAAGAAGAAATCAAAGAGAAGATAATACAGTTACTTGAAAAGGTTGTGGACAGTAAATCTGAAGTTGTAACAAAGGAGCTAAATAACATTAGAACCGGCATAAACAGATTAGTTTCAAACAAAGCAATTGAAAAGGAAATTGCGAAACTTCGGAAAAGGGAAAAAGCTTTAGCAGAAGAATTAAGCAACCTGGCAATATTTAAAAACTCCATTAAAAACTACTTTATTGAACGGGTAGTATTCCCCGGCATATTCAACAAGGAAAGGAAAAACCCCGGTTTTGATATAGTCATTGGCAATCCGCCTTATGTAAATACCAAACTCATCAGCAGCATGGGTATCAGCAAAAAACTGGAAGAAGAATACGGCTATTGCGATGACCTATACAACCATTTTACTTTCAGAGGATTGGAATTATTGAAATCAGGCGGTCTGTTGAGTTACATTACTTCCGATACATTTCTGACTTTGCAAACCAAAAAGAATATCCGAATGTATTTCTTAGGAATTGCAGGAAGCAATACAGCCGAAGGACAAACTGATTTGTTTGCCGAACAACTGCAAGAACATATTCCGGTTTCTCAGCCCGATTTGTTTGGCAATAAAAAAACGGTGCAAACCAGTTTGATTGCTGTAAAAAAAGAAAAATCAAACGATCAGTTTTTGCCCGAATGCCGGGTAACCGAAATTATCAATACACCCAAAGCATTTGCGGCACTGGTGGACACCGCTATTTTTACGATAAAGAAAGAAAGAGCAATTGATAAACCTGAAGTGGTTTATATCGACATTAGAAAACCTAATGCCGATTCATTCAACATTTCGGAAGAAGAATGGAAACAGATCAGAACTTCAAAAGAAAATCTATCGGGTTGGGAACGCATTTTAGACAGAACATTTAGTGCATTAGGACACGATATACCTAAATGGAAAAACTCCCATTCTTGCGATGGAGACAAAGTGTATAAAGACGAAAATTCAACCTTACTGAAATTCAAAGTATCATTTGACCCTTACAGAAAAGCCATTAACTACGCCATTTTCTCTCCATCAGAATACAACTGCCAAATTTTAGAAAAGATAGTAAAACCTGCCCGACCTGTTTTCGATACTTGGTGGAGTAAGATTGAAACATCAAGATTAATTGAAAATAATCGAACGGAAATTGAAAAATTCAATTCTAACCTAAGTGTAAATCACTGGGCTATAATTGGACTTACAACCGATGGTGGTGTGGGTTTACAAACTGGTGACAATGGACGATTTGTCGGCTATCGTTCTTCATCTCGTTTTGCTGATAGATGCAAGGAAACAAGAGTTCAGAAATTATGGAAAGCATTAAATGACGAACCAAGAATCAAACGAAAATTCGACTTGCTATCTGATTGCTGGAGCATTGAAGATGTAAAAGAAGTTTTAGACGATTTGAAAGAAACTGAAATTTGGGAACTGTTCGATGGCATCAAAGAAAAATTTGGATTGAGAGTTTTTAGCAAGGGCTTTATGTATCGCATCATTCCGGGGTCAATGATTTTTGATGTTCCTACAATAACGGAAAAACAAAAACTAGAAGGAATTAAAGGGAAAAGAACTTTTGTTCCTTATGACAAAGGCGATAGAGAAGGAAATCGATGGTATGCAGAAACACCTTATCTAATAGAATGGGGCGAGGAAGCAGTAAACTGGTTGAAAAGTCATTCTGGTCATAGTGGAGTTGGAATGCCTGTAGTTAGAAATCCGCAATTCTACTTTAGAAATGGATTTTGTTGGAGTGATGTACTAAATCCGAACTCATCATATGTGAAATGTCGGTTAAAAGGACAATCTGTAAATGATGTGAAGTCAATGTCACTTTACGATGAATCAGGATTAGGCGATAAATATTTAGTCACATTTATCAACTCATATTTAGGCTTCAAAATTATTCGAGAATTCCTAAATAACACGGTTGCTATTCAAATGAATGACATTCGTAAACTCCCCATCAAAATTCCATCAGAGAAAGAGCTGAAAGCATTCAACAAGAAGTTTGATGAATGTTTGGCAATCAAGAAAGAATATTTTGCAGGAGAAATTGACCGAGCAGAAATAAACGCCCAACTCCGCCCCATAGAAGCTGAAATAGACGAAATGGTAAACAAACTTTACGGCATAGAAGCCAAAGAAGAAATTGTATTGGATGAGTTGGAGGAGGATTTGACTGAAGTTGAAAATTTAGATGAGGCAGAAGAATAAACTTACACTACAGGATAAGGTTGACAAAATGGTTTACTTTTTATACTCTCTTTCCTTTAATTAAACCTACATAATGAAGGCAATGAAAACTGGATGAGTAAAGAGGATTATGAAACATTTTCCTTAGAAGCAGAAACAGAGGTTACATCATAAAATGGTAAAATGGCAGCTACTATCATCAATAAAAACAAAAACTTTGCATACAGGATATCTCATATCCAGAACCTACCGCATATACTGCAGGTAGGTTTGTGTACGAAACATCATCCACACGCAAACCCTTATTTTGTTCCTATTGGTAACCCTTCTATTATAAATACAAGAGACACAACTCCTGTTAAGATTGTTGGTTATGGAAATATTGCAGATTATGTTCCCTTTTACTTTACACCTCGTTCAATTATGCTGTATAACATTGTCACCGGTTACTATGCTCCTGTTGTACCGAAAGTACCAAAAGAAGATATACTTGTAATAAGATGTCTGGTAAAAACACTCGCTACATCTCCCCAATTCTTCTTTACCGATGGTCAGGCAAATGATGCTTTTACTAACCATTACAATCAAACACAGTACGGCAAGAACATTGACTGGGAAAGTATTCAAAGCAGTAACTTCAGTAAGTCTGATGGCGATTTTGACCGGCCGAGACGTTACCAGGCAGAGTTTTTAGTCCATCAGCATGTTCCTGTAATTATGATTGAATCGATCACCGTTTATAATCAGAAAGCTGCTACTTTTGTACAAACGGAATTAGCAAAGGCGGGAATATCCAAAATACCAGTCCACATTCAAACTACTTATTACTTTTAATTATTATGGTTTTCTTTCAAAAAGGTGACATGCTACATGCTAAAGCTGAAGCGCTGGTAAACACAGTGAACACTGTAGGTGTAATGGGAAAGGGCATTGCATTGCAATTCAAAGAAGCATTCCTTCAAAATAATAAAGTTTACATCGAAGCCTGCAAGAATAAAGAACTTCAACCCGGTAAATTACTTGCAGTTTGGGATAGCAATCTTTTATTGGGCCGTAAGCTAATAATCAACTTTCCAACCAAAACTCATTGGAGACAACCATCAAAATACGAATACATAGAAAAGGGATTGGTTGCACTAAAAGATTTAATAGAAAAAGAAAACATTAAGAGCATTGCCTTACCGCCTTTAGGGTGTGGAAACGGAGGATTAGACTGGAATCTTGTAAGGCCTTTAATTGTTCAATACTTACAAGACCTGGCAATAGATGTATATGTTTACGAGCCGAATGAGCAGATTAAACAAATACTTCAACAGCAGGAAAGTAAGAAAGAAGTAAAACTTACTCCTGCCAGAGCCCAACTACTTTATTGTTTATTCGCTTACGAGAGTATGGGCGAATACAGTAGTCTGTTTGCAGCAAATAAACTTGCGTATTTCTTACAAAGAATGGGGCAGCCACTTAAACTTGATTTTAAAGCACACCATTATGGCCCATATGCAATCGGAGTTAAAAAAGTACTATATGCACTCAATGGAGTGTACCTCAAAGGGCTTGAGCAAGGAGAATCTAAAGCTTTTGAGCCACTTCAATTAAACTATCAAAAGTGGAATGAGGTGAAGACCTACGTTGAGAAAGAACTAAAGCCTGAAGACGGTCACCGATTAAATAATTTGCTAAAGCTCATCAACGGCTTTACATCTGAATTATCGCTTGAAATACTAGCTACTACAGATTATATCCTTCACCAAAAGCCTGGTAGTTCTTTAGAAGAAGTGCTGGTTGCAATAGGCCAATGGAACAGACGGAAAAGTGAACTTTTCAAAAGTGAGTATGTCGGCATAGCGTACAAACATTTAAACCATTATATGGGTACTATGTCGTAGACATTTATTATTTCTATCTCCTCATTTCCTCCCCCTATTCACAATCTTATAAATATCCGCCCTTCTATCCTTTAGGTTCCTAACTGCTCCAAAGCTGTGGAGTTCTTTTAGCAGGTCAACATCCACATCGGCGATTAGGGTCGTTTTGGTGCAAGACAGAGTTTATTTCCAAAAGAAGACGGAACTTTACTAAATACATTTATGGTAATTTAAACAATGGCAAAAGCAAATAATAATACCAGCATAATAGCCCCCGAACAAGCCCTACTCACCGAGTTATCCCAACTTATTGAGCAAAGCCAGCAGCAGGTGGTTTCGCAAGCCAATAGCACCCTTACAATGCTTTTTTGGCATATTGGCAACCGCATCAACAAAGAAATACTGCAAAATAAACGAGCAGATTATGGAAAACAGATTGTGTCGACACTGTCTACACAATTGAAAGATAAGTATGGTAAAAACTTTGAGTTGGGCAATCTGCGTAGAATGTTACAGTTTGCCGAGCAGTTCCCTGATACCTCAATTGTCGTTACACTGTCACGACAATTGAGTTGGTCACACTTTTTGGCATTAATTCCACTAAAAAACCAAGAAGCAAAACTGTATTATGCACAGGCATCTGCCACCCAAACATTGGGCGTAAGAGAACTACGCAAACAAATAAGCACCAAAACCTTTGAACGAAGCAGCATAGCCAATTTACAAAATACCGGTAACCACCCTGCCATACACAACACTTTTAAAGACCCTTACTTTTTAGATTTCTTAGGGTTGCAAAATACCTATTTGGAAAAGGATTTGGAAGCAGCTATTTTGAGGGAGTTAGAAGCCTTTATATTAGAATTAGGCAAGGGCTTTGCCTTTGTAGAACGCCAAAAACGAATGATTATAGATGGCGAAGATTTTCATTTAGACCTGCTTTTTTACCACCGAAATTTAAAACGATTAGTTGCCATAGAATTAAAGTTGGGCAAGTTTGAAGCCGAGCATAAAGGGCAAATGGAATTGTATTTAAAATGGTTGGATAAGTACGAAAAACAAGAAGGAGAGTTTCCGCCTGTCGGCTTAATACTATGTGCCGAAAGCAGCAGGGAGCAAATAGAATTATTGGAAATGCACAAAGACGGTATAATGGTAGCTGAATACTGGACTGAACTACCACCCAAAAAACAGTTAGAGAAAAAGATACACAGCATTTTAATAGAAGCCAGAGAAAGAATAGAACGCCAAAAACAAATAGGAAAGTAAATGCAGAAATATTTGGGGCAAAAGTGCCAGCCCACTACCTCCTCCCCCTATTCACAATCTTATAAATATCCGCCCTCCTGTCCTTCAGGTTCCGCACTGCACCAAAACTGTGGAGTTCTTTTAGCAAGTCAACGTCCACATCGGCAATGAGTGTTGTTTCGGTGTTTGGGGTTGC
>JAYTGA010000047.1:0-22047 GCA_043733905.1 Segetibacter sp.
CATTACCAATGGTGCAGCAGGAACGTTTGATCCCTCGGTAGCGGGATTGGGTACTCACACCATTAAATACATTTTCACTTCTGCTTTAAATTGTATTGATTCAGTTCAAACAACTATTACCGTGAAGGGTGTACCAAAAGCTGGCTTTACTTTCCCAACCACATGTCTTGCAAATGGCACAGTACAATTCACCGATACCAGCAAAATACCTGTTGGTTCAGTTGGATCACCGACCTACACATGGAACTTTGGTGAGCCATCTTCAGGTTTAAATAATAGTTCTTCAATTCAGAATCCTCCCCACAGTTATAGCAGTTCAGGACCTTTCAATGTAAAACTGGTTGTGAATGCTAATGGCTGCTCAGACAGCACGACTGTTCCGGTAACTGTGAGAATTCAGCCACAATTAAGTTACCCTCCACTCAGCAGTGTTTGTGGAAATGTTCCTGCTTTTGCAATCAATACAGCCACCGTTACAAATGGTGTTACTGGAACAGGTATTTACTCAGGTTCCGGAATCACTAACGGAGCTGCCGGAACATTCAATCCATCTCTTGCTGGTATAGGAACTCACACTATTAAATACATTTTCACTTCTGCTCTGAATTGTATTGATTCAGTGCAAACAACCATTACAGTGAAAGCGGTTCCAAAAGCCGGGTTTACTTTCCCAACATCTTGTTTACCAGATGGTACAGTTCAATTTGGCGACACCAGCAAACCTGTGATAACTCCTAACACAAAAACGCATCAATGGACTTTCGGCGACGGAAGCCCTGTAAATGTTTCTCAGTCTCCTTCGCATCTCTATGCAGGTGCAGGGCCTTATCCTGTAAAACAAGTCGTGACCTATAACGGATGTTCTGATAGTACTACGGTTAGTGTCGCAGTTCGGGTGCAGCCACAATTAGCATATGGTCCATTCAATACTGTATGTGCCAATATAGTTCCATTTTCTGTAGCAACCGGTATTGTGACAAACAATGTGAACGGTGGAGTTCGACGATACAAAGGCGTTGGTATAACCGATAGCATTAATGGAATTTTCAGCCCTTCTGTTGCAGGAGCCGGCACTCACACCATCAAGTTTTATTACAGATCATTATTAGGCTGTTCCGATTCTGTCGCTGCAACTATTACGGTGAAACCTGTGCCTGTTGCCTCGTTCACTTATCCGGACAGTTGCCTTACCAGCAATCTTGTTCAGTTTGGCAGTGTTCCAATTATCGGCGCCAGCTATTCGTGGAATTTCGGAGACCCTTCTTCAGGAGGCAACAATGTTTCTACTCTTGCAAATCCATCGCATAGCTATAACACATTCGGAAGCTACAGCGTTAAACTGACCGTTTTACTCAATGGTTGTTCGGATGATTCAACGGTGAATGCAATATTCAGGTTGCAACCAGTCATTAATTTCCCTCAATTGGCTTCCATATGCCAGATCAATGATACGATTAATGTTGCTAAAGCGGTGGTCACAAACGGAGTTCCTGCTGCTTATCCGGGAAAGTATTCTGGATCTGGAGTATTTGATACAACAGGTAAATTCAACCCCTTGATTGCAGGCTATGGCACTCATATAATAACATACAAGTTTACAAGCAGCAGTGGTTGCATTGCCACAAAAACATCCACCATTACAGTATGGCCACGTCCAGTCATTACCAAGATGATATTTAACAACACACCTGACAGTAACATTTGTATTGACAAGCCTTTGGTTGTCAGTAGCCAGGTGACAATTCCGTCGGGCAGTGTGACCAAATGGGATTGGAATTTCGGAGATAAGTTCGATACTCTTTTGATCAAAAATGATTCGTTAATTCATTCTTATGACACCGCTCAGCTTTACAGAATTACCCTTGCGACTACGTCTAACTTAGGCTGCGTAAGCGATACCGCTACAAAGCTGATTTATGTAAGGTCACTGCCTGAAGTTGCGTTTGTTTCACCCACAGGTATTTGTATGCCAAACGGTTCGGTCAAATTTCAAAACCAAACGACCATTCCTTTCGAAGACAGCACCAAACTTACCTACCTCTGGAATTTTGGCGATGGCACACCCAACTCCATTTTGTCCAACCCTGTGCATGTTTACAATACAACACTTGCACAAACAGATGTTATACTAATTGCAAAATCGGCCTTTGGCTGCAAAGCTGCCGATACAGCAACCATTCTTTTCTATCCAAAACCATTGGCTGATTTTACTGCTTTGCCTGATCCTGTCTGCCAGGGCAAAGCCGTTACATTTACCAATACAACCACTTCGGCTAACATAGCTGCTGCAACATGGTATTTTGGAGACGGAAGCAATCCTTCAACTGCCACTTCGCCTTCAGTTATTTATTCAGGCATAGGTGAATTTCAGCCGTCGCTGATTGTTACCAGCACAAACGGATGTAAAGATACTTCTGTGCAAAAAGTGAGAGTCTATCTTCAACCCGTGGTTGATGCAGGCAAATCTTTTGTTGTTGATGCCGGGACAACAATTATTTTCCAAGGTCATGTGAACGCACCTAACCTGGCCTTGTCATGGTCGCCGGCTGCAGGATTGAGTAATGCAGGGATTACTACTCCTTCATTAAAAGCTTTGTCAAATCAGACTTATACCTTAACAGCTATAGGACAGGGAGGTTGTAAAGATTCAGACTCAATGACTGTCAATATTTTGCTGGCACTTAAAATTCCAAATGCCTTTTCGCCCAATGGAGATGGCAAAAACGATGTGTGGGATCTAACAAACTTAAAAGATTACCCAAGCAGTTCCGTTGAAGTATTTAACCGTTATGGACAATCAGTTTATTTATCTAACGGAAGATATACTAAAGCCTGGGATGGTACGTTTAAAGGTAACAAGCTGCCAGAGGGAACCTACTATTATATAATTGATATAAAAAATAGTACAAAGCCTGTGGCAGGATATGTTGCAATCATCCGATAAAATTAATTGCAGATTGTGTAGTTTTGTTATCATCATTAAATGAATCATCCTCTATGAAACTCAAGTTTAGTTTTTTATTATTAATGATCACCGCTCTTTCTGTGTTCAAAGTCTGCGCCCAGGTAGATCCGCATTTTTCACAGTATTATGTCTATCCGTCGTGGTTAAATCCGGCGTTAACGGGAGCCTTTGATGGCGACTACCGTGTGTCTGGCATTTACCGGAACCAGTGGAATTCTATAGGGTCACCATTTTCAACACCGGGGGCTTCAGTGGAGGTGACGACCAATAAAAACGTCAACTTCGGCGGAAGCATTTTGAACCAGACAGCGGGTGATGGCGGATATAGCTACCTGACCGGTTATGCATCTGCTGCCTACACGGGTGTTCGCTTTGGGTTAAATGGCAACCAGCGGATTGTCTTCGCATTGCAGACAGGAGTGATTAACCGTAGATTTAATCCATCAAAATTTAGATTGGGAGACGAATGGAATCCGGTGACGGGCTATCATGCTAACACAAGTACGGACTTGCCTACCAAAAATAAATCAATGGTTTTTGATGCGGGTGCAGGTGCATTATATTATGATGCCAATCCAAATCAGAAAGCCAATGTGTATGTAGGATTCAGTGCTTCGCACCTCAACCAGCCCGAAGATGCATTTGCCGGAGGCACAACCAAGGAAAAACTACCGATGCGCTTTACAGCACATGCCGGGGTCAAAATAAACATCAACGACATGTGGTCATTTACCCCCAACATTCTTTATCTCAAACAAGGAACTGCAAGTGAAAAAATGGCCGGGGGCTATGCACAAGTAAAAGCATTGCCATCTACAGATTTTCTTTTCGGCGCCAACTACCGGTTTGACGATGCCATTTCGCCTTACGTCGGATTTAACCACAACAACATGGTCATAGGTGCCAGCTACGACATCAACACATCTGATCTGGGGAAAATGGTAAGAGGGACAAGTAGTTTTGAGATTTCCATTTCATTTATCGGAAGAAAATCAATCAAAACTCCTGAGGAGCATTTTGTTTGCCCACGGTTGTAACCTTCATAAATTTTAACCTCATTTCCTGTTTCAATCCAAGAAAAAAATGACCAGCATTTCTTTGAAAAAATATATCCTAACGGCTGTTTTGGCTGTTTTTGGTTTGTCTTCTTATTGCCAGTTTGCCTATAATTATCTGAAAGCGGCAGACAACTATTTCAGCAAGGGCGATTATTATTCTGCTGCCCAGTATTATGAAAAATATCTCAGCGGTGGCATGGGCACCAAATCTGAAAGTTACAACCCCTACAATGCAGCAGGCAAGCCAAAAGACAAACAATCAAAAGCAATCACCAAGGAAGAAGTAAGTTATAAGGCAGGTGAAAGCTACCAGAAACTGAACAACTATGTGAAAGCAGAACCTTTTTTTAAAGATGCTGCTGCCAACTCTTCAACGCTGCCCTTGGCGAGATACTGGTATGCCAAAAGCCTGAAGTCCAACTCAAAATTTGATGAAGCGTTGGATGAGTTTACAAAGTTTTTAAAAGACTACACCACCGACGACAATTTTAAAACAGATGCAACAAAAGAGCTGAATAATCTGCAGTTCAGAAGTGCGCAGTTGAAGAAGGCCGACCTTAAAGCCTATGTGGTTAATAAAATGGGTTTGAATGTAAGCCCCGGTGCAACATCTGCACCAGCGGTAAGCGGCAATTCATTTTACTTCAGTTCTACAAGACCCGATGATGGCAACGTTGATTCCAAAGCCGCTTTTTTCAATAAAATTTACCAGGGCAGTTTAGCAGGTTCCGATGCTGCGAAAATAAAAATTTCGCAAGGTAAGGATGAGCATTTGGAAGGATCTACTTTTTCGCCAGAGGGCAGCAAAATGTATGTGACCAAATGGATGTTGAAAGATGGTAAGAAGGCCGCCGCTATCCACATAAGTACTAAGCAAAACGATGGCTGGAGCGACCCGGTAAAACTGGATGGAGACATTAATGCAGATGGCTACAGCTCGCAGCAGCCCTCAGTTTCTGCCGATGGCAATACTTTATATTATTCTTCTGACAAGCCCGGCGGTGTTGGTGGTTTTGACATTTGGGCGGCACCCATTGCCAATGGCAAAGTGGGAAGCTCTGAAAATCTTGGTTCCAAAGTCAACTCACCTTTTGATGAGTATGCACCCTACTACTACACGCCTGGTAAGGCTTTGATTTTTTCAAGCAATGGCCGTGTGGGCATGGGTGGTTTTGATTTTTACCAGTCAAAAGGTTCAGGCTCAGACTGGGCAGAGCCGGTCAACATGGGCTACCCAATCAACTCAGTCAAAGACGATATTTACATGGTGAGTACCGGCAAAAAATACCTGTTGGACACGTTCTATTTTAGTTCCGACAGAAACTCAGAATGCTGCCTGGAAATGTTTGCCGCCAGCAAAATAAGGGCAAAAAAACGTGTGACAGGCATAATCATTAATTGTCTGACAGGACTTCCTTTGCCCGACGTGAAAGTGACTGTGACACAGGATGAATACAGCAATGTGACCATGAGCAACAATACAACGAATGCCCAAGGTAAATATGAAGTTTTGCTGGATGAATATCAACCTTTTACTCTAAAAGCAGAGCATGACGGATTTTTAACGAAAGAAATCCTGGTCAACAAAATTTCGATTAAAGACACGCTCATTAGTTCAAAATCATGTCTGGAACCACCTGAGAAACCGTTTGTTTCTGAAAACAAACCAACCATCATTGACAATATTTACTTCGGCTTTGATTCAGCAATACTCAAACCTGAATCATTTCCTGTGCTTGACAGCGTAGTTGGCCTGATGGAACGATACCCGACCATGGCCATAGAAGTAAGTGGATATACAGACAGCAAAGGAGGCATTGCCTACAACCAAAAACTCTCCGAAGCCAGGGCCAAAGCGTTTGTAGATTATGTATCCGGAAAAGGGATTGAAGCAAGCCGGATGACCAGCAAAGGTTATGGCTCAACACTACCACTGGCACCTAACACCCTCAATGGCAAAGACAACCCGGCAGGGCGTGAAAAGAACAGAAGAACTGAAATCAAAGTGTTGCATTATTAAATGCAGGACTGGGTTATAAAGAAAAAAGAGGAGCGTTGTATAAACGCTCCTCTTTTTCGTTAGGATATAAATTCAATTTTTTACTTCCTATGAAATGATGGGTCATCCGTGATTTTAAGCCTCCACATTCGCCTTACTCATCTGTCGGCGAATATATGATCCGCAGATGTGACGGCGGGCAAATCTGCCAGGTGTATCGGCATTGACCAGTTTAATGTACATGGAGTGGGGAACATCAAAATATTCGTAGCAGTTGCCCTCTTCGTAGGTCAGTTGCAGATTAGTTCCTTTGTAAGTAATGTCTGCAATGGTAGATGAGGATATAATGTTAGTATATTCTTCCAGCGAGGCGGCGTGTGTTTCGGGTGATATGCTGACAAGAAAATGATAGGCTTCTATCATCTTTTTGCTTTTTTCCTCGGCCAGTTCACGCTCTTCATTTTCCTGAAACTTGTCTGGATGCCATTCTTTCATCAAATTTCTATAACTGGTTTTTAATTCCGCCAAACCTGCTTTGTCATCTACGCCCAGAATCTTTCTGCTACCAAGTATTTTTTTCAATTTTTCTTCAATTTCTGCAATAGTACACCGTTTTGGTGTTTAAACATTCAAAGACTTTATTAAAATCCATCTTAAATTTTTCTTTAGCTATCAATTATTTTTAAAAAAATATTATGATATATCCCAATTTTTAAAAATAGAAAACTCAAAAACTCTTTTACAGATAATAACTCAGACAAAAAATAAACCCGGTGTGGAAACATCGGGTTATTACAAAACCAAAACCAACTGCTATGAAATATTCTTACTCATTTCTCTAATCTAAACACTCTTTTGCATAGCAAGGTTCAATGACTTACTGAATTGAAATTTGCTTTGGAGTAATTTTTTCTTCTGCTTTTTTTGGAATGAATACATTTAAAATACCGTTTTCATATTTTGCTTCAATACCATCAGCATTAAGTTTGTCATCCAGGTTGAATGAGCGCTTGAAGTTGACTGTGGAAAATTCTTTTCTAACAAACTTTTGCTCCGAAGGTTCTGTAGTTGTAGCTTTCTCATATTTTACGGTGAGCAAAGCGTTTTCAACACTGATTTTGAATTCTTCCTTATTTCGTCCGGGAGCATTGAAAGCCAGATTGTAGCCATGTTCAATCTCTGTAATGTTGACTGAAGCACCGGCCATGTTGTTTTCACTTGCAGGATGATTAGGGAAAGTTTTAAATAACTCATCAAATACATGATTGATGGTTTTTGCCGTGGGAAATGTTTTAGTGACTATCATTTTTTAGATTTTTTGTTTGACTTGTCAATTTCAAACAATATACCAATACAAAATTCGTGCAAAAATGTCTTTTAAAAGTTAAAATAAATGCCAAAATGTCTGTTTTGTGTAAAATTCATGTCATAATTGCCTGTTTTGCTTCTCTTTGACCTTCTGATTGCTTTATTCTTTATTTTTGCAAAACTAAAATTTCATTTTAAACAACATTAATAATGTATCCCGAAGAAATAGTTTTACCAATGAAAGCCGAACTTACCGACTACGGCTTTGAAGACCTTGACACACCCGAACTGGTAGATGAATATCTGACCAAAGAAGGAACTACGCTTGTTATGATAAACAGTGTATGCGGTTGCAGCGCAGGTTCCGCAAGGCCAGGTGTACTGATGGCTGTTTCAAATTCAGAAAAAAAACCTGAAAACCTGACGACAAGTTTTGCCGGTTTTGATTTGGCAGCCGTTAACAAAGTAAGAGAACATTTGTTACCCTATCCCCCATCTTCACCAGCCATTGCTTTGTTCAAAAATGGTGAGTTGGTACATTTAATTGAAAGACACCAGATAGAAGGTCGTCCGGCGCAAATCATTGCCCGAAACCTAATGGCTGCTTTTGATCAATATTGCTAAAAATGATTGAAGTTTTCATTTGTGCGCCTTTGTTTAGGTGCATGGATGGGTTAGTAAATACCTCCTCCATTTCTATGGGGGAGTTTTGTTTTTGTTAATCAAAAAGCAATGGTCCTCAGCCGGACACCAGTATTTAGTGATTCTATATAACTTTGACTCAATCTTAATTCGCTTTAAAATTCTTAGCTTTTGTATCCAAACTTATATTACGCATTCAAAGACTTATTTGGGGTTGAATGGACAGGGCTTAAACTGGTCAATTCTTTTGGTTTTTTTGTCGCCATTTCTTTTATTGCAGCAGCTATGGTGCTTACAGCCGAACTAAAAAGAAAAAGTAAAGAAGGGCTGATGAGTTTTAAAGAAGAAAAAATGGTGGTTGGCAAACCAGCCAGTTTTAGCGAACTGCTGATCAATTTTTTGCTTGGTTTCTTAATGGGTTTTAAGCTGATTGGGGCTTTTTTAGATCGCAATACACTCATTGATACACAATCTTACATCTTATCTTCACAGGGCAACTGGGTGGCCGGGCTGGCAATGGGCAGCCTGTTTGCTTTTTTGAAATGGCAGGAAAAAAACAAGGTGAAATTGCCGAAACCAGAAGAAAGGATAATCCGAATCTGGCCTCACGACCGGGTAGGGGACATGGTCATTTTAGCTTTTATTTTTGGTTTTTTCGGAGCAAAAATTTTTCACAACCTTGAGAACTTAGATGACCTCATTAAAGACCCGATAGGATCACTCATATCTTTCAGTGGTCTTACTTTTTACGGAGGATTGATTTGTGCTACAATAGCCATCTGGCAATATTGCCGCCGCAACAATATGAAACCTATTCATGTTGCCGATGCCATTGCCCCGGCCATGATGCTTGCTTATGGACTTGGCCGCATTGGTTGCCAGGTTGCCGGCGATGGCGATTGGGGTATCATCAATATGAATCCTAAACCTTTTAGCTGGTTGCCCGATTGGGCATGGGCTTATTCATACCCGCACAATGTGTTAGGAGAGGGTGTGCAAATACCCGGTTGTGTAGGGCAATATTGCGCTCAATTGCCACACCCGGTTTTTCCCACACCTTTGTATGAAATTATTGCAGCTTTACTTCTGTTCGCATTTCTCTGGAGCATTCGCAAAAAGATAAAAACCCCCGGCATTATCACAGCAATTTATTTAATAGTGAATGGGATAGAGCGGTTTTTAGTGGAGTTGATAAGGGTCAACACTAAGTATCATTTTTGGGGTATCAACCCCACACAGGCAGAACTTATTTCAGCATTTCTTGTCCTAAGCGGCGTGGTTTTGCTGTTTTATTTTAGCAGAAAACAAACCCTCGGTGACAAAGCAATTGAAATTCAATAAAGCCTACACTTTTTCAGAAGGAATATAGACTACATATCCCCGTGGTGGTGCCCAAAAGCTGCCATTGCCTTCATTGTCGGTCAATTTATTTTCAGGGACATCGTTGTTATTTTTCGCCCACCATGCTACTGGAGTGAATGTTTGATCAGGCCATTGCGTTTTCACCGTTTTGCCATACCAGCTATTGCT
Source organism: Segetibacter sp. (assembly GCA_043733905.1). Classification (GTDB taxonomy): domain Bacteria; phylum Bacteroidota; class Bacteroidia; order Chitinophagales; family Chitinophagaceae; genus Segetibacter. The sequence continues at coordinate 9,503 of JAYTGA010000047.1, forward strand.
GTTGTTGAGGACAAAAATGAGACCCGGCTGTTTTTCAAATCCATTCCTTTGCATGATGTAGAGATCGTCATCATCACCACAAAGAATGGTGGTTGAGCCTCCGGCATGGCTTTCATGCACTTTTACCAATGCTGCAATACCGTTTGTCATGCCTTCTGCAGCAAGGTTGAAGTTGTAATAATCCTGCCAAAACACACAAGGATAACCTTCGTGGGTAAGAATAAATGCATAAGCCAGCATCTTATCATTCACAATGGGAGAGTTGCGGATGATGTCATGATTTTCTACAAATGTGACAGCAGATAAGGCTAAACCATCCGTCAGCAATGTGCCGCTTTGGGCAAGTGTTTTTAGGCTAAAACCATGTGTGTCACATAAGCTTTGAAGACGATACCGCAAAGGGAAATCGAAGGCGGAAACTGGATTGTCAGAAAATGAATTGGTTTGTTTTAACCAGGTAGCAATAGAACTGTCAGAGTCCCAATATTCCCCGACACCAAAAGGGGAGAAGTGGGTTTTGCCTTTATCTCTTGAATACAATCTTTCCAGGATGGCTGTGATGATCCATGTGCCATAGCCTTTTACAAAATCGTAGCGCAAGCCATCAAAACCAATTTCTTCTATTAGCCAGCGGGCATACTCCATTAGCTCCGAATACACATAGGGATTTCGGTGGCAGAGATCGGGCATGGTATCGAAAGCTTCATCATCCATCCGTTCAAAATAGGAGGGGTGGTAGCACGTCCAGTCCCGGGCAAATTTGCCACTTTTGGGTGTATATTTAGTCCAGCGTTTTGCTCCTGTAAGTGGATTTATTTCTACTTTATCAGCACCATTAGTATGGTTGAGTACCAGGTCTGCATAAAGCTGAATGCCTTGTTGATGAGCATGTTTTATAAGGCTTTTTAGCTCACTGGCAGAGCCAAACCAAGTCGGTTTAGAACTTTTTTGATTAATGTCGCCAAGGTCATAATAATCATATGGGTCATAGCCCATTGACATACCACCTAAGTTTGCTGCTTTACATGCCGGCGGCAGCCAGAGAGCGGTAAAGCCGGTTGCAGACAACGTATTTAATTTCGTTTCCACAAAATTCCACCATTTAAATTCTTTGGCTTCCAGTTTTGGACAGTCCCAATAGAAGGCTTGCATAATGACTCCCATAAAAGTAGTTTGTACTGCAATTTACATTACTATAGCTGTGTTTAATTTTAATTGATAAAAGAAATTATAACCAACACGGGGAATAATTTAAATTAAATTTTAAAATAATAATATTCATTATTCAACCGAAGAACGAAATAAAATTCTATTTTAATGTTTTTGTTAATTGGCTTGAGTTTTCAATTAATTAGTCCACATCATGGTGGTTCATTCCTTACAAAATATTACCTTGCACCATTGATTAATATTATAAATGTTTGATAAGCTTGAAATTCTCGCTTTTGGTGTTCATCCGGACGATGTAGAGCTTGGTTGTGCAGGCACAATTTTAGCTTCTGTTGCACAAGGAAAGAAAGTAGGAATTATTGACCTAACGCAAGGGGAATTGGGAACAAGAGGTTCTGTCGAAAAAAGGAAAGAAGAAGCCGCTGCCGCAGCAAACTTGATGAAAGTGTCGGTGAGAATCAACCTGGAAATGGCAGATGGTTTTTTTGTGAATGATGAGTTTCACCAGCGCAAAGTGATTGAAGTTATCAGGAAATACAAACCGGAAATTGTCATTTGCAATGCTCCTGAAGATCGCCATCCGGATCATGGGCGCAGTGCAAAACTGGTGGACGATGCCTGTTTTTTGGCGGGTTTAAGAAAGATTGAAACATTTGCAGATGGACAACCTCAGGAAGCATGGAGGCCAAAATGTGTGTTTCATTACTTGCAGGATCGTTTTCTACAACCTGATTTTGTATTTGACATTTCCAATTTCAATGAACAAAAACTGGAGGCAATAAAATGTTACAAAACACAGTTTTACAATCCTGAACTGAACGAACCGGAAACATATATCAGTAGCCCGGAATTTTTTGATTCGGTAAAGGCAAGAGCAATGATGCTGGGAAAAAGAATTGGAGTGAAGTATGCAGAAGGCTACATCACGAAGAAAATGATTGGGATTGAAAATTTTGATTCTATTATACAACAAATAACATAACAGTTTGTTGATTAAATAATAAATTATAGTATTGGATTTTAAAAGTTTTAACTATGGCTATAGCAGCACCCAAATTTGCGACACAAAAGCAATCTTTTCATGCAGAATTGAAGAAAAGAATTAATGATTATTTTTCTGAAAAAAGCATTGACATGTCGGGCAATTACAAGCTCTATCTGAAGGCAGCTATTCTAATTATTGGCTTTATTGTTACATATGTCCATCTTGTTTTTTTTACTCCTTCAGCCGCATTTGCACTGCCGGAAGCGGCCTTGCTCGGTGGACTGATGTCAGCAATTGGGTTCAATATTATGCACGACGGCGCACATGGCAGTTTCAGCAATTCGCCTTTTATTAACCGTTGCGCTGCCTTCACTCTGGGTGTACTCGGCGGCAGTCCTTTTATGTGGAATGTGAAGCACAACAACGTTCACCATGCTTTCACTAACATTGACGGTGTTGACGATGACATTGATGCAAAACCATTTCTACGCATGGCAAGTACGCAGAAAAAATATAAAATCCATAATTTTCAGCATTGGTATTTCTGGTTTTTCTATTGTCTCCTTCATTTTTACTGGAGTTTTGTGTCTGATTACAGAAAATATTTCAGCAAAAAAATTGGCGATATGCCTTTGAAAAAAATGGATAGAAGAGATCATATTGAATTTTGGGTATTTAAAATAATTCATTATGCTTTGTTTCTAGTCGTTCCTATCATAACAATCGGTTTCACAGGTTGGTTACTTGGTTTTCTTTGCTTTACGGCGGTGGCGGGCTTCGTACTAAGCATTGTGTTCCAGTTGGCGCACACTGTTGAACATACACATTTCCCCATGCCAGATGTTATCACAGGAAGAATTGAGGACGAATGGGCAATTCATCAATTGAAAACGACTGCCAATTTTGCAACAAAAAACAAAGTAATTTCCTGGCTTGTCGGCGGACTTAATTTTCAGATTGAACATCATCTTTTCCCTAAAATTTCTCACGTTCACTATCCGCAAATCAGTAAAATTATTAGAAATGCCTGCCAGGAATATGGTATCCAATATGTAGAATATCCAAAAATGCGGCAGGCGGTTGCTTCACATATCGCTTATCTTCGCCACATGGCAAGAGTAGCATAATATAATTTTCAAAATTTGAAAATTATAATAGAGTCAAATAATAATAATAATGCTAATCAAGGGTTGGAACTCCAGAGGAGTTCAATATTTGTAGAAAAGAAATATCCCTATGATTTCTACGACCCCGTTAGGAGTCGAAACGTTACAAACTGCATGTTCAACTCCTAACGGAGTTGCGAATTTTTTTTGGAAACTATTTTTGCTACAAATATTTGACTCCTCCGGAGTCATTTCTCAATAACTTTTCAACCCTTGATTAGCATTAATAGCTTTTTTTTAAAAGGTAACTATATACCTGTTAGACCAAAATAATGTACTTTTGCTAAAATGACTACCAACTTAACCACTGAGCAAATTGACAAGGTTGGCAATGCAGTCATTTACTTAAGCGAACGCGTTAGCGAACTTGCACGAACAAAACTTCTAAAAATTTTATTCCTCTTAGAGGAAAAATCAATTAAAGACTTCGGAAACCCCTTTTTTGAACTTGACTTTAAGGTTTGGCAATTTGGACCTGTGGTAGAGCCTATCTACAAAGAAATCACATCGGGAGAGATAGATATTTTTAAAGACTACTTCATTAAAAATCGCTTCGATGAATTTGAATCAATTAATGGATTCAATGACGATGAGTTTAGTAATGTGGAAATAAAATTAATGGATTGGATGATTGATTTTGCCAGGAACAAAATGGCAAAAGATTTTGTAAAGATAACTCATGGCCCTAATTCTCTATGGACTAAGACGGCTAAGAAATACAATGTTTATCGTGAATTAGAATATGGAGATTTAACTAAAACGGATTATAGCATTGATTTTAAAATGATTTTTGAAAATAATCAAAATAGCTATTTGGCCGAAAAGTATAATGATTACTTAGATAATGCTTTATTCGAAAAAAATTTCAAATAATAAATAAGTGTTCGATACTGGAAATATTCTTTACTGCCAAAACTTTGAGTTTGATGATGGTGGCCCATCTAAAACTAAGTATTTTATCGTGCTAAAACATGATGGGAATGATTTAATTGTGGGCTCCTTGCCAACAAGAAAAAATAAAGTCCCTAATATTATTGATGTAGAACATGGCTGCGTAAACGATGATGAGAGGCGAATTAACTGCTATGTTTTTCAAGCTAAGAAAGCTATTTGTGATAATGGGTTCTGTTTTGATTTGCCAACATTTGTATATGGTGACGCAATACGAATTCAAGACGCAAAAATCATTAACAGTAGATATATTCTAAATAAAAATTACACATTTGAAGGCAAATTGAGCGGCAGTGAATTTAATGCGTTGCTAAAATGCTTTTCAAATAGTGATAGTGTGAAAAATAAAATTAAACGACTGCTCCCTTCTCTTAAAGAAAGTGTTTAACATCTACCCCCAACACATCCGCAATTCCTTTGAGCGAAAGCAAATGAGCGTTTCTTTGGCCGTTCTCTATGAACCAAATACTTGACATATTCATGCCCGTTAACTCCCCTAGTTTTTCAATTGAAAGTTTCTTTGCTTTACGGGCAGCCTTTACTTTTGCTCCCATTTCTTTTAAGAATAAATCATTTCGCATCTTTCTTTCCTATTAAGTCATTGTATTTTAAAGTGCCGTTACAATTGGTCAATGCAGCAGCAAAGCGTTCATCTTGAAACGCTGTCCGGTTGTTGTATCTGAAAGCATTTTCATTGCAATAGCGTTGTAAGTGCTTAGGGCTAACAAAGTGGTGGATGCCATTTATTTGCCTCTTTAGAATACTCCAAAAACCTTCAATGTTGTTAGTGTGTACCAAAATATAATCTTGGCGTACATACTCTTTACCGCCATGATTTACGGTCTTATGGGTATAGTTTAAATGAACACGATTGTAAGCATGGTGTTCATCTGTTACCATAGTGCTATCAACTGCTACAAATTCAGCAAGGGTTTGGTCTATGTTGGCTATATCAGTTTTAGGAATGACTTTTGTTTTTACCCTGCCATCCCTTGCAACTGCACCTACTACCATAGTTTTACCACCTACACCAGCTTTTACCTTTCTTTTGCTTTGGTGTTTGTTTGATTCCTTGCCACCTACATAGGTTTCATCAACCTCTACAATACCACCCAGCAATTCAGGTGCTTTATCTGTGAGCATAGCCCTAATACGATGGTTTAAATGCCAAGCAGTCTTTTGGGTAACACCTAACCAAACGGCTAATTGTGCGCTGCTTATTCCTTTGCTATGAACGGCTAAAATGTAGGTAGCTAAAAACCATTTAGTAAGAGGTATTTTAGTATTCTCGTAGATAGTGCCAACGGTAACGCTAAACTTGCTCCTGCATTGCTTTTCACGGCATTTGAATATCTTACCATTAGAGAAACGACAGACATTCAAAGAGCCACAAAAAGGACAGGCAGGTGTACCGTTCCAACGTTGTTGCTCTAAGTATTCCCTACACTTTTCTTCATTGTCAAAATGCTTCTGAAAATCGAATATGTTTTTGAATGTTTTCATGTCTTATCTTTTTGGAAACACAAATGTAGTGCATAGTGCATTACAAAACAAATATTTTTTGTAAAAAGTAGTGCATATTGCACTACATTTCTAATTTTATTTTTTGTTTGTATTGAATGTTGCACTACATTTGCCTTATGGAAAAATCATTTGTAATACAAATTCGTGTTACCGAGGCCGAAAAAGAAGGTTTCACTCAATGTGCTGATTTAGCTGGCATTTCATTATCTTCTTGGGTTAGGGAGCGGTTAAGGCTTTCAGCAATACGTGAATTAGAGAGTGCCGGGAGACAAATACCATTCGTTTCAATCGTTCCTTTAAAAACCAAATCAAAGTAGATGAAAAAAATTGAAAATCAAATACGGTTTGAACAGATTGGATTAGGCAGTATTTTAAAACACTATCAATTAAGTGTACCTTCTAACCAACGAGAGTATTCTTGGACAGACAAGGAAGTAACTACTTTATTACAGGACTTTTCTCAAGCTATTAATGATGAAGAAATTGGGTATTTTTTAGGTACTGTAGTTACAATTCCAAAATCTGAAACACTTGAGGTAATTGATGGGCAACAGCGTTTAGCTACGACTTCAATTTTACTGACATGTATTTATAATTATTTAAATCCTCTTGACAAAGATTTAGCCGATTCGGTTCGTAAGGATTTTTTGGTTGGCTACAACAGGCCGAGCAAGCAATATGTTCCGAAATTATCCTTAAACCTTAGAGACAACGATTTTTTTAGAGATAAGATTACAGGACAAAATATTTTGGAGCCTACCTGTTCTTCCCACGCTGGAATAGAACAGGCGTTTATGATATGTAAAAAGCATATTCTAAATGTGGTATCATCTTATGCGGAAAAAGACCAATCAAGTGTTTTAGAAAAGTGGATTACATTCATAGAGCACAATGCTTTTGTAGTGCTTGTTCGAGTAACTGACGAGGCTAATGCCTATAAAATGTTTGAAATATTAAATGATAGAGGGCTTAAGGCATCTCAATCTGATTTAGTAAAAAACCACCTATTTTGGAAGGCTGGCGATAGGATTGCAGAGGCACAGGAAAAATGGGCTATGCTTAGGGGTACATTAGAAAGTTTTGAAGACGAGGATAGCAATATTACTATAGACTTCCTTAGACACGCCCTAATTGCATCTTATTCATTTGTAAGGGAACACCAAGTTTACGAAACAGTTCAGACAATTGCAAAATCTCCGCAAAGTGCAATCACCTTTGCTTCTAACATGGAAAACCTTGCATACATCTATGTAGCTACTCATAATTCAGAGCATGAAAAATGGAATAAATATGGCGATAGTGTTAGACGAAGTATTGATGTTTTGAACTTGTTTGATTTTAGGCCAATGAGGCCGTTGATTCTTGCAATTGCTGCAAAATTTAATGAGAAAGACACTCAAGAAGCGTTTAGGTTTTTAATCTCTTTAACTGTAAGGATTTTTATTTCAGGAAATTCAAGAAGTGGTGCTATTGAACAAGCGTTTGCCACAACCGCAAAAGAGGTTTATTCAGGTAAATTGGATTTGGATTTTAAAATTGGGCTTAAAAACATAACCCCATTTGATGAACAATTTCGTATTGCATTTGAAAGTGCAATAGTATCTAAAATGCAATGGGCTCGTTATTATCTTAGGTCATTGGAAATGGTTGCAAAAAACGAAACAGAACCCTGGTTAATACCAAATGATGACAGACAAGCTATTAATTTAGAGCACATTTTACCTAAGAAACCAGAAGGCAATTGGCCAGAATTTAATGAAGAAGATGCTCGATTATATGTGAACAGAATCGGCAATTTAGCTTTGCTCCAAGCAAGTAAAAATTCCGACTTAAGAAGCGAAGGGTTTAAAATGAAGAAGAAGGTATATCAGCTATCCCCGTACGCATTAACCAAACAAATCGCACAAGCAGAAAATTGGGATAAACAAAGCATTGATTCACGTCAAAAAATATTAGCAGAGTATGCTTTAATAGCATGGAAACTTTAAACTAAAAAAGGGCAAAAGCCCTTTAAAATAAATCGTGTCGAGCGATAGGAAATAACGGCATCAAAATATGTGTCGTGAACTTTTTGCATCAGCCCTCTCATTAGGGGTCTCCCATTAGGCGCAAGTGATGTGAAAAGGTTTCCTTTTTTTCAAAGTTACGGCAATTTTGTAAATTTACATCATGGCAAAAGCAGTAAAGAAAACCCAAAAGAAAGCCTCAAGCATATTTCACAGTATTATGGCTGCATCCGTGAAAGGAACCCCCAAACCAAAAAAAGATAAAAATGACAAAACAAGAGATTAGAGCCTATTTAGAATATGAAAACGTTGGTCATAGTGCAGACAGCCAAATAACAAGAGTTATTTTCAAAGCTGACAAAACTCAACTTTCTCATTTTTTGAAGGCATCCCAAATGGATCATTTAATGGCTAATAATCAGTGGATATTCAATTTTTTTGACAGCCCACAAGGTATATCAACTATAAACGGTGATGATATTGAGGCTTTAAAAGTTGGTGCTAAACCATTCAATTAATTTTTTTACACTCCCCGTGGTCTAACAGGTATATAGTTACCTTTTAAAAAAAAGGTATCATGAATTTAATGGTGAAATGAAATACCAACTTTCAGTTTACAACATGCCTATATGTTAGTATTAGTGTTGCAATCTACTATTAATGACAAATTTGAAAAGATTCGAGGATGCGCATCGAAGTCATTTTCATAAGGCTTTATATGAAATAAAAAACGGTAGGAAAACATCTCATTGGATGTGGTTTATATTTCCGCAGATCAAAGGTATAGGCTTTAGCGATACTTCAAAATATTATGCAATCAGGGATTTGGATGAAGCAAAAGATTTTCTCCGGCACCCTATTCTCGGGCACAATTTTGTTTCAATCTGTTCTGAGTTGCTGAAGTTGCAAACAAACAATCCTACCGAAGTTTTTGGAAAACCGGACGATCAGAAACTGTTTTCCAGTATGACACTTTTTTCATTGGCCGCAGAAGAAACATCAACATTTCACAAGGTTTTAGACAAATATTTTAATGGGGAAAAAGATCAAAAAACGATAGCATTGCTCAACAGCGAATAAAATGCACTTAGAATTTAACTATTGATATTTCGTTTCAAGTTTTTCTCCCACACCAGTTTGATAGGTAACCAGCACATCGACATCAGCATATTAGCACATCAGCACATTAACACATTATTTCCCGCCCTTCATAAATATTTCACACAGCGTTTCATCCAATTGTCTGTACCTTACTGTTGAAATTCCAAAACAATAACCAGCCATGTATTCATTAGCACAATAGCACATTGGCTAATTAGCACATTTGGTCTTTAATCCATTCTGCTCATGCCTACCGAAAATCCGCTCCACGACTGGCTTGCAAGCCTGACCGGCAGTCTGCAAACCGACCAGCCAACCAATGAATCAACCGCACAAATAGAGGAGTTGTTTAAGCATTTATCATTGGCGCTTCCTTCCTCGTTTCAAATCAGCGACACACGGCTGCCGCAGTTTGCGTTTGAAAAAATCCAGCCTTCCACCATCGCCTCACTGCATCCCGACATTCGTGAAAAAGTGCTGCAACTCAGCGGTCAGGAAGGCATTCGAGACAATGAGTTCAAGGTCTTTATGAGAGAGTCTCCAGTCCGCGATGTCAATGCCCTCCGCTCCACCCCATCCTGGGCCAGTGGTGCAGCGGTTGACCGAACCTTTGGTCCTTTCCTAAACGTGGACGGCCGCCGTGTATGGTTCGACTTTTTTAAGGTGGAAAAACTGGTGGCTCTTTATAACAATGCGGGCAGTTTTCCGGCCTTACTGTTCAATGTCACGGTCAGCAAACTCTGGTCACAGGAAAACACTGCTCTTCTTGCCTCGGCTCAACAGGAATACAACCTCACTGCCGACAGCAGCATCTGGATTCTTTCCACCCTGCTTGCTGCCAATGCCCCTGCGGGAAAATATACCGGCCTCACCATCAAATCCGGGACTATTTCTGTCAACGAAATGCCCGTTATTAATGCTGGTAAAACAACCGTTTCAGCCACCGCCGTTGTGACGGTGAAGCTCAAACTAAGGCAACAGGAAGTCACAGATGCAGACCCCACAAGTCCTTTTGGTGAAGATGCAAGAGCCGCAGAATATACCTTGCCAGACATGTTGGAATTTCATTTTAGCGCAGCCGCTGGCAGCAAAACCGATGCCATTGGCAATTCCCAATCTCTCATTTTTGGCCAGACCATCATGTATGAATGGGTTGGCACTCCAGGCAATTATAATAAGGACATTGCCCAGTTAGGCTATCCGCTAAAAGCCTCTGAAAGCGAGGTCATCATCAACAAATCCGCATCCCCTTTCACACAGTTTTCCGGCAGGGCAAAGCTGCTCATTCCATATTGGGGTTTGCCCATTGCCGACCTGGATTTGGCGCACATTTCTCCCGCAGCGGGCATTGGCGGCATTGGTCTCATTTGCGACAAAGGTTTGTCCGCCACATGGACAGGTCTTCAACACGGCCCCGTTGCACTCAACCTCGTCTTGATTGGTGCACAACCCGGCGTTGTTGGCCTGGCAACAGGACTTGCCGGCAATCTCTATTCCAAACAAACCTTCACCATGTGGTACGATGATGTGGAGGACAAAATCCCGACCTTAATCAGTCGTCCTAAAAAATATCCTTCAACGGTTTCCATTGACTTTGGGAAACAGTTTAAATTCCAGTTTTTCTCTACTGCCAATGGCAATGAGTTGCTGGAAGCAAATGTGAACGCCAACGTGGATGCAGACAGGCCGATTGATGTGTCTGCACGTCCCATTTCCATCCATACCAAAGACTCTTCTTTCCTGCTGATGGCCAACAAAAACTTTAAGGCCGTTTTGCTGTATGACAACAACATTATTGCAGACAATTTTACTGTTGACCCCAACAATCCGCAAAGTGCATTTGACCTCAAAACCATGTCCTTGGCATTGGAAAATGCCCTGTTCACCACCTCCGAAGTCAACGGCGTTTTCTTGTCAGGAGAACTGGATGATGACTGGAAGAAAATCAACAAAGGCTTATTGTTTACTGCTTTTGCGGTGTATAAATACATCCCTACCCTACCCGACCCTTATGCGGCCAATGTGGGCATCTTTCAGAAATTTATTGATTTCAGAGTCACAGACAACATCACCATCAAAGTGCCTGTCATGGTCTTGCTTTGCCAGGTAAAATTCAATGTAACTGCACCCGAACAACCAGACAATGTAGAAGTAAGTTTTCATCTCCTGCCTTTTGTGTTGCCACAGGCGCAGCAAACAAAACTTACTGCCTTCCAGGGAACATTCGACCAGCCCGAACACGACCCGGAAGTCAACATTGCCGCCTTTTCCCACAATGCCGTAGCAGCCCAGCGCAACGACTGGACAACACTTTTAGACACCTATTTCAAAGACGATTTTGCCCTGCTCGATGTCAGCAGTTCTGCTAACCAAATGGGCATCAGCTTTGGCTCTTTTGGTGGCAGGAAAGGACGGACATCTTTGCTTACCCAGTTTGGCGTAAGCGATGAAGGAGAAAACATCCAATCGCTTTATACCGTTCCTTTCAAAATAGACAATGTACAGGTCACATCACCCGGCTTGTTTACAAGAAGTTTTGTGCTGCCTCACATTGCCTGGGAACCTGTCCACAACCTCACCAAACCCGACACACCAAACGACCCACCAAAAGGTCTCAACTTCTATCCCGATGATGGTGGCTCTACCCGTATTTTCAATAACAATCTTCAGTATGTGCCGCTGGCTCCAAAGCCTGTTATCAAAGACATCATCAAGCGATACAAAGGCGAACCGGGCAATGTAACCTGGTCATATTTCACCCTGCCATTTGGCCTCAAAGCTATTGCGCTCATGAGCCGCGACAAGCAAGGCGCATCTGCCCCAACTTTAGAATTTACACTGCCACTGTTTAAAGATGACCTGCGGGGCGGCATACAGATACAATGCAGTGCAGGGTTGTTGAGTACCGATAAATTTCCCATGTTCAACGGCATGACCATGCAGTTGCCAAACGTGCTGGATGCAAACGGCACGCTTACCGGCACAGGCACATTAGGCCAATCGGTCGCCACCATTTTCAATACCGAATTTGGCCCTCACGGCAAGCCATTAATAGAGAACCGTGGTGTGCCATTGTCCCGCATAGATTTCAGTGGTTATGGTGCCAGCATGTTCAACAACTGGTCAAATCCTTATGCGCAAATAGCACAGACAAGCCAGACAAAATTTGATGTCTTCACTGGCCGCACAGCGCATGAAGTGGTGCAGGTTCGCAGCATTGTTTATCCCTGGGGCATCCATGTGGTGCGCACAATTGTTTTATACAGAACCAACACGGGCTATGTCTATCGTGTGGACACAGGCTGGCAGGCGGAAAGTGATGGGCTTTTTAACTTCAATTACAACCTGCTCATTCCTCCCGAAACAGAAAACACAACGGCCATTGCTTCGCAATACGACATCCATCCGGGGCTGGTAAGGGGCTTGTTCAACATCAAGAACATTGTTGAGGTCAACGAGTTGCCTTTTAATACAAACAGTGTTGTTCAAAAAGACCAGTTTTACCTTACAGGAGATAATGAAGTAAAACAAGCACCACACGACATCATACAAGCAGCCAAACTGCAAAAAATAACCTTTGATGCCGATGTAGAAATAGATGGTGTCATTCAGGGTGCAGTCAATGGAAGAACGGCCAGCAAA
>JAYTGA010000048.1:0-52744 GCA_043733905.1 Segetibacter sp.
AGTGCGGATCGTATGAGGTATTGCAGGAACAGTTGAAGGCTGACCCATCTATGAGGCAGCGGATGAACGACATTGAAAACTTTACACAACGTTTTGTCAATGACCCCAACATGCAGCGGATATCTGGCGACTCTATGATAATACCTGTTGTGGTGAATGTAGTGTATAAAACTGGTGCGGAGAATATCTCATTGAACCAGATAAAAGCGCAGATAGATGTACTGAACGAAGATTACAAAGGCACTAATAGCGATGTTGTAAACATTCCGGGTACATTTTCGGCCGTTAAGGCAGGAGATACCAAAATCAGGTTTACGTTGGATACTGTGATTAGAAAAAGTACCACTGTTGCCAGTTGGACAACAAACAATTATGTAAAACAAACCAGCAGAGGCGGTCTTAATGCAACATTGCCTACCAAAAAACTCAACATTTGGGTTTGCACTTTGAGCGGCAGTTTGTTGGGTTATGCACAGTTTCCGGGTGGGCCAACCACTTCTGATGGTGTTGTCATTTTAAACAAGGCATTTGGCAGCAGGGCTAAGTTTTCAGGCGGTTACTACATGAACACTTATGACCTGGGCAGGTCTGCTACACATGAGGTAGGCCATTGGCTCAACCTAAGGCATATATGGGGCGATGCCAATTGTGGCGATGACCTGGTGGGTGACACACCGCAGCATAATGCTGCCAACTATGGATGCCAGGCACCGGGAGTCAGAAGCACATGCACAGGTACACCTGTTATGATGTCCATGAACTACATGGATTATACCAATGATGCCTGCATGTACATGTTCAGTGCGGGTCAAAAGTCCCGTATGCAGGCGACTTACGCTGTTGGCGGCCCCAGGGCCAGTTTCAGATAATTCTTTTCAATCATTATTTTAATAAACAGGCCAATGCAGCAATTTGCAGTGGCCTGTTTTGGTTTGGTTTTTTTTAAAGCCAACAAACACAAGCGATGCGATATAAATCGAATTGCTACGAAAATATCGTCCGCCGTAGCGGGCTACCAGTATTCAAAAAAGTAAATCTTAAGTTAGATGCGTTTTGCCCCATCGTTGGCTTTGTCTTACTTTGAAATTGCCCCGTACTTCTTACATTTGAACAATGTTTACCGTTGTCACCATTGTGTGGAATAGTTTTAAAATGGCGTTGCAGGAATTGCGCAATAATAAAATGCGGACATTTCTGTCGCTGTTTGGCATCACCATTGGCATTTTTTGCATTATCGGCGTACTGGCTACGGTGGAGAGCCTGGAGGGAAAAGTGCAAAGCGATTTAAAAAGCCTGGGCAGCAATACTGTTTACATTGACAAGTGGGACTACGGCGGCGGTGCCGACTATCCGTGGTGGAAATTTATTAAAAGACCTTTTCCAAAATACAGGGAAATGGAGGCCATTAAGCAGCGGGCATCGCTGGCAGATTATGTTTGCTTTTCCAATAGCACCAATGCCTCGTTGGAATATGAAGATGTTGTGCTGTCCAACGTGGGCGGCCATGGTGTTTCAGAAGAGTTTAATAGCATCCTCACGGTCAATATTGCTTACGGACGATACATTACCACATCCGAATTTTCCAATGGGTCGCCCATGGCGATCATTGGGTTTACCAATGCCGAAAACCTGTTTGGTAATGCCGAAAGGGGCATTGGGAAATTGATAAAATATAAAGGCAAACTGCTGCAGGTGGTGGGTGTCATTAAGAAACAGGGAACCAGTTTCATTGGCGGCGGATGGGAGTTTGATGAAGCAATCATTGTGCCTTACAAAGTAATGTCAGGCATGTTTGCGGACGACAACAGCAATCCCATCATTATGGTCAAAGGCAAAGAAAATATTTCCTCTGCCGGGTTGCTGGATGAGTTAAGGGGCATCATGCGGTCGCTGCACCGCCTCAGCCCCCGCCAGTCCGACGATTTTGCCCTCAACGATATTAATACATTCAGCGAACAGACCAGTTCGATCTTTGGTTCTATCAATCTTGGGGGCTGGGCAATTGCAGGGTTGTCATTGATTGTAGGTGCATTTGGCGTAGCCAATATTATGTTTGTGACCGTGAGAGAGCGCACCAGTCAGATAGGTCTTAAAAAAGCGATTGGTGCTAAAAGCTCCACCATACTCACCGAGTTTTTGTTGGAAAGCGCATTCCTTTGCCTGCTGGGTGGTTTGATCGGTTTAATACTCGTTTTCTTATTGACAAAAGCCCTCAATGCAGTCATGCCTTTTGCCATCACCATCTCCATGCACACGCTCACACTCGCCATTTCTATTTGCCTTGTCGTGGGTGTTTTGGCAGGAATTATACCGGCACGCATAGCTGCCAAAATGAATCCGGTAGTCGCTATCAGGACGAAGTAGGCGGCGAAGTTTAGAGTTTAGGGTTTAGGGTTCAACTTATGTTTTGTTGTCTTTTTAACCACAGAGAAATCAGGAGTTTTTCACAGAGAAAACGAGGGAATTTTAAACACTAAACCCTAAACCCCTCCTTTACTTTCTTTACAAACCTGCTGTTCAGCAAAACAGACGAAGTGGTAAGACCACATACGAAACCAATCCAGATGCCCGAAGCTCCCCACCCTAATTTGATTGCAAGACAATAGCCCACGGGTATGCCAATGAGCCAATAGGCAATGGCTACAAACAAGGTAGGCGTTTTAGCATCTTTAATGCCACGTAATAATCCCACACCAATGGCTTGTGTGGCATCAGAAATCTGGAAGATGGCTGCAATGACCAGTAAAGAAGATGTGAGTGAGACGACACGGGCATTTTTTGTAAACAATAAAGGCAGTTGGTTTCGGAAAATAATCAGAAGGATGCCGCAGATGATGCCATAAACCAAACCTCCGTAAAAAGTACTCCGGCCAATGGCTTTTACCTGTGCAAGGTCGTGCCTGCCAAAGGCATTGGCAATGCGGATGGAGCCGCCCATTGACAAACCGAGAGCCGCCATAAAGGTAGCCGTCGCCAGGCTGATAGCCACCTGGTGGGCAGCCTGCGATGTTGCGCCCATCCAGCCAATCATGATGGCGGATACTGCAAAGGCGGCCACTTCCATGCCATATTGCAACCCGGTCGGGATGCCTATTTCAAGCAGTTCTTTCCACAATTGAAGATTGACTTTCCATGCTTTTTGCCGAAGGCTGATATATTTTTTAAACGTCTTGTGGGTGCATACAATAATGATCAGCACAATTGCAATCAGTATCCGGGTGATGAGTGTCCCAAGTCCTGCACCTGTTAGCTCCATTCGTGGCAGGCCAAATTTTCCATAAATAAATATCCAGTTGAGCAGGGCGTTGATTGGCAATGAAGCCAGTGAAAGGATCATGGCCGTTTTGGTCAGTTCCAGTCCGTCGCAAAATTGTTTAACTGCCGCAAACATCAGCAACGGAATGGTGGACCAGGCAATGAGTTTGTAAAACGGATCGGCATAAGCAGCCACATCCGCATCTTGCCCCAGGTGAAAAATCATACGGTGAGAAAGCAAGAGAGAAACAGACATGGCTACCCCCACCATTAATGTAAGCAGAAAACCATTGAACAAAATCGAAGAGGCTTTTTCTGTATTATTTTGCCCGTTGGCAATGGCGGTGACTGGCGAAATGGCGATGGCAATTCCGGTAATAGCAACCTGTGGTATCATAATGGCATTCAAAGCCAGCGATGCTGCTGCAAGTTGTCTGTAATCCACTGCGCCAACCATGGCACTGTCTATCAGTCCCAGGCTGATCTGCGCCAGGTTGCTGATGATGATAGGCAGCGAAATCCGGAATGTTTTCTGAAACTCTTTGAACATGGAGAGGCAAAAATAGGGCTTTGAAATGGCAGGTTATGCTATCGCAAACCAATACCCTGTCTACATTTCAGCGGGTTCATCAAAATCCAGGGCAAGTTGGGGTCTCATAATGTTGAAACTCATCCGGTGATGTTTGCAGAGGCCATGAAGGTCAATGGCACGGCGATGCTCTGCAGTTCCGTAACCTTTATTACTCTGCCAGTTATATTGAGGAAATTCGTTGTGAAGGTTTTGCATATACTCATCCCTGTACGTTTTTGCCAGTACGCTTGCCGCCGCAATGGACGAATACAAACCATCTCCCTTGATGATGCATGAATGTCTGACATTGCCGTAAGGCAAAAAATAATTGCCATCAATAATGAGATAGTTCGGCTGCTTTTTCAAATTCTCAACTGCTTTGTGCATTGCTTTTATGGAAGCTTTCAAAATGTTGATCACGTCAATTTCTTCATTGCAAACCTGCGCCACGCTGTAGCAAACGGCTTCATTTTCTATCACCGTTCTCATCTCGTTTCGCTGTTTGGCAGTCAGTTGTTTGCTATCGTTCAGCAATGGATGATGAAAATCTTTTCGCAAAATGACCGCAGCGGCGAACACCGGGCCTGCATAGCAACCTCGTCCGGCTTCGTCGCAGCCGGCTTCTATGTACTTTTTTTGGTAAAAGGAAAGGAGCATTTTTTCTGAAAAAATGAAAATTATAATCAAAGATGGAAAGTTTTTTATTCAATCAGCTTTTTTTAAAAGTTTTTTTATTTCATCACAATATTAAAACCCAAACTGTCGTTTTATTATTGTTCAATCATTTGGTGTTTTAAGTTTTAGGTTAAATTTTAATTTCGCATGAAAGCCCTGATTCAATCGGGGCTTTTGTGTTTTTGGAAATATAGGCGCAAAATCAAAACTTCCTTCTCAAATAATACCATACTTTCATCATTAAATCATTTCTCTGATGAAAATCTTCTTGCCATTTATTTTCTTCGTTTTTTCCCTTTGTCTTACTTCAAACGCACAATCACCCATTCCTTCTTTTATTGCAGACAGTCTTGACAATTATATTAACACGGGCCTATCAGACTGGCACATTCCGGGCCTGGCCATTGCAATCATAAAAGATGGAAAAGCAATTGTGATGAAAGGTTATGGCGTAGCTGACCTAACTACCCGACAACCTGTGGATGAAAACACCTTATTCCAGATAGCAAGTAATAGCAAACTTTTTACAGGCACCGCCATTGCACAACTGGACTATAACAAGAAACTTTCGATAGACGACAAGGTTAGCAAGTATATAAAAGACTTTAGGCTTTACGATAAAAATTCTACGGATCTGGTGACCATCCGCGATTTATTGAGCCACCGAATTGGCACTAAAACCTTCCAGGCAGATTTTGTCTTTTGGAACAGTCATCTTAGCAGAAGTTCCATTTTGGATCGCATGAAACTGATGAAGCCTGTTGGGCTTTTCAGGCAAAATTATGGCTATTGCAATAGTTGTTTCATGGCTGCCGGAGAGGTCATTCCCATTGTAACGGGCAAGCCCTGGGAGGTATATGTGTATGACAGCCTGCTTGCGCCCCTGCAAATGACGAATACTTATACCCTTTCTCAAGGTTTATCTGAAAGAGTCAATGTTGCCAAACCGTACACTAACAGCTACACCGGCCAGCTAACGGAACTGCCCTATGATGATGTGAACAATATAGGTGCCGCTGCTAGCATCGTAAGTAATGTAAAAGATTTATCTATTTGGCTGCAGATGCAACTGGACAGTGGCCGCTTCAATGGCAAGCAAATCATTCCCTGGGAGGCTCTTCAAAAGACAAGAATCATCAACACCATTACCCGAAGCAGTCAACACCCATATTTACCGACCCACATCCAAGGTTATGGGCTGGGTATTGTAACCGGTGACTACAATGGCAGGCAAATCTATTTTCACACCGGCGGTGCGGATGGATTTGTGACCAATACCTGCTTTGTGCCGGAGGAAAATCTTGCAATCACCATTTTGACCAACAATGACAATCAAAGGTTTTTTGAAGCCTTACGCTACCAGATACTGGATGCTTATCTAGGTACAGGCTATAAAAATTATAGCAAAAACTTTCTTCCTGCTTATGAAAAAGAAATGGAACAAAGTGTAAAAAAGACCAAAACCCTGCAGACAAGGGTCACTGGCCATGTACCGCAATTGCCTATGGAAGCGTATACCGGCATCTATGAAAATGAAATTTACGGCCCCATTGAAATAGAGGGAAGCAAAGATGGAAAGGGTTTACAAATAAATTTCTCCGGACACAATAATTTGTCAGCCAATGTGCAATACATGGATCATGACGAGTGGTTGCTGACCTACAACAATCTCAGCTATGGAATTTTTCCAATAAAATTCAAAATTGAAGATAAAAAGGTGCTATCAACAGACCTCCGTGTCAACGAATTTATTGACTATGATTCTTATACTTTTTTGAAGAAAAGATAGAACATTACACCTTTTCACAGTCCCAAAACATTCTTAGCCCCTGCTATAATTAGGGGCCTCTTTGGTAATAACCACATCATGCACATGGCTTTCCCGCATGGCGGCGTTGGATATTTTGACAAATTTGGCTTGCTGCAGGTCGGCTATATTTTTTGCTCCGCAATAGCCCATGCCAGCCCGCAACCCACCTGTGAACTGGTAAACGACTTCGCTCAGATTGCCTTTGTAGGCTATGCGGCCTTCAATTCCTTCGGGTACATATTTTTTGATGTCGGCCTCCACATCCTGGAAGTAGCGGTCGCCGCTGCCCTGCACCATAGCACCCAGCGAACCCATGCCGCGGTATTGCTTAAACTTCCGTCCTTCGTAAATGATCGTCTCACCGGGGCTTTCATCAGTGCCGGCAAATATGCTACCCATCATCACAGCGCTGGCTCCGGCTGCAAGAGCCTTCACCATGTCACCTGTGTAGCGGATGCCTCCATCGGCAATCAGCGGTATACTGGTATTTTTCAATGCGGAGGCGCACTCTAAAATGGCGGTTATTTGCGGAACGCCAATGCCTGCAACAATGCGTGTAGTGCAGATAGAACCCGGCCCTATACCAACTTTCACGGCATCGGCTCCTGCATCGGCCAGGGCTTTCGCACCTTCGGCAGTGCCAACATTTCCTGCTATCACGGGCAGGTTTTTGAAATTAGCTTTCAACATTTTCAGCGCATCAATCACCCCTTTGCTGTGGCCGTGGGCACTGTCGAGGGTGACCACATCTACACCCATGTGTTGCAGTGCGGCAGCGCGGTCTGTCATGTCGGCAGTAATGCCCAGAGCGGCTCCCACCACCAGTCGGCCAAAGCCATCTTTGCCTGCGTTTGGAAAGTTGCGAAGCTGAACAATATCCCGGAAAGTGATGAGACCAACCAGTTGACCGTCTTTGTTGACCACAGGCAATTTTTCTACTTTATGCTGGCGCAAAATGGCCTCTGCCTGTTTCATATCTGTGCCTTCAGGTGCAATCACAAGATTGTCTTTGGTCATCAGCTCACTTACTTTTCGCTCCCTGTTGTCTTCAAAACGGAGGTCGCGGTTAGTGAGGATGCCGACCAGTTTTTTGTTGCCATCCACCACGGGTATTCCCCCGATTTTATTCTCTTTCATCAGCCGCCAGGCATCAGCTATAGTTGCATCTATGGTGAGTGTAAACGGATCCACAATCATTGCACTTTCGCTACGCTTTACCTTGCGCACCTGCTCTGCCTGCTGGTCAATAGTCATGTTTTTGTGCAGGATGCCAATGCCGCCTTCCCGTGCAAGTGCAATCGCCAGTGTGGCTTCTGTCACGGTGTCCATTGCGGCAGACAATAAAGGGATTTTCAGGCGAATGTCTTTGGTAAGAGGACTCGAAATATCAACGTCTCTTGGAAGCACCTGGCTGTATGCCGGAAGCAGCAACACGTCGTCGAACGTAAGTCCTTCGCCAAAAAAACGATCTGAAACAGGATTGTGGGTAGAAGTGGGGTTTGTTGCCATAGGCAAAGATAAGAAGGGATGTCTGATTTGGGAAATGTCTGATGTCTGATTTGAGGAGGTCTGATTTCATGCGATTACCTTATTTCTCGCTTTCGCATACCCGGCTTATCGTTTCCCATTTCCTGTTCCCCATTCCCCGTTCACCCCTATTCCCTTTCCTTTCTTAGCTTTACCACAAATCTATACACATCAGTACGCAGCTTAGTTTTAAGAAAAATGAAAGGCTTAAAAGCCGGAAAATGATTGAGCATTTGTTCAGTAAAGGAAAAAGTATGTCGGCATTTCCCTTGAAACTATTGTACGATTTTAATGAAGAAGAAACGGAACCATTGAGAGCAGGGGTGACGGTCAGCAGCCGCAATTTTAAAAAAGCCGTTGACCGCAACCGGGTGAAGAGAGTGCTGAGGGAAGCTTATCGCCTGCAAAAGATTCCTCTGCAAAACCTGGTTGTGGAACACGGTAAATCGCTTGCCTTATTCTTCATTTACATCGGCAAAGAAATGCCTGTTTACAAAGAAGTCCACGAAAAGATGGGTTTACTTTTGCAAAGACTGACCAATGATTTATCGAAGAACAAAAAAAATAACGACTGAAAAAGCTGTCCAACATATTCATCTTTCCATTTTTATTACTAATAAAGTTTTATCAAAAACTGATTTCTCCATTGCTGGGTTCGCAATGCAGATACACGCCAACCTGTTCGCAATATGCAAAAGAAGCATTGACCAAACACGGTCTTCTTAGTGGTGGGTGGATGGCATTGAAGCGCATTGGCAGGTGCCATCCATGGGGCGGACATGGCTATGATCCGGTGCCGTGAAAGCTTTGTATTTCTCAACAAAAATTCGCTGTTTATTTTACAGGCTTTACATTTGAAACGTATGGCAGACATTGAAGCAATCAAAAAATACTATTCTTCCACCCAGTTTGAATATAAACTGATCTGGAACTGGCGGTTGAAAACAACCCCGGCACTGCATTTTGGCTATTACGATGAAAAAGCGACCAATCATGCACAGGCTGTGGTTCGTGCTAATGAGTCGCTGGCAGAGTGGGCGAATATTCAGCCGGGTTCACGCATTGTGGATGCCGGGTGCGGCCTGGGACATTCTGCTATCTGGCTTGCGGAGCGGTACAATTCGCATGTAACGGGCATTACCGTGGTGCCAAAGCAGGTGGAAACCATTCAGAAGAATCTTGCAAAACAACCTGTTCCCCATGTGGACTTTGCTATAGCAAATTACCTCAACATGCCGTTTGAAGACAGCAGCCTTGATGTGATCTGGGCATTTGAAAGTGTGTGCCATGCCGCACATAAAATTGACTTTTACAAAGAAGCTTACCGTGTGCTGAAGCCCGGCGGAATGATTGTGATGGCCGAATACCTTCGCAATGCCCGGCCAATGACACCCCCACAGGAAAAACTTCTCACAGAAATATTTGAACGGTGGGCTATTCCCGACCTTGACACCTTGAAGGAACACGAACATAATGCAGCATTGGCAGGCTTTTCATCGTTCAGAAACAATGATGTGACCCGCCATGTCATCAAGTCTTATCGCAACCTCCGGGAGACTTGCCGGCGATATGAAGGACTTAGCAAATTCCTTTGGAAAATTGGAGTTATTTCCAAACTCAGGCACAACAATCTACTCAGTTCTGCACGCCAGGCTGATGCAATAGAGCAGGGGGTTTTTTCTTATCATCACATTGTGGCGGTGAAGTGAAATGTGTGAAGTTTTAAGAGTTAATTATCAAAACATTGCTGTGGCATACCTTTTTAAATACTCCTATTAATCAATCTTTTTCAATTCTAAATAACTTATCTGTTTGAGACAACTTAACAATGAAGTAATTCTCCTTATTGAGTTCCTCGGGAAGTTTGTCTTTGAGTATTGAAGCAACAAATTGAATGTTGTTTCTATTTACAAACTCTGCAATTTTTACCAACTGTTTATCATCCATTAGTTCCTTTTTGTCATTCAGTAAAAAATGCAAACACGAAATATTTTCTTCGTCTGCGAATTGAGTGTATGCCAAATCAAAGCAAGATATTTCACCTTGCTTTTTACCCGAACTCATATTTGCGTTGAATGAACTGAACTTGTATAATCTCTGTCCTTTTTTATTTGTGATAATGTCGGGTTTAACTGCGTATTGCTCACCGTAAAGTTCATTTGAAATTGAAGCAAAGTGCTTATTGAATCTACTAAGTTGTGTTTTTACAACCTGTTCAAAACTATCGCTGAAAAGTTCGTTATCAATTTCACTTAGTTGTTTGTTGAAATCTTTAATGTTAGTTTCAACTTCATTTAATTGTTGTATGATGTTTTCATACTCGCCTTTTTTTCTGTGCTTTTCAGTCAAATCTCCAATTACTTTTTCAAGTTCTTCAAACGAATCGCTTTTGGATATTGCAGTTGCTAATTTTTTTTCATCTGCAAGCAATTTCTTTAGTGAACCATTATTTTCTGAAAGAGATTTTTCAATGGTTGGTAATTCTTTGGTAATGAATTTCACTTTCTCCTCAATCATTGTATTGTGAAATGCAACAAGGTCAGAAAATGATTTTTGAATTGTTGTTACTTTATTCGTTGCTTGTTCGTAAATTATTTCCAACTGCCGCAAGTCAATGTTTGACTTACTGGATTTAAGTTCTTCCTCAGTTTCTTTTATTAAGTCCTTACGAATATTTAACTTGCCAATGCTTGAGCTCAACTTGTTGACTTGGTATTTTACCTCGTTAAGTTTGTCCAAATCTTTTTCAAAGTTTTCGTTCAGATTGAAACTACTTTTCTTTTTGTTGAGTTCTATAATGTCGTTATCAATTAAAGTCAATGCAGTTTCATAAGCAGTTTTTGTCTGATTTTTTTCAAGGCGACTTCTGTAAGTGTCCTCTTGTTTTAACTTTGATAAAATTTCTTGTTTGCTATTTCCCTTTGTGAATTCACATCCGAAAAGAAAAAGATAAAGTGTTTCATACTCTGCATCAGAAGTATATTTATCAAGTGTTTTGAGAGTGTTGTTTATGTTTTCGTCTTTGTATCGGATGTTGTGCGAAATAATTTGTCTGAAAGTTGGTTTGTTTTCAAGATGGTCTGGAAACAGAATTTTACCAAGTTCCATTTCAAAATTTTCTGCAAGTATCTGTTGCTGATTAATTCTTCTGATTCCTTCTTTCTTAGAGGATAAAAAATTCCTTTCAATAACAATCTCGTTAGCATTGTCATTGTCCAAATCAGATACTAAAGTAAGAGTAATTAAAACCTTATTCTCAATGAGAAAATCTTTTACAAGTTTATACTCGTTTCTTTTTGTCTCAGGGTCAACATAAATATTGCTTTTATCAGCACCCAAACAAAAATCAATTAATTTTAAGACAGTTGTTTTACCAACACTATTGCCTGTGATTTGATTTTCACTTTCATCAACAATCAAGTTAAGCCCTTTGTGAAATTGAATTTCACGAATGACTTTAACACCGCTTGTTATCATTAATGATTTTATGAACATAATTCTATTTCGCCTTTGGGATTAAGTTTTGCAACATCTAATAAATACAGCCAATCTAAACAAAGAATAAATACCGAAAAGGACATCGCCTTTTTTGTTTTCACTACCTGATACAAGTCAAGCATTTTGTAACTCGTTTCTTTTTTCAAAGATTCAATTACAAATGCACCATTGTAGTAGATGCTATTTTCGGGGTGAATATTATCAGGTAGTAGCATAATTATAGCTGTCAGGGTTTTCAAAAATTTTACACCTAATAAATGCATCAACTACAAGAATTTTAATACAAAGTTCAAGTTCGTCAAGTGGAATTGAAGTATAGTTGAAACTATTTAAAACCTTTTCCTGCACTTTAGAAATCACTTCAAAAAAGAGTTGGTCATCAGTCAAACTGCTTTTTGCTTTTGCATATTCTTGTCTGATAGTAGAAAGAACAGAACTACTTTTATTACTCCCTTGTGTATCAAATTCCGTGTAGATTTTATCTACTCTACCATAGTGAACCGTATAGTCGTCAATGATTGTTTTTGCACCGTTCAAATTGTTGTGAGAAATTTTTCTGTCAATCTCAAAGCTGCTAATTTCTGCAACTGGCTCTGTTTTGTTCCAATCTTCTTTTGAGAGTATATTTATGACAGTAGCCAAATTGAGTTCCAATTTCATCGGGTCAATTTCAGGAGCCAATTCCTTTTTTACAAATTGGTAAATTCGTTCTTGGTCATCAATATTCAACCCTCTTATTTTTGAAAGGATTGAATTTTTATCAATGATGTCAGTTGAAGGAGTGAAACTAATTCCGTGAGGATTTTTAAAAGTGTCTTTTCTTAAATCGTCAGCATCTCTTGCAATTGAAATAAATTTGAAGGTGTAACCTGTGTGGTTCTTAATAGAATCTTTTGAAAGTGATTTTTCAATCTTCTGCTTTGTTGCAGTAGCCGAAACCTGAATGACAAATTTGTTTGTGTGGTCAATTAAGTCAATCGCCTCATAGTTTGACTTTTCCTCATTAATATTTTCAACCTCCCACCGAAAGAGTTCTTTGAGAAAATACTGGTAAAAGGTTTCTGCATGGGTGTTTAAGTCCAAAATATTTAACCTGCCACGAGATTTTGTTCGTTCAGCAAGAACATTTAACCGTTCTTCAATAGCGTTGAAATAATTTGATCTGCTCATTTTATTTGTCGCAAAAATAAATAAAAAATTAATTTAATTTCAAATGAGCGTTTTTGAATATTTCAAAACAACGTCCCTTCTTTGTTGTAAGGCTTCCTTCCCACATGATCATAGGCTTTGGCTGTCACCTCGCGGCCACGGGGGGTGCGCTGCATGAAGCCTTCCTGGATAAGGAACGGTTCATAGACTTCTTCCAGCGTGCCGGGTTCTTCGCCCACCGCGGTTGCAATGGTTGTTAATCCTACCGGTCCGCCTTTGAACTTGTCAATGATTGCCAGCAAAATCCTGTTGTCCATTTCGTCAAGCCCATGCACGTCCACATTCAGAGCCTTGAGTGCATGTTGGGCAATAGCAAGGTCTATTTTTCCATTGCCTAATACCTGGGCGAAGTCCCGGACACGCCTCAACAGTCCGTTTGCGATACGCGGTGTGCCCCTGCTTCTGCGGGCTATTTCATAGCTGGCTTCGCCGGAGATGGTCGTGTTTAAAATACCGGCACTCCGCTCTACAATATTTTTCAGCACATCCGCATTGTAATATTCAAGCCTGCATTTGATGCCAAACCTTGATAGCAAAGGAGCAGTTAGCAATCCGCTGCGGGTAGTGGCTCCTACGAGTGTAAACGGGTTGAGATTAATCTGAATGCTTCTGGCATTAGGGCCGCTATCAATCATGATGTCCAACCGAAAATCTTCCATGGCCGCATACAAATATTCCTCCACCACTGTGCTCAGGCGATGTATCTCATCAATGAATAACACATCATTCGCTTCAAGATTGGTGAGCAATCCCGCCAGGTCGCCCGGCTTTTCTATCACCGGGCCGCTGGTTTCTTTTATGTTTACACCCAACTCGTTTGATACAATGCGGCTGAGCGTTGTTTTGCCCAGACCCGGTGGCCCGTGAAACAGCACATGATCCAATGCTTCACCTCGTAATTTGGCGGCTTTTATGAAAATGATGAGGTTTTCTATCAGTTGAGGCTGGCCGGCAAAATCATCTATTTCCCTGGGTCGAATGGTGTTTTCAAACTCCTTTTCTGCTGCACCAATCGGGTCTGTGTTTGTATGGATGTTAGGGTTAGACATTTGCACAAAATAGGATTTTTAGCCTTATCATTGTTTCAAATTTTATTCAAAAAATGTTAAACAATCCGGCAAAAAGAATTGTTTCAATTTGTATGAATGCTTTCACTATTAAAGATATTGAAAACCTGTCAGGGGTCAAGGCTCACACTATACGCATTTGGGAACAGCGTTATAATTTTTTAAAACCCAACCGCACAGACACTAATATCCGCTGTTATAGCAACGAGGAACTGAAAACAATTTTGAACATTTCTCTTCTTAATAAATCAGGCTACAAAATTTCGCACATCAACAAAATGGATGCTGACGAAATAAGCAGGCAAATTGTTTTGCTGAACCACCCACAAGTGATTCAGGAAAGAACAGTCAATGAGTTAATGGGCTGCATGATTGACTTTGAAATAGAAAATTTTGAAGCGATCATAGATAAGCATTTAAAACAAAAAGGGATGGATAGTGTCATCAATGAGATTGTTTTTCCTTTCCTTGAAAAAATCGGGATTCTTTGGACAACGAATCACATCAACCCGGCGCAGGAACATTTGGTCACCAACATCATCCGTCAGAAGTTGCTGGTAGGGATTGAAAAAACGGTTCCATTTTCTTCTGCGGGAGTTACAGCATTATTATTTTTGCCCGAAGGAGAACATCACGAAATCGGGTTGCTGTATGTTCATTACCTGTTGAAAAAATCAGGCATTAAAGTGCTGTATCTTGGCGCTAATATGCCTCTTGACGACCTGGAGTGTGTAGTGAAAATGAAACAACCTCACTACATTTACACACACCTGACATCGCCGGGCAATAACTTTAACATGGAGCGTTTTTTACATCATCTTCATTGGCGACACCCGCAATTGCCCTGTTATATTTCAGGGCATGTGACGTCTGGATATAAAAAAGAAATTCCCAAAAATATTCACTTCAAAAAATCACTGGAAGAAGTCAGGCATTTCATAATTGAATCTTCTTCAGGCGCTGTTGCATCTACCCATTAGAAACCTTTTCCTTACTCATGTACCCTTCCTTTTACAGAGTTATTTTTCCATGCATTGTTTAGGTTTTGAAACTCTTTCATATCAGTTTCTGAAAAGGTTATGTTCTTTAAATCCTTTAGGTCGGGCTGTCCTGCATTGACCCAGGCGGTGTACCAGAAACTTGCCACAGAAGCAATGGCGAGGCGCATTCTTCTTTCCACCATACCACCCAGCATTTTGTCGTAGGCAACGGTAAAATCAGTGGAGTATTGTTTCATCATTTTCCCGTTTCTTTCTTCAAAAGCATATTTTTTATCTGCTGAAAACTGCCTGGTCAGTTGTGCTTCGTAGCGTAGCACGGTGTCTGCCGCTGCACCGCTTTCCAGCACCCTGGCCCACACATAGTCGGCAATGTTGCTGATATAAACAGCCTTGCCCACCATGAAGTCAAACTGTTTTTCGGCCAGCAACTCAGGCACACGGCTTTCCCAAAAACCGTGTATTCCTTTTTGATTGCTGTTTTGCCCGTCGTGGTTGCTGCTGGCGTGCAGGGGCACATGAGAGTCAGCAATGTAGTGACCTATTTCAGCCGCAAGTTTTAAAATTTTTGCCTGATTTTTTTCTTTGAAAGCATTTGTCAGTCTTTGTTCCATGATCTGTATCCACCAGGGAACAATGCCATTGCTAACCACTGAATCTTCCGTAAATTTTTTGACTGCATCATCATATTTCCGGGGAAGTTCCGGGTATGGATATTTACCATAAAAGTCAATGTCAATGTAGTGTTTAGGAGCTTCGGCAGCCACAGCATAGCGACGCATATCAGGATCCACAGCATGGTCGGTCAGGAACTGGATGTTGGGTTTAAACAGAACCATCATTTCCGGTGGCAGCAGGAAAACGGCGTAGTAGTTGATTTTTTGGTGGCCAAAAAACCCCCAGCAAAAACATTTTGCACTTATGCAGCAGCACACTGCCAGCAGCCATCCTTTTTTAAAAAACATTTTCATGTGGTTGTTTCAATCTCTGAATGCGATACTTCGGCCACGCCACCACTCAGCACAAACTTCATGGCTTCGGTCGAGGAAATGTTGTTGAGTTTTCTGACTTTTTCTACAGGCACAATATACACAATGCCGCTGACAGCATAGGAATGCGGCACATAAACGACTACATGATTTTCAAGACCAAATTTTAGGCTGTCGGGCTGTGTCATGAAGCCCATCCGCCACACATTGGCAGCATCCACATTGACCAAAACAGGTTTATCAAATTTTCTTTTTTCGCCTGCAAAGGCTTCAATAAATTCTTTGACCGAGGTATAAATAAATTTGATGCCCGGCGTTCTTTCCAGCACATGATCCAGGAAGTCAACCACTTTGCCCACAACGAACGAAGTGGAAAACCAGCCGACCAGCACAATGAAAAAGAAAATGAGGATGAAGCCCACACCCGGCACTTTTTGCACATTGCCATAGGCATCTACTTTATAGTAAAAAGGAAAGAGGGTGTGTATCAGATTGGGGAGAATGTTGTCAATGTAATTGAACAAAGAAATGACCGCCCAGATAGTGATGCTGATAGGAGCCAGTATCAAAACACCTTGGACAAAATAGTTCAACAGTTTTCGCCACCGCCACCGCAAAGGTTCCTTTACATTCAGATTCATACAGTATCAAAAATAGGAAATAAACCATCAAGGCGGTTTTGTGTTTGCCTTCTAATTCTCCAGCAGTTTTTCGATTCGTTCTTTCAGCGTTTCATAATCGGTATATCCACGGGCTACCATGTGAAATTGTTGTTCGCCTGTTTGAATGAAGACACAGGGAAAACCAGTGACATTCAACTGTTTGACCAGGGCAAATTCGTAATGTGCCTGCTCCTTATATTCTTCGCTGCTGAGACGTTCGTAAAAAATATCGGGCTGAATACTGTATTTCTCCAGAAGGTGACGGTAGGCTTCATTGTCGGTCAGGTCCCGCCCCTCGTAGTTGAGGGAGTGTTGCAGATCTGCCGCAAACTCCACCGCTCTTTCAGGATAAAATTCTTTAAAAATACACATGGCAATGGCAGGTTTTTCAGAATTTGGATACCAGTCGCTGTCTTCAGCATTGAAAATGTGCCAGTGAAAATCCTCGCCAAACCGGATGCCTGTCAGTTCCTCAACCGTCTTGTATGCCTTCTGAATATAAGGCGTCATAGTGCGGATATGCGTCGGCTTTTCGGGCAAAATCATGCCACCCGACAGCACTTCGGTTTCAAGCTGGTCTCTGTATTCTTCAGTAATTTTTTTGATCACCGGGCTAAAACCATAGCACCAGCCGCAGTAGGCATCGTAACAGTAGATTAATACCATTTCTAAATTATTTTTCTTGAAAAATCAATTAGTACATAAAGCACCAAAGCAATTATCATCCACTACAAATTCCCCAATTGCGGCCTCATCACAATGTCCTCAACCACAGCTTGTGGTGAAAGTTGGCTGGCGGCAAACACCATTTTTGCTACATCATTTGCCTCCATAATCCGTTGCGGGTTCACACCCGTTCCTTCCCAACTGGCAGACAATGTAGCACCTGGCATTATGGCTGTTACCTTAATGCCATAAGGCTTCATTTCTTCGCGAAGGCATTTGGAAAAACCAAGCATCGCAAACTTTGTGATGCAGTAAGTACCCGAATTGTCCAATGCTTCTAATGAAGCGATGGAGCAGATATTGAAGATGTGACCAGCTACTTTTTTCTTCATAGACGGCAGTAGCAAACGGGTGAGATTGTAGGCACTGTAAAGGTTGATGTTCATCATGTTTTCCAACATGCCGTTTGCCTCGTTTTCTACTGTGCCTGGGGCAAAAATGCCTGCATTGTTTACCAAAATATCAGGCACCAAATTGCCGTCTATCAGCCATTGTGCAAAGGTGTTTACTTCGCTTTCAAGGCTCACATCCACCGCATGGCTGCGAAACGTTGCGGCGGGATAGCGGGCAATAAACTCCGTTTCCATTTCGTTCAAATCCCGAACAGTCCTGGCACAGGCAATAATGGTGTGGCCGCCTTCGGCAAATGAACAGGCGATGGCACGTCCAATGCCTTTGGTAGCCCCGGTAATAACAACATTCATGGAATCAATTTTAAAAGTAGATTGCGGGCAAAACTACAAAAAGCCGACCCGAAACAGCAGCAACATGACATACGCTCACATTTTCTTCGACCTCGACCACACGTTGTGGGACTTTGAAACCAACTCAAAAGAAACACTTCATGAACTGTTTGTTGCACACCGGCTGGCCGAAACCGTAACCCCGAATTTTGAAGATTTTTACCAGAAATATTTCTATCACAACAAGCGGTTGTGGCACCGCTACAACCACGGCTTTATCCGACAGGAAGAACTGAAATGGAAACGGATGTGGCACACTCTTCTGGAGTATAAAATTGGCGATGAAAAACTGTCCCGGCAACTAAGCGAACACTACCTGCAGGTGCTGCCGCACAAGAAGGCGTTGTTTCCCCACACCATTGAAATATTGGACTACCTGACACAAAAAAATTATAAGCTGCACCTAATCACCAACGGTTTTGAAAAAATGCAATGGACAAAGCTGCAGAATGCTTCCATTGCCGGCTACTTCACCCAGGTCATCACCAGCGAAGTCGCTATGAGCCTGAAACCGCACAAAGAAATTTTTGACTTCGCTATGCAAAAAGCAGGCAGCCATTATAGAGAAAGCATCATGGCAGGAGACAACCTGGATGCAGACATTTCAGGCGCTATGAATGCAGGAATGGACACCATTTTTGTAAACCACATCCGCGAAGAAACCACGCTACGGCCTACACATACTATCTACCATTTAAAAGAATTGGAAGCGATTTTTTAGGGGGAAATTAATTTACCGGAGCGAAAGGGCGTTGGACAACATTCCGTTACTGCAAGGGTTTTATTTCTTAGGAATTTTTGGGATTCCCACTTCAGATAAGGTTTTATTTGCCCCCTCAAGTTTTTCAGGAAAGAGAACTTTTCCATGAAATTTTTCAAGGTCTTTGTTCAATTTAATTATGGGGACTTTGGCTTTATTTAATTGCTCAATTGTCATAAATCAAAATTAGGATTTTTTCTTGTCACGAAAAATGCTTTATAATCTTCGCCAACCAAAAATTGCTCCCATAATTTGTCTCTAAGGCCGAAGACGTAGAAATCCCGGGAAATTTCAGTGAGATTGTTTGTCTAGCCCATTCGGTATAGCCGTGTGCGAACAATTGTGCTTCCTGTAGCATAAATTCCAGCTTCAGGATATTTTCCTGTGAACGAATAAACTGTTGAAGCTACCGTCGCCAAAATCTTTTGGCTGTCTCCATTATTTGTTATGACTTTATCGTTTATCCCTCCGATTGTTTCATCGTAATCACCAAAAGCAAGATTGTAAACATTTTCAACCGTGGTTGCTGTGTATTCTACCATTTTTCTAATTTGCCCCTTTGGACCTTCACTTATAAATTCGTAGTAGAGTGCTAATCGCTCTGCAGTGTATTCATAACGTTCATGGAGCATAAAGTTTTTGCTCAAAACTACATACTTGCCGCCATTATTTTATTATTCTCAAAGATGTGCGATGTTATGACTCCCAAATTATTTGCTTCAATCAATGTCTTCGTTCAACTCAAAGAACTTCTGACGACACATAATTTTCACCCTGGCAAAATCCTTTCCTGCCCACCCTACTTTCTATAAACTACCCGCAACATTGTGGGCAACACAATCAGCAACAATGGCAACGCAATCACAAACCCGCCGATGACGGCAATGGCAAGCGGCTGGTGAAGTTGCGCACCTGTTCCAATGCCCAATGCCAGTGGCAACAGTGCAATGATGGCACCCAAAGCCGTCATCAACTTTGGCCTAAGCCTTGTGGAAATGGAGAAGACAATGGCCTCGTCAACACTCATGGTTTTCAGTGCTTCCCGGAACTGTAAGAAAGTAAAAATGGCATTTTCGCCAATGATGCCAACAATCATAATCAGGCCGGTATAGCTGCCCACATTCAGTGCGGTATTGGTGATGTATAAGCCAAGGTAACTGCCCGAAATGCCGAGCACCGCCAGGATGATGATGAGCAGCGCCACCACAAAATCTTTGAACAAAAAAAGAATAACACCAAACACCAGCAAACTGGCTGTCACCAATATCAACAGCAGTTCGTGAAACGATTTTTGC
The DNA here is from genome assembly GCA_043733905.1 of Segetibacter sp. Lineage (GTDB taxonomy): Bacteria > Bacteroidota > Bacteroidia > Chitinophagales > Chitinophagaceae > Segetibacter. The sequence goes on from JAYTGA010000048.1 coordinate 19,786, forward strand.
TGCTCTGCATATTCGCCGCCATAGGTAATGTGGTAGCCTTGCGGCAAAGTAATGTTGGCTGCTATCTGGTGCTGAATATCTTGTATCGTGCTGCCCAAATCCCGGTTCTCCAACCTTGCTATTACCACGCCGATTGACTGCAGGTTTTCTCTTTCAATTTCCGCATCGCCCACGTTTGGTTCTATGGTGGCAAGCTCTGCAATGGCTTTCAATTTTCCCGAAGGGAGAAATATTTGCAGGTTCCTGATTTCATCAATGCTTCGCTGCCTGCTGTTCGGATAAATCAGCCGCACTGCCGACAACTGTTCTTTTTCCAAAATGCCGCCGACCACCGTTCCCTGTAGCGACAGGTTTACCTGTGCTTGAAAAGCTACTGGTGTCAGTCCGAATTGAGCCAGCCTGCTGTTGTCCGGCACAATGCGCAGCGATGGGCCTGCAATCACGATTCCGTTGAACACATCAGCCGTACCTTTTACCTTTTCAACAATGTCTGCCACCTGTTTTGAATAGTCGTGCAGGAGGTTGTTATTGTCGCCAAAAATCTTGATTTCTATGGGTTGTACAGAGGTCATCAGGTCGCCGAGCATGTCGCCGATTACCTGGCCAAAGTCTATCTTGAGAGCAGGTTGCGTTTGCTCCACTTTCTTTCTTATTTCTGCAATCACATCATCGGTTGAGCGGTCTCTTTTCTTCTTCAACTGAATGAGATAATCGCCCCGGTTGGGTTCTGTGATGAAGAAACCCATCTGCGTTCCCGTCCTCCGGGAGTAGGCCGAAACTTCTGGGATTTTGGTAATGATTTTTTCAACTTCTACAAGTATCCTGTCCGTTTCAGCAAGCGAAGTTCCGGGTGGGGATGAATAGTCAAACACAATGCTGCCCTCATCCATCTCGGGAAGGAAACCCGTTTGCAGCAGGGGCAAAATGAGATAGATAGCGACTGAAAGCAAGCCAATGATAATGAAGCTGATGGCTGGTTTGTGAATGAAGAATGAAACCCATTTCTGTTTCTTCACTTCATGTGGCTGTTTGGTTTTGTTTGATTTTAATGTCTTCTTTTTTCTTGTCAGAAATAAATAAATGACGGGTAGAAAAATCCAGGTGACAAAGAATGAACAGACCAAAGTAATCATCATGGTATTGGTCATGACTTTGAAATAAGCACCTGCCACGCCACTCATCATTTCAAAAGGAATGAAGATGACAATGGTGCTGATGGACGACCCCACCATGGCTGGAAACAGGTAACGGATGGCCTTTTGCACCACCACGTCATTCGGTTCATCGGGGTGTTCTTCGTGGCTGCGGTGTATCTGTTCCACCACCACAATGGCATCGTCAATAATAAGTCCAATGGCCGCTGCAATGGCCCCTAAAGTCATGATGTTGAGTGTGTAGCCAACAGCATACATGAAAATAAGCGACAGGCAAATGGTCACCGGAATGGTGATTAAAATGGTGGCACTCGCCTTTGCCGAGCGAAGAAAAATAATGGCGACAATAATAGCCAGCAACAAGCCTATCCACAAACTGTCAGTTACACTTTTCACGGAATCATTGACAAAATCGGCCTGAACGTAGTAAGGTTTTATGGTAATGCCCTGCGGCAAAATTTTCTGCAAATCTTTGACCTTGTTTTCCATTTGCTGCGACAAATCAATGAGGTTGGAATTGGGTTGTTTAATGACCGCAACCAGCAGTCCTTCTCTTCCGTTGGCATTGATTTTAGTGTATTCCACGCCTTCGCTGATGTTCACTTCGGCTATGTCTTTCAACTGGATAATCCGTTTGCCATTGTTGGAAACAATCACCTCTTTCAGCTCCTCCACCGAATGAACCGTGGCATCTGTCACAGTGAGGTAAAGCAGTTTATAATCAGACAAATAACCGTTTGACTGAATGAAATTTGTCTGGTTCAGTGCATTAGTCAGTGCATCTGGCGTCACAGACAATGCACTCATTTTCTGCACATTCAGTGTCAGCCAATATTCTTTTTGCTTGCCGCCAATAATGCGGACTTCGGCCACACCCGTCACCTGCGACAGAAAAGGTTTGACCGTGTAAAGTGCTATCTGCTTCATGTCAATAGCGGTGCGACTGTTGCTGTTTGTTTCCAGCGTGTAGCCAATGACAGGCAGAATGCTTGGGTTCATCTTCTCCACCGTAATGGCGACCCCGGCGGGCAGGTCGTTCCTGATTTGTGCAATCTTTGATTCTATGCGTTGCTGGCTCAAATCAATGTTTGCATCCCAGTTCATGAAGGCCGATATTTCGCAGCTTCCACGGCTGGTGGTGCTTCTTACATCAGACAGATCAGGTATTTGTTTGATGGCGTTTTCAAGCGGCTTTGTTACCGTCACCATCATTTTATCCACGGGCTGCAAACCCGCATCGGCGATGATTTTTATTTTGGGAAATGTGATGTCGGGAAACAGTGAAGTCTTTAGTTTGCTGTACGCAAAAAAACCGCCTGCCATCATGAGAACAATGACAACCGTTAATGGATTTTTGTAGGAAATAAAAAAGTTCTTCATTGTGGTTTTACAATTTTCACCTTCGCCGTATCGGGAAGACCGTAGTTGCCTGTCAGCACAACCTGGTCGTTTGCCGTCAATGCCGGTTTCGTGACTTCAACCCTGTCTTTTGTTTCCAACCCTTTGGTTACAACCACCTTCACGGCGGTGGTGGCGTCTTTCATTTTCATTATCCAAAACTCGCTCTGGGCCTCATTTGTAAGAACGGCCTGTTTAGGCAGCGAAGCCACATTATACCGCTCATTTTTCACGATGCGGACTTTGGCAATCAGGTTTTGCGGAATCGCGGAACTGCTGTTCACTTTTATCAACACAGACTGTGTTTGCGACACGGAATCCACAGTCGGCATCACATGGTCAACTGTTCCTTTCAGATGGGTTTTGTCTGGCAGTTCAAGGTCAACGGTTTTGTTGTTCAGCAGGTATTGCCGCAGTTCATAAGGCAGGTTTAGGAGAAAGCCAAAGCTTTTAGAATCGCTCAACACGGCCAGTTGCTCACCATCCTGTACATAGTCGCCGGGCTGGTGGTCAATGGTGGTGATGTAGCCTGTTTGCGTAGCATTTATTTTTATCAATCCCGAAAAACGAAATGACGGGTCAAGGTTGTTGATGGTATTTCCCAAAGCCTTTGCCTCTTTGGTTTGCATGAGAAAAGCAAGCTGCCCTGCACGGATAAACTGCCCCGGCTTCACATAAGACGATTTGACAAAACCATTTGCCGTGGCCTTAATAAAACTGCTTTGCAGAAATGAAGACATGGCGTTCAGTTCCACATATTCGGCCAGTGGTTCTGTGCTGATATGTGTGATGGTTATAGGAGTTTGCACCTCTTCAGCAACTGTTTCCGCTTCTGCTTTCTCTTGCTTTGCTTTGCACGAAAACAAAAGAAAAACCAGTAAGAAAAAAGATAGGAGCCTGGTCATTTTCATGCTTTAAAATATTTTGTTTACCTGATTTTTAATCTTCAATTCTTGAAGTATGTAAGAGTGCTTCAATCAAAATTTCATCCTGGTTAATTGAGTAAGCAATCACCCATTCATTGTAGTAGATGCAACGCAAACCCAACCGCTTAAATGTATTGTTGTTACACAGCTTTATAAGTTCCGGATTCATCAAAGCATTTTCCAAAAAAGCTTCATAGCGAAGCAACCATCTTACACCCGCCCCGGATGTGTTGCTGCTTTCAATAAAATTGATGAGAGAAACTAAAGAAGCGAAAGCATTCGCTGTATAATTAACCTGCATTAAATTGGGTTCTGATGATGTTGTGCGCATGTTGCATAGAAACCTTTCCGCTGACTCTTCCTGATTCTATCAGTTGGGTTAGTTCATCTGGACTCAGTTTTTTACCGGGCAAAGAGTAATCATTTACACCGTTATCAACAAGACTTAATTTCATGTTGTTTTGCAGGGCAAAAGCAATCAGCTTATCAATGTTTTCCCGGTTCGTATTTTCTAATTGCATCAGCATAAGTCATGTTTTAAAAGTAACGAAGCGAATTTACAAATTTCCTGTTGAGCTTGATTGCTCATTTTCTTCCATAGTCATTTCCAGGTCAATACTTTTACTTCTTCGGAAATGTTTTTTTTTCATGAAATCATTAAACGAACCGAAACATTTTACCTGTTCCAATAATTGATTTGATTCACTATCCGCAGCCGGTTTATTTCGTTTTGGTTCAGCAGGTTCCTGGCGTTCATGTAGTTGGAAATGGCCAGCACATAGTCCGAAACCCGGATGTCGCCTGTTTGCAACAGTTTTGCATTGGCAGACAGCAATGTGTTGATGTACTTGATTTGTTCGTTAATGGTTTTTACCAGGAAATCGCTTTGCTGCAGTTGCAGCTTCAACTGGGCAACCTGTTGCTGGTATTGGTTTACAAAGAAACTGCGGTTGTTGAGCCTCGTTTTTTCCCTGATGTCCACCTGGCCCATTTTTAGTTGCCTCTGGTGACCATCATAAATGGGAACGGTCATACTTACACCTACACTCAACCCGAAATTTTTGTGCGCATTTTCCACCAATGTAGAAATGTAACCAGCATCAGTATAAGCTCCAATTCTTGGTTTGTATTGGTAGGCAATGAGCGATTTTTCTATGGCAAGGCGCAGGCTGTCTGTTACATATCTTTTGTAAAAAACAGAGCTGTAAAAGTCTGTCTGAATTGTATCTTTTAGCGAAGGACGACTAACCCTTTCAACCGTTGTGTCCACAATGCCCGCAAGGTAGTTCAACGTGAGATAATCTGTGCTGTACTGAATTTTACTTTGTAGAAATGAAAACTGCTGTTGCTGCATGGTGGTGTAAAAAGCGAGGTAATCCACCTGCTTATATACACTTGCCTGTGTCAGCTTTTTCAACACCTCTTCTTCTTTTTTCAGAAGGGTATAAATTTCCTCGTTAAAATCCATTGCCACCAAACTGGCGTAGGCAGTAATGTATTGCTCGGTAATGGTCTTTTTCAAATCCTGCCGGGCAATGCTGATGGTGTCTGAAAGTGAACGGGCCTGCAAACCCAATGCGGCAAATTGCGAAGCGTTATTATTTTTCGAAATAAAATTTCTGTTGGCCTGCACAACAGCCGAAATGTTGGCACCGTTGGTAATAGCTCCATCGTAGCCGAAACCCGCTATCACAGGTGAATAGCTGTTTGTGGTTGTAAAATTAACCTGTGTTTTTAGCGAAGCTCTCAGCAACTGGCTATCAAGTCTTGCCGACAAAATCTGGTTGTTGTAATCCTGAATGAAAGGACTGTTTTGCTGCGCCTGTTGAATGAAATAATCCAGCGAATGGGTTTGACCATTCACCACAAAACTCACTATGATTATTGCTACAGTTAGTAAGCTCTTCATCCTTTTGATAAACATTTTTTAAAAACGAGGTAAGCAGTTGCCTACCTCGTTTATTTTTTACTTTTTGTATTCTCCAGCTTCTTCCTTTATCAATTTTCCATTGCTGTCAAACACCAATTCTTTGTTTTTCACTTTCACTTCATAACTGGTTTCGCCGTTTGCTTTTACAATTTTTTCGGCCTCTTTTGCATTGGCTCCTTTGTTGTGTTGCTTCACATAAGTCTTCACAGTTTCAGGAAGTTCGTTCACATCCATTTCGCTTTCCGTTTCCAGAATGGAGCCACTCTTATTGATGAAGTAAGACATTTTCTTTCTGTCCTTTTTAAAGTTGACTTCATAGCTGCCGTTTTCTTTTTCCCATTCACCTGCTGTGTTTGGGTTGGCTTTGGCAAAGGCTGTTTTAGCGGCAGCAGGCACTTCCGACAATTTCAACTTTTGTGCTTGTGCGGCAATGGTGGAACACACGAAACATCCAATCAATAACATTTTCATAATTCTCAGATTTTATTGTTTAAAAAAATAAAGGTCTGTGCTGAATCTGTTTCAAAACTGTAGCATTGTTCTGCTCAATTGCAATATTATATAAACAATCAAGAACAATGCCTTTCAAAAAAATTCAGGAAATAAACAGAATTGGTTTTTACATTGTGCCTTCTTTAAAAATAAAATTCAATCGCGATGAAAAAAATTCTTACTTTCTCTCTTGTCTTGTTCACGGTTGTTTTTTGTGGCTATTCGCAAAAATCAGGTCTGCATGTCGTGAAAACATTTCACATTGCCAGCGCAGGTGGTTGGGATTATTTGGCGGTGAACGGCAGCAAATTGTATGTTTCTCACAGTACTCAGGTCAACATTCTTGACAAGAAAAGCGGCGACAGCATTGGTGTCATTGAGCATACGACCGGCGTTCACGGAATTGCCTTTGCGAACATTTTGAACAAAGGTTTCATCAGCAATGGCAAGCTAAACACCGTAACAGTATTTGATTTAAAAACTGATAAACCAACAGGCGAAATAGCGACAGGGCAAAATCCTGATGCGATTCTGTTCGACAATTTTTCAAAGAAAGTTTATACCTGCAATGGCCGTAGTAATGATGTATCGGTCATTGACCCGGTATCGGAAAAAACCGTTCGAAATATTGCGGTTGGTGGCAAGCCCGAAACCGCAGTGAGCGATGAAAACGGAAAACTGTTTGTGAACATTGAAGACAAAAACGAAGTCATTCAAATCAATACGGAAACATTTACGGTTGAAAACCGCTGGTCAATTGCACCTGGCGAAGGCCCGACTGGACTGGCTTATGACAAGGCGACCAAAAGATTGTTTGCTGCCTGCGAAAAATTGCTGATTGTGCTGGATGCAACCACGGGAAAGGTTGTGACCAAACTGCCCATTGGCGATGGTTGCGATGGCAATGCATTTGACCCTGAAACAAAAAACATTTACACATCCAACGGCGAAGGAACCGTGACCGTAATACATGAAAAAGGTGCAAACGATTTCAAAGTCATTGACAACGTTGCCACCAAGCCACGTGCAAGAACAATCGCTTTAGACCCGGCAACTCACTGCATTTATTTGCCTACGGCGGAGTTTGAAAAACCTGCTGCCAACGCACCGAAAAATGAGCGGCCAAAAATGATTCCCGGCACTTTCCAGGTGCTTGTTTTAGATAAATAAAAGCTGTCACCGCCATTTTTTTAAGAACAGAAATACAGAGAACTCAGTCAACAAAAATGAAGTGTAGAATCATCGCCTTTGCATGTTTAATGATTGCTTTCACCGCAACGGCGCAGGAGCCAATCATCAACAAATTGGATAGCCTGAACGCAAAGACAGACAGCGCAGGCGGCCAGGTCAACAACACCAACCCACATGCTTACGATGCACAAACCCGCATCACCCCCCGCAGCTATGTGACACTGCTTATCAGCGATTTGAAACAGGAGTTTACCAAGCCCTTTCACATGCAGCCACGGGATTGGGGAAACCTGGCCAAGTATGCAGCAGTTGGCAGCGCACTTACTTTTTTTGACGGCTCCATTCAGCGGGGTGCAACATCGCTTATGACCCGCAATCCAGGTGCAAGAAAATTCAGTAAAACTATCACCGATTTTGGCGGGCCTTATGAGGCTTTTGCATTGGCTGCCTTTGGTGGATATGGATTGGTGTTTAAAAGCGAAAAAATGCAAACGACTACGTTGCTGGCTATACAGGCTTACATTACAGGGGCGGCCTTGGAAAGTGTGGTCAAGGTTTTAACCGGCCGCACACGCCCCTCCTCGTATCCTGATGATGTCCGGGCTACGGCTACATTTCTCGGGCCATTTTCCAGCAAAGCTGGTAAAGACAACAGCTCATTTCCTTCTGGTCACACCACGGTTGCATTTGCGGCAGCCACTGTTTTTGCCCTTGAATATTCCGACAAACCCTGGGTTCCCATTATTGCTTATAGCTCCGCCACACTTATTGGTCTCAGCCGGATTACTGAAAATAAACATTGGGCAACTGATGTGTTTGCAGGTGCGGTGGTCGGCTTTCTTGCAGGCAGAAATGTTGTCAACAATTATCATCGCTTCGCAAAATTGAAAGCGGATGAAAAGAAAAAAGCAAAACCGGTTTCACTAAATATTCAATACAAAAACGGGCACTTGTCACCCGGTCTTGTCTGGCATTTTTAGGATGTTGTAGAAAATGTCAGTGTGAAACTATGTTCATTTTCCCGGCCTTCATAAGCAATCTGAATATGATTCACTTCGCAAATCTGGCTGACCACAGCCAGTCCCAATCCCGTTCCCTCTGAGTGGTTGCTTTTTTGAAATCGTTCAAATAAATGCTGCTCTGAAAATGTGATCGGCAGGCCGCTGTTGGTCATTTGAAAACTGTTTTCGGCAAGTGTGCAACTGATATATCCATCGGCATAGTTGTGTTTGATGGCATTGCTGAAAAGGTTGGTCAGCAGAATGTCCGCCAGTTCTTTGTTCATGCTGCACCACACATCTTCCAGCTTGCAGTCAATGCGAATGTTTCTTGATTTCATCAACTCATCAAACTGAATAATTTTTTGTTCAATCAATTGCCTGATGTTAATTTTTTCCACCTCGTTGTATTGTGCATTTTCAATTTTCGAAATCAGCAGCAACGCCTTGTTGAGTCGTGAAAGCCTTGCTGCTGCTTCATAAATACTTTCTACATGCCTTACCTGTCCTTCGTTGACTGTTTGGGCTAGCAGGTCAAGTTTTGAATTGATAATGGCAATGGGCGTTTGCATTTCATGCGAAGCATTTTCGGTAAACTGCTTCAAAACATCATACTCGCTGCTGATACGCTTCGTCATGTCCGACACCGAAACATTCAGTTCGTTGAACTCATCTATTTTGGTAGAAGGAAGCTGAAGTCCGGCAGTATTTTTCAAATTGAACTGCCGCAGTTGTTGAAGCGTATCATGAAACGGTTGCCACAATTTGTTGAGCAGAAACCTGTTGACTAAAAAAAGAACAACCAGCAGCAACAAAAAAATTGCCGCCGTAATCAACACGATGAATTGCAGCAAATCTTCGGCCTCCACCTGCGATTTGATGACCGTTGCTTTGTACCATCCATTGCTCAACCTCACTGGAAATGTGAGCATCCGTACACGTTCCTTTTCCTGCTCATTCCTTTCTGTGGCACTTTTTATTTGCCTTCGTACTGTTTCTGCGCCGCCTTTTTCAAACCTGATTTCCTGGTCTTTGTAGGCAGACGCATCGGGCAGGGCATTGTGCTCCTTCACATACTCATGAATTTCTTGTTCTTCCACCTGCAAATCCTGGTCAATCTGTTGAAGCAAAATGATGCGGATAATGAAATAATAAGTGATGCTGCTGGCCAGCAAAATGACAACGGCTGTTACAATATTTGCACGGTTGTACCGACTTAGTAGTTTCATTGGTCGGTAAATTTATAACCCATTCCATAAATTGATTTCAGGTAATCGGCACTTCCTTTTTCTATCAGTTTTTTGCGAAGATTTTTGATGTGGGTGTAAATGAAATCGTAGTTGTTGGCCATGTCCATTTCATCGCCCCACAAATGCTCGGCAATGGCTATTTTACTGATGACCCGTCGTTTGTTGGAGACAAAATAAAGCAGTAGTGCAAATTCTTTTTTGGTCAGATCAAGCACTTTTTCATGGGCATAGGCAACCATGGCCTGCGTGTCAATTTTTATTTCGTTGAAGGAAACAGAAGTGCTGCCGTCAAAATTTTTCCGGCGGATGATGGCGGCTATTCTTGCACTTAGTTCAGAAAGGTGAAACGGCTTTGCCAGGTAATCATCAGCACCCAAATGCAGACCTTCCACACGGTCGTCAAGGGAGTTTCTAGCGGAAATGATCAGTACGCCATCTGCCTTGTTGTTGGCTTTCAATTGTTTTAAAACAGACAGGCCGCTGCCACCCGGCAGCGAAATATCTAAGAGTATGCAATCGTAGTTGTACAATTCTGTTTTGGCTATTGCGGCTTCGTAATCAGCCGCAGCTTCGCACACATAGTTTTGCTCTTTCAGGTAGGTTGCAATGCTTTTTGCCAATTCCGGTTCATCTTCAATTATCAGAATTTTCACTGGTTCGTTTGCCCGAAATTAACAAACGAAAACTGAAGGAAAATTGTAGCAGAGCTAAAAAATATTTTCAGAATTAACAAACTGGTTTTTCCAGCAGTCATTTTTTATTGCCTGATGAAAGATTCTGTGGTCACCATCTTGCCGTTTTCCATCATTTGCACCGCATACATTCCTGGTGTAAATTCTCTGGTGCTGATGTGGAGTTTTTGCTGCAAGGGACTTAATTTATATTTCCGCAAAACAGTTCCTGCACTGCCGGTAATGATTAATTCTCCATTGCTAACTGCTCCGAAGCTGATGTATAAATCATTGCCCGCAGGATTTGGCGACAAGCTAAGATGAAGGGGCGTGGAGAAAGAAAGAGATTTGGTATCGGTGTATGTTGTACGATCATTTTCTACAGAGGCTATCCTGTAAAATTCTTTGCTTGCTACCACATTTGCATCTGTAAAATGGTAAGGCTGGGTTGGCAGATTTTCAACAAAGGGATGACTGGCGATTGAATAAAAGCTGTTGCCATTTTCAGAACGTTGTATGTCAAAATGAGCCACTGATGTGTTGCCTGATAATGCCGTAGTCCAACTTAGAGCAGCCTGATTTTCTTTTTCTTTCTGTACACTGAACGAAGTAAAGTTAAGTGGCAAAGAGCCGCTGCCCGCAGTTGCCAGCCATATTGTTGCATTCATGATCAGCTTCTGGTGATTGCCAGAAGCGTCAACAATGTAGCCATTGTAAAGGTTGTCGTTGGTGTCGCCGGTTCCATCATCGCAGGGCGAACTATCGCCAAGTGCTACCACTTTTCCATTTCCAAAACGAGAATATGCACAGAGCACATTTGCAGAGCCAAATGCAGAACCGGTTTTGTATGCAACACCTTTGGCAGTGCTGTTGGCAGTTGTGCTCAGCGTTATGGAAGTGCCGCTGCTCCACTGCACTTTTGTCACATTTCCCATGGGGCCATTCAGCAGCGAATCGTTGGGCAGATTTGGAATGTTGGACGATGTTTGCGAAAAGCTGCTGTAGTCAAACGTGAAACCGAATGGATTGACCTGAATGCCGTTGTTATTGAAAAGGTCATTGAGAATGTGCGGAGAATCATCACCGTCACCATTTCTGTCAGACCCATTGTGATCGGACACAACAAACAAGCCACCGCCATTGCTCACAAAGTTGATGATGGCTGTTTTTTGAGCAGCCGTAAAAAGGATGTTGGGTTCGCAAACAATATAGACTTTGTAGTTGGTTAGATCCTGCGGGTTAGATGCATTTCCATAAGTAATGCTTCCGTTGTAAGGCAATGTTTCGACAGTGTAGCCTTTTTTGACACAATCAACTCCCCAGTTGGACAGGCCACCTTTCCAATATGTTTCTGAGGTGGAGGCAGTAATGCCCGATTGTGCAGGCGTGGGAATGCGTTGTGCATTGGCTTCGTTGCCGCCGCCAACTGTCGCATTGGGGTTATAATCAAGATTAAAAAGGTCGGCATCAATGATCCAGTCAGCATTGCCGGCTGTTTCAGCTTTGGTGGCATCAAACAAAATTTTGACGGTTTGCGAATGAGCATCATTCAGGCAAAAACAAAAAACTGACAGGGCTGCGATAGAGAAAAATTTTTTCATCATCACAAATATAAAAATCAACTGAAAAGAAAATTGCAAGATTAACAAATGCTGTTTATTTTAAAATTAAATTTGAAGACGTAAATGATGATAAAGGGAGTTTTTAAAGGCGTCCCTTTGTTAACTTGGCAATATTCCTTGTATAAAAATTTTAAATCTAAAACATGACCACTTATTCATTTTACAACCAGAAAGGCGGGGTTGGCAAAACTGCTGCTACCGTCAACCTTGCTTATCTCGCCGCAGAGGAGGGATGGCGGGCTTTGCTTTGGGATCTTGATCCGCAAGGTGCAGCGGGGTTTTATTTCCAGATTGATGCGGCCATCAAAAATGGGGCGAAAAAGCTACTCTCAAATGAACTTGACCTTAGCCATCCAACCTTCCGGCTATGAAAACCTTGATATTATTCCATCGGACATTTCTGCACGAAATGCTGATGTGGTATTGAGTGAAATTAACCAGGGCAAAAAGCGCATTAAGTCTGCACTGGCCGAAATAAAGAATGATTATGACATTGTGCTGATTGACTGTCCGCCGGGGCTGTCTGTTTTGCACGACAATATTTTTCATGCAGTTGACTGGGTGGTGATACCTAACATTCCAACCACGCTCAGTATGCGCAGCTACGACACCGTTCTTGATTATTTCAAGCAAAATAAGCTGGATGAAACAAAAATTAAAAGCTTTTTCAGCATGGTAGATCTGCGAAAAAACCTGCATAATGAGGTCATGAATGAACAGTATAAAAACAGGACATTTCTCAAAAACTACATTCCCTACCTGAGCGATGTGGAAAAGATGGGACAGCAATTTGCACCAGTACCTGCTTACGCAAAAAGCAGTTACGCCACCCAGTGTTATAGAGATCTTTGGAAAGAATTGAGCAAACTAACCATTGCATAAATCTTACGGAGATTTAGTAGCGATTTACATTCTTCTTTAAAAAAATAAAAAGCGAATAAGACAGTCTAATTACTTTTTCACTGCCACAAATTCTATGTTAGTTGCAAAATATTTAAGAAAAGTATGGCTGCACAAAAACAGGTCTAATTTTTCAAAAAATTTATAGTTGGGGTAGTTGATGGAGTTTTTAGGAAGAAGTTGCCGGTGCCACATGTCCGCTACTTCAAAGTTGGTATCATTCAGCATTTTAGTGGTCTGGCTTTTTTTGTAAAGCCTGTCGTGGTAATAGTTTCCACGCAAGTGAGACAGCCGCTGTGTCCACGAGAGGTGATAGGGAAGGAAAAAGCAAAACAACAATCCTTTGGGTTTTAAAACCCTGTTTATTTCTTTCAAAGATTCCATATCGTTTGGCACATGTTCAAGAACCCCAAAACTTAGAACAACATCGTAAGACTGGTCTTTGTAGGGGAGAATATATTCATGCTCAAGCGGGGTGACCTTTATGTTTTGGGAGGCAATAATAGGTGTTGTTTGCCCAAAAGAAGAATCATCAGAATCATCAATCACATCGCAGGAATCTACGTTTGCATTCAATTGTTTCATGAGAAAAGTGACATGCCCTTTTCCTGAACCCCAATCTAAAATTTTGATTTCACCAAACGGCTTTTTGAAATACTCTTCGCAATATTTTTTTACGAAAGCAGTCAGGTAAACATAAGCAGTCTGTCCTGCTTTGTTGTATAAAAAATGGTGGTTGTTGTCATTTTTTACAATCTCCCTCAAATCTTCATTCACGCCAACTGACTGACTTAGAAACTGTGACCTGTTCATATTTTATAATGAGGATTTGAATGGTTGACGAAATTTTTCAAAAATAGTGTTTTGGCATTGCTGATGATTCATGTGCTTTTTCTTTTTTGGCAAAAAAAAATGTTGCTTTTTTTTGGTAAAAAATTTACAACAAACCAATATGCAGTTCGCTAAAATTTTGCAGAGATGAAATTTTGAGGTCGGCTATACTCCATTTTTCTTCTTTTTGCTGGTGATAGGCTGGAACAATCACACACTTCATTCGTGCTGCCTTCACAGCTATCATACCATTCAGCGAATCTTCAAAACAAATACACTCCAGCGGCGATGAAGATAAAGATTTGGCGCACTCAAGATAGACCTGCGGATGTGGTTTGCCATACTCCATTTTTTCGGCAGAAGTTTTTACCTGTATGTAATTGTTTAAGCCAAGCAGTTGAATAACGGTGTCTGCTATGCTGAGAGGTGACGATGTGGCAATCCCAATTTTGTATTTTTTTCTATAAAAAAACTCTATAATGTGGTCGTAGCCCGGCATAGGTTTGCCTTTTGATTTTATTTTGCTAATGACCAGTTGAACAATGTTTTCCCCTGCTTTATCTAATTCGGAGCTTTCAAACTTGTAATCCCTGAGCCACCAACTGACGAACTCGCTGGTGCGCAGGCCGGTGGTTGTGGCATATTCCTTCGGGGTTAATTTTTTACCGTAATAAGCAAAAACCTCTGTGGCGGCTTCCTGCCACAGAGGTTCGCTATCTATTAGCAAGCCATCCATATCGAATATGACCGTATTGAAATCCATGCGTTGGTGTTGAGGCGGCGAAGATAGGCAATGGAGGTTAAGTCAATAAGTCATTAGGCCATCGTGTCCATTAGGAGATTATTATTTCATTTTAATGCAAACACAGCATTGACTTCAAACTTTAGTTTTATTTTCTTGAAATCAATATTAGGTGCCTGTTCCTGTCCACCGCCGGCAGCATCCATTGCTTCGGCCTTCATCATTCTGTTTGCATACATGACTGGTTGCGGATAAAACGTCACTTCGCCCGGATCGTTTATGGTCAGTGCTTCTCCCACTTTTTCATTGATGGCTTCGGCCAGGTAGATCGCTTTTTCTTTAGCTGCCTGAACAGCCTGAATTTTTAATTGTTTTTTAAACTCCTGCAATTTGCTGTGATCCACACGGGAAATGAAAAAGTTTTCAGTTGCCTCATCATCCATTTGTTGAACCAGTTCATCCATTTTGCGGGTAGTGGACAGTTTGATTTGGTAGGTGATGCCCGCCTTCATGTCGGGGTTTTTCTTTTTGTTTTTTCGTGTCCACCAATAGTTTTGGTCGTAGGTCTGATAGTTTTGAACACTGATGTCGGTTTCCTTGATGCCGATGCCTATCACGGCTTTTATAAAAGCAGTCTTAATGCCTTCGAGATCCACTTTTCCACCTCCCTTTTTGTCATATTCACGCAGTTGCACCTGCACATATATTTCGTCCGGTACCACTTCCATTTCGGCGGAGCCGCTTACGTTAATCGTTTTTTGCTTGATGATTTCCTGCTGGCTGAAAGTTTGCAAACATGTAAGGCAAAGGATAGAAATACCGGTCATTATTTTTTTCATAAAAATGATTTTCTTTAAAGAGTAAAGATCGAATCTAATTACACAACGGAAAAAAAAATTGGTTAGGGTATTAACATTGCGTTTACATTCGTTATTTTGCAACCCCGATTGAAAAATTTGCCCGGCCACACGCTATATGAGTTTTATGGTTGAAAAATTTAAAAACATACGATTATTCCGCTCATTCTTATATGCCATTATCGGCGTAATATCTTACCCAGGCATCGCTATCATTAATAAATTGAAAATAGAAGGCACCGAAAACCTGGAAGACTTGCCCAAAGGGAATGTTTTGTTTGTAAGCAACCACCAAACTTATTTTATGGATGTCATGGTGTTCATTCATATTTTTTGCGCTGTCAAATGGCGAAAGAAAAACAAACTGGGGATTCCTTATTACCTGCTCAATCCCTTTACCAACGTTTATTATGTGGCCGCTGAAGAAACAATGAAGAAAAACTGGCTGAGCAAACTCTTTGCCATATGCGGCGCACTGACCGTGAAGCGGACATGGCGTACCGAAGGCAAAGAAGTGAGACGTGGACTTGACCCTTCTGATACACGGAAAATACATCGTGCACTAAGCAATAGCTGGGTCATCACTTTTCCGCAAGGAACGACCAAACCATTTGCACCGGGTCGCAAAGGGACCGCGCACATCATCAAACACCACCAGCCTATAGTAGTGCCAGTTGTCATCAACGGTTTCTGGAGGGCATTCAACAAAAAAGGATTGGTGTTTAAGAAAAAAGGATCGCTGCTTTCTGTTAGAATCAAACAGCCTATGGTCATTGACTATACTTTGTCTAATGAAGTGATATTGGAACAAGTGATGGATGCTATAGAGCAGAGCAAAAAATTTATGATGAAGGGCAGGCACCACATTATAAGTGCGCTGGACAAATAGTTTTTCGAGACAATCGCTTTTCGTTTATTTCTCTCTTTATTTTCAACGCAACAATTGCTTTTCCATATAAATTACATTCTGCAATGGATTAGCGTAATACGCAGATGTGTGTACAAATCCATACCTCTCATACAATCTGATGGCGGCGGCAAGTCTTGACAATGTGTCCAGCACCATTTTGTGATAGCCCGATGCAGCAGCATCGCTCAGAATTTGCTGAACCAACATATCTCCTATTCCGTGCATTCTGAATGCAGGCCGCACATAAAGCCGCTTCATTTCGCATATTCCCTTTTCGGCCAGCGGTTGTAGTGCGACACATCCCGCAGGCTCGTTGTTCCACAATGCTAAAATCAGGCTTCCCTGCGGCGGTGCATACTTCAGCAATGGATTGTTTATTTCTTCATCAAAGTGTTGAAAACACAGGTCTTCATTCAGATCGGTCAAATATTCACCAAACAATTCTTTGATGGTTGGCAGGTGGGGATTTCCGTTGTTGATGTGCTGAATCTCTATCAAGGTTACTGGAATTTTTTTATAAAACTAAACTTACCAAAATTACCTGGAAAGAGTTAACCAACTGATACATCAGCCATACATCAGATAGGGAGTAGATATACATGCGGGATACGTTCCTCATACATTTCCCATACTCTACTCATACACTCTTCATACACATTTCATACACTCATGATACACTAACCATGCAGTCATGGAACATTTTAATACACTCCAATACATCTGATCCGTAATATGCGCTAAGGTGGGCCAATTAAACCTACCTGTCAAGGGCTTTTTTAACGTGCTCAACATTGAGGCCAGTGTACTCACAGAACTCATAGATGGAAACAAGTTGATGGTGCTCTTTATTGTATTTCTTTTTGATCTTCTTCAAAAGGTCGAGACTTGAGCGTTCGCTCTTGTCGGTTATACGCTGAACTTCTTTGGTGTGAATACATAACTTCTCCATGGGTAGGGTGCTTTTGAGTGTGCAAAAAATGTGAGAAGTAGAAAAGGTTCAGTGCGTGGATGTATTTGACAAGAATACAAATTTAGAGAAGTAATAAATACATAACACTGCAAAAATGGCAAATTTGGAAAAAAGTACGGTTGTGTGTTTTGGGAATACGGATAACACGGTTTTAGAGGATTAACAGGATATTTTTATGGATTATGAATGCCTGTTCGATTTTCATTCAAGTTATTTTTTTGCTTCGCAAATGATATGTTCGCTATTTATGCAACAAGACCTTTGCAAACTTTTAAATAGTAGTTGAAATTGGGATTTTTAATGCCTTTGCCGTTATTTTTAATTGACAAATATTTTTTAACAAGCACATGAACGGCTTAATAGTTCCGTAAAAATACGCAAATCATCCGTACTTATACTCGTTTTTTTATAGTAACCATGTGATAATCAATTGGAAGCAGAAAAAAATTTTGCGCCCTGTTTTTTGTTAAACAAAATTTAATTAGATTTGAATTATTAACATCCCTGTAACAGTAAATTATTTTTTATGAAAAAAAAATTAAAGGTTTACCTAATTGCAATTTTTATTTTGATTGGTCTTTCAGATGTTAATGCTTCTGGTAAGAGTGTTGATACAACAGGCTACCTGGTTGGTCAGCTTATCAATGATTCTTCTTCACAGTTGAGCATTAACAATGCTGCTATTCAACAGAATATATTTTCTTCTATCCCCTTTTTAAATGGCAAAACGATTACCTCACAGAATGCATCCCTTTTGTCGAATGAGGCTGGTTCTTTTCTCTTGTTCAATGTAAATGATACAGCTAATACAGTTCAGACTATCGCAGTCGAATTGTATTCAAATCATTCCGGTAATCTTTTGTACCAGGCACATACCGGCAGGTTGTTTTATATTAGTAAAGGTTATGGCAATTGTACCGATTGTCAATTTATAAGAGTACATGGAAGAATAGCTGCCAGTAAATGTGCTTCATCTTCCTCCCCAACAGCATCCGGCAATTACTCAGGATGCAGCTACATTATAAAAATCCTCAACTAATTCTTCATTCATTTTTACAACTGAAAAATTATGAACGCACTAAAAACAGGTTTTTTATTTGCATTATTGTTTGCTACCTTTTCCGTGAATGCACAATGGAATACTAACGGCTCAAAAATTTATTATAATGATAACAATGTAGGTATTGGTATTGACGACCCTTACTACAGGTTGGAGGCAGTTACCCGAAATGGAAGAATTCCTACAATTGATGTTAGCGGTATTGATATTGATTTTTTGACAGAATTACTATATCATGGAAGTGAAGATATTCATTTTGAGATAGGATTAACCACTTTTCCTAATGACAAATTTGGAATAGATGCAAATGAAGATGATCATGGACGTATTGGTGTAGGGGGGTTAAATGCGTTTTATGACAGATACCTTTTGGGGATGGGCCTGATTAGCAATAAGAGAGTTGTTGCTAATTACGGATATAATTATAAAGACAGAAACTATAAATATTTTCGTGTATTAGCCCCTGAGACAAATGATGTTGATTTTTCTCTTGAACTTAAAAATATTGACAGGGAATATAAAACTGAAAATGATTTGTGGTTTAATGCCGGAGGTGACATTATTGTAGCCAAACAAAAGCAGTTGTTACTTGGTAGTGCCAGCGAGGGACCGGTAAAAATTTATGCGGGTGGCAGTAAGAATGAATATAATCCTGACATCGCTGTTTTACACTCTTCGGTGGGGATAGAAACTGCTGATCCCACCTATGGATCGGCATTGGATATCAACGGTATTACTTATGCCAGGGGGCAGGTTGGCATCCAAACAATGCCAACAACAAATGCTGCCTTGGAGGTGAACGGAACGACTTATGCCCGATCTAATGTAGGCATACAAACTCTGCCAAACCCGAATGCTGCCCTTGATGTACACGGGACTGTTTTTGTAAGCGATAAAATTTCAATTAATGAAACAAATCCTCTAAAAATAGGTACGCATTCGCTGGCTGTAAATGGCACAGCCATCTTTACAAAAGCCTTTGTTAAGTTAAATAATGGCTCTCCCGGCTGGCCTGATTATGTGTTTAACGAATCTTACAAACTACGCTCATTAAAAGATCTCGAGGCATACATACAAGAAAACAATCACCTTCCTGAAATTCCTTCTGCCAATGACATCGAGAAAACCGGGATAGACCTGGGTGAAAACCAGTCATTGCTCCTTAAAAAAATAGAAGAGTTATCGCTATATGTGATTGCACAAAATAAGCAGCAAGAAAAGCTAAGCAATCAGTTGGAGCAACAGCAAAAATTGATAGACAATCAATCTGCGCTCTTAAAAGAACAGCGAAAAATGCTCCTACAGCTAAAAGAAGAATTAAGAAAATAGGTACATAACTATATGCCCATTTCGTTATTCATCAACTACTAAAATTGTAAATGAATTATATCCTGCTGATATTTTTTTTGCTCATTGAGATGGTGGTGGCAGGCCAGCAACGAAGTGATTCACTGAGGGGGCATTTGTATTCAGATACTAATAAACGAACAGTTATTCTATTTATTGATTCTACCAACATGGACGCTAAGGAAAAATATTTATCAGCTACAAAAAAGCATTCGGACAGTAAAAATGACACGATTGTCATTTTTGAAAAGAGAAATATGCAGAATTATGTGGAGTGGGTAAAAGTGAACAACACCCCCGACAGCACCCTGCCCATGAAACCTGCCGCAATGCCAGCTGCAAAACTCAAAAAGCCTTTTTTGAAAATTCATGGTAATGTGGAATATGATGTAAACTATTATTCAAGCATAGATACACCTTATGCTGAGAAGGAAATATATCAGCATACTCTACAAACCTATTTAGATATTACTGTGAAAGACAAATATCCAATGCGATTTTATTTTACCACAAGGCTTAGTAATTCTAATCTTTTTAAAAATTTCAGCGATTTAAATCTACAGTTCAATCCATTGCAGTTTAAAGGAAAATTGAAAGAGGAGATTAAAAACAGGCTGTTGGAAACATATAGTTCAGATTCGCTGACGGCAGCAATCACAAAGAAAATAGACAGCAGCCGGGAGGAGTTAAACCAATTGAAAAGAACGATGCCTGCAACTTCGACCATTCAACAACAAATAGAGGAAAGGGAGCGAAAACTAAATGCATCATCCCGAAAGGCAAAACGCCATGAAAGATATGAGGGGTTGGAAGGTATGGGCGACAGCAGTTTAAAATCAATCAGTATTTTAAAAAAGAACAATCAGCCAAAGGCAGATACATCCATCACTTTTGCAGGAAAAGATACAGAGGGATATGATCTCAAGGATTCGATTGATAAGAAAGAGGACAAGGCTGTGCAAGAGTATTCCAACAAAAAAAAGAAAATAGACTCACTGGAAATGGAATTGACAAAACTGGAAAAACTGAGAATAAGCTATAAAGCAGCCCAACAGTCAAAGATGCTGTTGTCCAGAAATGCTGTTGATAGTATTCAGGACATAAAAATACTCCAAAAAAAGCTGCATGGAGCAGGTATAGCCGATTCAAGCCTTCCAAAAGGGTATCAATTTATCTGGAGCCTGCGATCTTTTTCCATAGGCAGAAGTATTGTTGACTATTCGGAATTGTCTGCCAAAAATATCAGCATTACCGGTGTACAGGCTGAATATAATCCCCGTTATTATTATGCCGTAGCGGCAGGTTTTGTTGATTACAGGTTCCGAAACTTCATTATTCAAAACAACAATGCTCCACGACAATACTTAACACTTGTGAGGGCTGGTAAAGGGTTTAAAGATGGCAACAACATCATTGTCACCTATTACTCAGGACAAAAGCAATTGTTTAATTCAGGTTCATTTTCAGGTGGTCAAATACCAGCATACCGTCTCATGGGCTTCACTATAGAAAGCAGGTATAATATCAATTCAACCAACTATCTGGTAGCTGAAATTGCGAAGTCTTCTCTTCCTTACAATCATTTTTCTTCTGAAAATAAAAACTTGCTTTCCGGCACTTTTAAATTGAGTGATCACTCCAATGAAGCTTATTCCATTAAACTCAATTCATTTTTGCCTTCCACATTTACTAAAATAAATATTTATTACAAACATTTTGGGGCTAATTTTCAGTCATTCAGTCTCTTCACAACAGGCACAACACAAAATTCTTGGTCAATAAAAGTTGATCAACCTTTTTTCAAAAAGCACCTGATAGTGGCAGCCTCTGTAAGAGCCAATGATTTTACAAATCCTTTTATTAACAGAGACTATAAAAGTTCATCCGTTTTCAAAAGCCTGCAGGCCACATTCAGGATGAAAAAACTGCCAGTCGTTTCTGCCGGATATTATCCCAGTTCACAACTTACCAAAACCGGGGAGGGTCAGTTTACAGAAAACCTATTTTATACATTTAATGCCAGCGTCAGTCATTTTTACCGGTACCGAAATATGGTGTGCAATTCAATTCTCGTTTACACACAGTTTTATAATAAAGCCAATGATTCAGGATTTGTGTATTTTAATACGAAGAACTTGATGCTTTCGCAGCAAGTATTGATTAGCGGATTTTCGGTTCAACTTACATTGGCCGAATCGATTAATAACGAATACCGCCTATATACAGCAGAACATAACCTGAATTATAAAATATCAGATTTTTTAAGTGTCGGGGGCGGGGTGAAGTATAACAAGCAGACCACCTATGATAAAGAACTGTGGGGATATAACGCTAATGTTTCCTTAAAAATAGTGCATATTGGTGAAATACAGCTTTTGGCAGACAAAGGGTTTGTGCCGGGCGGTAACAAACAACTGGTTCCTTATAATACCGGCAGGGTAAGTTATTTTAAAGTTTTTTAAAAATATTATTTATGAAAACAAGATTTTTGTTTTTGCTACTCTTCATAAATGTTTCTGGAATGGTGAAGGCACAGGTTACGATTCATGTGCAACTTCCTCCTTCGGGGATTGTACAAAACAGCCAGTTGTGGAATATTACATTGTCTAATACTGATAACAGTACCCAATTTGTGAATGTCATACTTACTCTTTTACAGACCAATACGAATCAACCGGTTCTGACTGCCTCTACTAAATTATTAAATCTAGCCAAAGGTGTTATGCAATTGAATGAAAGCAACTTAAATCCTATTCAGTACACTTACTTACAGGGAAGTAATGCAAATGCCGGCGGATTATTGCCTATAGGGAATTACACAGCCTGCTACACGGTCAACAAAGTGTTTAATGAAAGGTATTTACAAATTGCAGAAGACTGCCAACCACTTGAGGTAGCACCTCTAAGTCCTCCCATGCTCAACACACCGGACAATGAAGCAATTCTTGAAACCCTCTACCCACAGTTTACATGGCTTCCCCCAACACCATTGAACCTGTTCACTAACTTAACTTATGACCTGGTGCTGACGGAAGTGATGCCCGGCCAAAACTTTATGCAAGCTATTCAACAAAACATTCCTGTTTACAGCGCAGGCAATATTACAAACCTTTTTGACAACTACCCCGCATCCCGCAAATCGCTGGATACAGGAAAAGCATATGCCTGGCGGGTCATTGCCAGAAACAATCAGCAGTTTGTGACACAAAGCGATGTGTGGACATTTAAAGTGAAATACCCCGAACAGGATACCCTAATTACTGAAAATAGCGGGTACCTGAAATTAAAACGGGGTTATGAAGCCGGAGTTGCAGTTGTATCTGATCTCTTAAAAATTGAGTACCCAAATTATGACAATGATGCGACTGCTAATTGCACATTAAAAAGCCTTGACGACCCGGGAAGAGTATTAAGTTCCTATAAAATACCGGTAAAACCGGGCTTGAATTATATTGAAATATCCCTTAGAAAAAGTGGCAAACTAGAGGAAAACAAAACATATTTATTAGAACTGAAAAATAACGCCGGGAATGACTGGAGTGTGAAGTTTTTATTTAAAAATGAGAAATGAATTGGTGGTAATGCGACTTTTAAAATAAATACCTGTAAAGATTTAACAACACTAAGATGATACAAAAGCTTTCCGCACGATACCAGAAAGACATTGCATTTGTATTGGCACTTTTATTCTATTTTGAAACGGCTGCATACGGCTATGTTGCAAAAGACAGGTTTCTTTACCGCGAAGATGTGCCAACAAATTCCTACGGAGCAACAAGGTCATTTACTGAAAAAAATGGTGCTGCCGTGGCAACGGATGCAGAACATGGAGAATTAAAAAGTGGAACATTTGAGAAAAATGAACCTCATGCCCAAAACAGTTTTCATTTCAATGACTTCAACGTAACAGACAGCAGCGCAATTGACTTTCAAAAGGAAGAAGATGGCGGCCCCAGTCAACCGGAAATGGAATCATTTAAATCTGCGGGCAGCAATAATATGGTGGATCTTTTCACAGGAGATTTTTCATACAATATACCATTGATGGATGTGGGGGGATACCCGGTCAATATTGCCTACAGCAGCGGTATAACGATGGATGCGGAAGCAAGTTGGGTAGGCCTGGGGTGGAATATAAACCCTGGCACCATAACCAGGGGACTAAGAGGTATGCCTGATGATTTTGATGGAAAAAATGATAAAATCACTAAAACATCTTCCATCAGGGATAACAGGACTATAGGTGTGAATGCAGGCGGAAATATTGAACTTATGGGAGGTTCGTTGGGTTTGGGAGCGAGTGTAGGTGTATTTCATAACAGCTATAAAGGTTGGGGATATGAAAGTGGGCTAAATGCAAGCCTTTCGGTAGGAAATAAAAGTGCAGGAGAGAATACAGCAGGTTTATCGCTGGGAATCAATAACAATTCGCAGGAAGGTATTACTATAAGTCCAAGCCTGTCATACTCAATTAACAGCAATTCTGCAAAAGAGCAGACTACAACGAGCGGTAATTTTTCCATAGGATCATCCTATAATTCAAGATCTGGATTAAAGGGATTGCAGGTGAGTGCGGGCATTTCTCAATCGCAACAAGACAAGAAAGGCAGGCAGGTTTATGATCTTCAGGCGAATGACGGGTCAACTACAACTGGCACTACTTCTAAGGGTGGATCTATGTCTTCATTTATTTCATTTGCATCCCCAAGTTATAACCCAACAATAACACTTCCGTACACATCCAGGAACTTTACATTTAGTGGCAAAGTAGGAACAGAAGCATGGCCTCTTCATCCCAACCTTTCTGTAAGTGGTTATGTATCAACACAAGGTATAGATGCAGAAGACAGAACAAGGGTTTTACCAGCTTACGGCTATCTGAACTATCAAAACGGTGCATCTGACAATACTGCATTGCTTGATTTTAACCGTGAGAAGGAAATACCTTACAGAGAAAAACCTGCGGTACCAAATATCGGAATACCTTCTTATACTTATGACGCGTTTTCAATAACCGGTGAAGGGACAGGTGGCATGTTCAGGGCATACCGCAGCGACATCGGATATATACATGACCATTACAACAGCACTAAAGATATGTCTGCCAGCGGTAGCGTGGACATTGGATTGGGAAATCTCACCCACTTTGGTGGTGATATTGGCTATACCCGCTCCATTACTCAAACAGGTGGCTGGGTTAATAATAATGTGCTGAAAGATAAATTGAATTTTACCCGGAATTCGGGAAAGTATGAGGCTGTTTATTTCAGAAATCCGGGTGAAAAATCTATTAATGACAAAAACTATTATGATGCCATCGGGGGCGATGATGTAGTGACTGTGGATCTATACCAACCCAATAACAGCAGTTCGTCTATTAGCTCTACCAATTTTTTCAAGCGGTATCGCAACCGAAATTTCATCGACAGAACCTTAATCAGCAATACTGCCTTTCAAAAGCAACAACGTGAAAAACGGTCGCAGGTAATCAGTTACCTGACTGCTGAACAAGCGAGCATTTCAGGGTTGGATAAGTATATTGTAAACCATGATACAAATTATTTTAAAGTTAATACTTGTCACGATCCTATTAATGACTATCCATCTGACAGTGGAACAGGATTGTTTGGGGAATATTTTAATAACCGGGATTTAGCGGGTAATCCAATACTGACGGATATCACTAATGTTGATTTCGAATCCCATAATCATCTGTATCCTATTGGAAATAATGAAAACATATCTGCAAGATGGACTGGGAG
This sequence comes from Segetibacter sp., assembly GCA_043733905.1. Taxonomy (GTDB): domain Bacteria; phylum Bacteroidota; class Bacteroidia; order Chitinophagales; family Chitinophagaceae; genus Segetibacter. The sequence goes on from JAYTGA010000048.1 coordinate 44,797, forward strand.
GATGAAAGCACCGGTTACAGGTACTTATCATTTTCAAACTGTTAGCGATGACGGAGTGATATTGGCCATTAATGATTCCGTTTTGTTTACAAACTGGACTCTACACAGCCAGACCCCCAATGAAGCCACATTGAATCTTGTTGCCGGACAAATTTACAAAATATGGGTACAAACATTTAACGGACCCGGTGGATATGAAATGAGGCTCAACTGGAAATTGCCTGGTCAAAACAATTTTGCCCCTATCCCTGCATCTGCATTATATCCGCCTGCAAAACCAGAAAGCTTAGATAAAAACCTCGAAAAGCGAATTAATAATTTCCGAAAACCTAATCACATATCAGAAATAGACGTAACAAATACAGACGGAAGAAGGTATGTGTATGGCATTCCTGTTTACAACTTGTTGCAACGGGAAAAAACGTTTAACATTGACCCCAATAAAGCAGACAAACCGAACGGAGTCGTTGCTTATACAGATACTGAAAACTCAACCGCTAATCAAAAAGGGAAGGACTGGTATTACAATAGTGAAGAGATGCCAGCCTATGCCCACTCCTTCTTACTCACAGGCATTCTTTCGCCAGACTACCAGGACATCACCGGTGACGGTATATCTGATGATGATATGGGTGATGCTATCAAATTCAATTATAGTAAATTGTACGGGGCAGATGAACCCTGTAAATGGCGTGCACCCTATACCCGAAGTGGGGTTAGTAATGAAGCCAGTGCAACATACAACGAGGGATTGAAAACCGACAACAGGGATGACAAGGGCAGTTATATTTATGGCGAAAAGGAAATGTGGCTTTTGCATTCTATCGAAAGCAAAAACATGATGGCGACTTTTGTTACCGAAGAAAGGAACGATTTGTTGCAAATAGATGAAAACGGCAACAAAAATTATAACAAACGTTTAAAAAGGTTGAAAGAAATCAATCTGTATGTAAAAGGAGAGGTTGTAAAGCAAAATGGTGATGTAAGCAAAGTGACACCTGTTAAAACTGTACATTTTGAATATGAATATGAGTTATGCAAAGGTGTTTATAATTCCACATTCAGTAGTAGCGACCATGATTATGGTAAACTGACCCTTAAAAGAATTTGGTTTACCTATAACGGCAACAATAAGGGGGAAAGAAACCCTTATACTTTTAAATACAATGCTTTTAACCCGAGTTACAACAGCAAATCGTTTGACAGGTGGGGAAATTATAAAGATCCTGCGAACAACACTAAAAATACCAGTGCATTTGTTTCTAATACAGATTTTCCTTATGCATTGCAGGACAGCGGAATAGCAGCAAGAAACGCCGCAGCCTGGACATTGGATGAAATACATCTGCCATCAGGTGGAGTCATAAAAGCCAGTTATGAAGCCGATGATTATGCTTTTGTGCAACATAAGCGGGCCATGCAAATGTGCGCTATTGCCGGCTTTGCCAAAGATTCCAACTACACAGTCTCCCCGCAGCTCTATGAAAGAAACGGATTTTCCAGAACCGATAAATTGTATATATTTATTAGGGTTCCCGAAGCTCCAATCAATAAAGAGGATGCATATTATAAATATTTAGAAGGCGTTGATAAACTTTACTTTAAAGTGTCTGTAGAAATGCCTGCAGACAAGTATGGAAGCGGCAATGAAACTGTACCCGGTTATGCAGAGTTGGATAAAGCGCCTAAAAGTTATGGTTTAGTGCCAGGGCAGCCCAATATCATTTGGGTAAAGATGAAAGGCATTAACAGCAGTGGCACAGGGGATGGAAATATAAGCCCGATCACAAAAGCCGCCCTACAGTTTTTGAGACTCAATTTACCTTCCAAGGCATATCCCGGTTCGGAACCGGGAGAATCTTTTGATGCCATCGGCATGATCATTACCATGGTGACAAATGTTTTTTCAATTGTGACTGCTTTTCAATCGTTTGACGGGCCGGCAAGAGCAAAAGGATGGGCTATGAATACCGACACCTCTCATAGCTGGGTGAGGCTGGACAATCCACTATTTAAAAAATATGGCGGCGGGATAAGGGTAAAAAAAGTGGAAGTGTATGACCACTGGAATGCTATGACAAACGGTGAAGAATCCGTTTATGGACAATCATACGACTACACCACAGAAAAAGAAGTGAATGGCAAGAAGATAATCATCAGCAGCGGTGTGGCGGCCTATGAACCTATGATGGGTGGGGAAGAAAATCCATTTCACCAGCCGATTGAATATACTGAAAAAGCATCGGTGATGGCACCCGTGACCATGGGCTATGTTGAACAACCATTGGGGGAAACTTTTTTTCCATCTCCCTCTGTAGGATACAGCAAAGTAAAAGTAAGCGCATTGAACACAAAAGGCAGGCGGTCTGCCGGTGGCTATGATGAAAGCAATTTTTATACCGCTTATGACTTTCCCACCATCACGGACTGGTCTGTTTTAAATGACAATAAAAAGAAGTACAAATCGCCGTTGGGGTCTATCATCAAGATTAACTCTAAACATTTCCTTGCAGTATCGCAAGGTTTTAAAGTGGAACTGAACGATATGCACGGCAAGCTGAAATCGCAGGGTAGCTACAGCGAAACAGGGACACAAATCAGTTACACAGAAAAATTTTACAGGGTGGATGACCCAAGGGCAGAAAGCAAACACCTGCAAAATGAACTGATGGTCATGACGCCGAATGACAGCATTATTGAGAGGGCTATTGTAGGCAAGGATGTGGAACTGATGGCCGACATGCGAGAACAGCGATCCAAGACCTTAGGATTTAATCTGAACCTGAACTCTGAATTTTTTGTTGTCGGATTCTGGCCTATCTTTTTGCTACCCATTTTTAACCTTGTGAACCAGGAAGAAAACGTTTTCAGATCTGTCGCAACTACCAAAATTGTGAACAGGCATGGAATATTGGATAGTGTGATCCATATAGAAAAAGGGAGCCTGGTATCCACCAAAAATATGTTGTTTGACAGTGAAACCGGCGATGTTTTGCTAAGCCGTACACAAAATGAATATAATGATCCCATTTTTAATTTTAACTACCCTGCACACTGGGCTTATGACAACCTGGGAGGTGCTTATAAAAATGTGGGAATAGAACTGAATGGAATTAAGATGGTGAATGGGAAAATAGATCCGTCAAGTCTTCCTGCCAACACATTTGCAGAAGATTACTTTTCTGCCGGGGATGAGATTTTGGTATCGTCCAAACCCCGGGTCAGCAATTTATCAGCTTGTACAATCAGTCAAAACGATCTTGCAACATTTCCTGTCTATAACACACGCTTATGGGTTGTGGATACCAATGCTTACCACAACTGTACAGCCTGCCTTTATTTTATTGACGAAAACGGAAAGCCTTTCAGCGGCGATGATATGTCTGTGAAGATTACACGTCCCGGAAGGAAAAATATGTTGGGGGCATCTGTCGGAAGTATAACAACACTTAAAAGTCCTTTGATACCTGTTGGAAATACTTATGCTTTGATATTTGACAGTGCTAAGCAAATAATAAATGCGGCTGCGGCTGAGTATAAAGATTTTTGGAGGGTAGAGGAAAAGAAGAAGAGCACAACAACTACAAGCAATAACTGCCCTCATGGATATAGATATTCGCCGTTTTTAAATACTTGCATTAAAGATACAGCCGTGATCATCTCTATGATTGATTCACTTTGCCTGATGCCAAAAAACGATAATGAATATTCCAGGTGTGGGAGTTATTATTATTCTATTTCTAATTTCGATACAGTAAAAAGTCATTTCGTAAGGACACAAATTGATACTGCCAATCCCTTTTGGCATGGTGTCCACCCTGTCTCAGATTGTGGAGTTCCTATTTTATCAGGAAATTTTGCAGGAAGAAGCTCTAATTCACAAAATTCAGACGATTCATCAGGTAATTCTTCTTCGAACTATAACCGATTTATCGACCCTAGTCGGATTGGACCACTCAACAGATCGGGTATATGGAGTTGCAGAGAAGATACTGTTTGGGATAGAAAATGGTTTGGTTTTACAGTTCCTATCTTTTTTCCCCACGATGGCTATTATTATATAGGTGAGGGTGCTGACAATAGAATCAAAATTTCGATTGATGGAACATTATTTATTAAAGACAATGATGATGAACAGAAAAACTTTAGAATATGGCATATTTTTCCAAAGTACATTAATGCAGGCATTCACCAGTTTAAATTGGAAGCTTATAATGACTCGGATGTTCATGGATTTGGAGTAGAAATTTACGATAATACAGTTTCACAGCTTAATGCAGCCCACAATTATGATGATTTAAACCTTATTTTTTCTACAATAGACTTAATTGGTCACATAAGCCCGCAGGGACAAAGTTGTCCTCCGGGTTATGGGCTGGTTTATGAAAACGGTAATTTTATCTGTGCGCAATTAACTCCCCCGCTACCCGATACTGCCCCACTTTGCTACAACCCAATAACCGACACAACCGTAAACCCTTACCTCTACGGCGTACTCGGTGACTGGCGGCAATATAAAAGTCATGTTTATTACACAACCCGCAAAGAGCAAAACGCGACTTCTGCTAAAACGGATACCAGGTACGATGGCACGTACAATGATTTCAAACCTTATTGGGAGTTCAACGCAAATAAGCAACTTGGCAAATCAGTTACTTTAGACACAACCAAATGGGTATGGAACAGTGAACAAACCATGTTTAACAACAAAGGGTTTGAACTGGAGAATAAAGACCCACTTGGCAGGTTTAATACAGGGCTATATGGTTATAACAACACATTGCCAACCGCCGTGGTGCAAAACAGCCGGTATGAAGAAGCGGTTTATGAGGGTTTTGAAGACTATGATTTTACCAGCAATGAATGCAACCAAAGCTGCCCTGTATCAAGGCATTTTGATTTTTCAAGTTACAAAACACAGATTGACAGTACACAGCATCATACAGGAAAATATAGTATTAGAGTAGGTAACGCTGTCCTATCCATTGCGGCAAAAGTGAGGAAGGAACCGGATACTGAGCCATTCCTGCATTATGAGAATGAAAACAACTGCTTATCAGCCTTAAAGGATACTCATGCATCCAAATCTATTATTCTTCCCAATTTTTCTCCTTATCAAAGCCAAAAAATGGTATTTAGTGCATGGACCAAATATATCGAAAGTACTTCCACCTGTAGCGGTAATTATTTAGGTTTCGTCGTGATAAAAACCCACAATGGAACTAATGACTTATATCTGAAACCTACCGGAATAACGATTGACGGATGGAAGAAAATTGAAGGATTTTTTGACCTTGATGCAGCAGATACTTTATTAGAAATTAATTTGAAAACGAGCGATGGTATCACTTATTACGATGACATCCGCCTCCACCCTTACAAAGCCAACATGAAGTCGTTTGTATATGACCCTGTCACCTTACGCCTTGTGGCGGAACTAGATGAAAATAACTACGCCACCTTTTATGAATATGATGATGACGGTACACTGATCAGGGTGAAAAAAGAAACAGAACGGGGCGTGCAGACGATTAAAGAAACGAGGAGCGGGCTGTTGAGGTGAGTTGGGAATTAGGAATTTAGAATGATGAATTATGAGTGATGAATTTAGAATTTAATTTAGGATAATGAGTATGAAGTGCTTTCAATATTTGGGTAAAACTGGGTTATTGGTATGGATGATTTGTTTTTGGGCAAGTGCCAATGCACAGAGGGACATAAACAAAGATGTTTTCCTGAAAGACATGAGCCTGTTAAAAGAGTCCTTTTTCAAAGGGGGGAATGTGTCCTTTGATATGACTTATTATTATTCCAATGAGCATACACCAAAACGATACACCGACTCAGTGAAAGGCAAAATAGAAATAGAAGGTAAAAAGAGCAGAATAGTCATGGATAATACTGAAACCATCAGTACGGGGAAGTACACTATTATATTGGTGAAAGAAGATAAACTAATGTACCTGGCAAAAAGTATCGACTCGCTAAAAGAACAACTGAACCCGCTGGCTGCCATGGATAGTATTTTCAGCAAAATAGCCGGTTTGGCATATCATGTAACAACTACAGGCAAACAGAAAAATTATATCCTTGAGTTTCCGCCGGGATATCCTTGCAAAAAAATGGAAATAGTCGTGGATGAAAAAATGCACAGGGTGGTAAAAACAACCTCTACGGTCAAAACTGCGGATGTGCTGCAAGACCCTGGAAGCTATAATAATGGTGACAAGTTTGAAGCATATACTAATATAGAAACAAGATTTACCAATTACAGGTTTGGGGCAGTTGATACCACACCTATGAATGAGGGGTATTATTTTGCCAAGGAGGGAAATGATTTTAAAGTAAGCAGCCTTTACAAAGGATATACGATTTATAAAGGAATGAAAGGATTGTGATTTGGTTGAGAGTTTAGGGTTTAATGTTTAGAGTTTAATGTTTAGGGGTTAGAAATTACACTTTTAAAAGGTACAAACATGATGCAGATTGTACAGAATAAAAAATGCCTGTTTCTGTTATTGCTTATGACGGCGATGCTCAACCATGCAATGGCGGGTACAGATCCGGTAACGGATAAAAGGGATGGTAAGCATGTGGCAAAAGACAGCTCTTTCAGCATAAAGGATCGGCAGTTTTACGAAACGGGCAACCCATTTCAGGGGCAGTTTTATCCTGTAACGAACGTTATCAGCTTGCGCATAAACGAGGATACGAATGTGTATGTTTACAAACCATTTACCGCTACTGTTTATTTTAAAAAAGCCATTTCAACTTACGCAGTTCCAAACCAGGTAAGCAGCGACAGCCTGACCATTCAATTTGACACAGCACATCCTTACAAATCCATCAGTTCCATCATTTTTCATGAAGCGGTTAAAATAACCATTACCGTAGATTCGGTTCATGCGCCAGACTTTGCCAGGGGCATGCTGAGGTTGCAGGCAGATATTTATCCTGAAGCTATTGTGTCAGCCCTGAATTGTACCAATGACGTCATCCAATCCATCTTTTACGATGATTCTGTGACAAGTGCAACTGCAACGGATGAGCTGCCTGTAAGCTGGCGCAATGTGGTAGCGGCTAATGAATATGACCTGGAGTGGACTTTCATAGACACAGTTGCGCTGAAGAACCACAAATATGATAATGCCAACCCCCCCGGTTATGATTACTGGAAAATATTTGAGAACAATGCCACAAGAATCACCACGACACGCAACGACTATACCATTCCGCTGTTGTTTGATGACACAGGAGTTGTATTTTTCAGGGTGAGACCTGTGCTGCTGCAACCGGATGGCAGAAGAAATGAGGCGAACTGGAGTACCGATTACAACAGCCCGACACGGGCAGGCAGGTTTGTGTTTTATGGACACCAGGACAACCTGAACTGGCAGTCCACCATTTCGTTTGCCGAAGAAGGCAAAAGAAAAGCCGTGGTGCAGTATTATGACGGCAGCCTGCGCAGCAGGCAGACCGTTACCAAAGACAACACTACTGGCAATTTGGTGGTGAGTGAGAGTTTTTATGATTATCAGGGGCGGCCTGTGATACAGGTGCTGCCTTCACCCAGCATTAACAATATCATCCGCTATTCCAGAAACTTTAACAGGGGGCTAAATGGTGTTTATGATAAAGACAAGTATGACAACATTGTGCCTTCAGATGCCGTGATATGCGACCTGGGTGCAGAGGTGATGGATACAACTGGCGGGGCTTCGCAATATTACTCCAAAGCCAACCCCTGGCTGCCTGATGGCGGCATCAACAAGTATATTCCTGATGCAGAAAAATATCCTTTTACTGAAACAGAATATACTGCAGACAACACAGGCCGCATTAGCAGGCAAAGTGGTGTGGGACTGACCCACCGGTTAGGCAGCGGCCACGAAACCAAGTATTACTATGCAGGCTATCCTGACCAGTCAGAACTGGATGCACTGTTTGG
>JAYTGA010000049.1:0-10457 GCA_043733905.1 Segetibacter sp.
CAACTCATTTTTATTTAAAAATCCGTTTAAAATCCGTCCAATCCGTGTCATCCGTGTTCCATAATCTACTCACTTTTTTATGCCTTGTACAGTATAACAACATCTGCTTATCAGCAGACAGGTAACAACACTTCTGGCCGACTTTTTCATTCAAGTGGAAAGTTTTTCTGCTCCGCATAAATGAGATTCTTTAATTTTTTCCTTGCATAACATAATCAACAAAAAAGGCCGCTCCGAAAACGAAGCGGCCTTTTTCAATGACCCATTTGATTGAGCCATTTAGAAACAGGGAGTCATTAATTCTTAATCACTTTCATTGTTTTTGAACTGCCGTCTTTGTAATGAAGGACAAGCATGTAAACACCGGGTTTCAGGTCTTTTCCCAAAACAGTGCTTTGCGACACATTGGAGTGGTGTTGGAGCGTTTTGCCTTCAGCATCCAGGATGTCTAAACCGGTTGAACCGTTGATGGCTTCAATCGTAAAACTGTTGTTGAACGGATTGGGTATCACTTTCAGCTCAGTTTTTTCAGGTGTGGCTTTGGCAGCAGCCTCCTTCGCCAGTTTTGCTTCCTGTTGTTTTGCAAAGCAGCACGAAGATGTTCCGCCCTGTATGTTCACATTGACTGTATCAGTACCGGTGCAGCCATTTGCATCAGTTACTACCACTACATAAGTACCGGAAATATTGGTCGTAGGGTTTGGAATGGTGGGATTGCTGACATTGGCAGCAGGAGTCCAGGAATATGTGTACGGTGTTACACCTCCACCCGCAGTCACATTGAGCGAAGCTGGCCCACAGCAAATATTAATGTCAGGCCCTGCACTCACCTGTATGAAGGGACAGCAATTGACTTTGATATAATAGGTGCAGGAATCGCATGGCTGACATCTTTGTCCCCACACAAATTTTAGTGCAAACACCCCGGACACACCTGTTGGAATGACAAGATTGCCTACGCCCAGGTTGGTTAAGAACAATGGAGTGACCCAGACAGGCGTATTGCCCAGTCCGTCTTTTACAGACACATCGTTCAGGTGAACATTGCCCTGTGTGCCGCAATTAAGTGTCCGTGCAACGGCAACAGTCGTACCGCAGTTGAACGCTGCGGTATCGCCACATTTTGGTGTGTATGTTTTGCCGCCGCCTTTAATGATAGTTGCCAATGTGCAATTGCAATCTGAGCAACTGATGTTTAAATAAATTTTGCAGGAATCACAAATATTGTTTGCAGACGAACCTCCGCCATAGTAATAAGTGAGTGTGTAAACACCCGGAGTTACACCCAGCGGAATGGCAAGACTACCGCTGCCAAGTGCAGTCAGAAAGGATGATGCCCAGGCCGGAGTGGCGTTAGACGGATCTTTCAGGGTAGCACCTTTAACGGCAGAAGAAAAACAGCCCTGGCAAGATAATATTCTGGTGAAAGTGTATTTGTTGTCGCATTTTAAATTGATGGTGCTGCCACAGGCAAAAGGAACGGTATTGACTTGAGGAACGGTAAGGGAAAGTTTACATGACCTGTCACAACAATTGGGGTCTGCATAGTTGACATAGCCAGACAGGATAAAGCTTCCTACTGCATCTATGTAAACAACTTTCGCCCTTATTTTCCAGGTACCGGCGGCAGGACATCTTACTGTGTATGAAATCACATTTGACAAGTGATAGGCAGTAGTAGGAACAACAGTCAGCGGTATGGCTGGTCCCGATGGAGGAACCAATTCTAAAGATGTAAGAGAGTCATCGTAAGACACACTAAAATTGGTAGTGAAACTGGCAGTGCAGGATGAAATAACAAAAGACCTGTCATAAATATAATTGCCCGGCGGCTGGGAATACAAGTTGCTGTTCTGGCTGATCCATCCAGCATTGGTGCCCGAAATAGGTGTAGTTTGCCAATAGGGCGTGTAAGCAGCTAATACATAAGGGGTGAAAGTAGCTGTTGGACCGTTCGTTGCTGAAATTTTCCAAATCCCATCAGGATTTGGGGGAGCAACCGCAGCACCCAAAGTAGTGATGCCTGTGCTTACATTAATGACACCACCGATGCTGAGAAAATAACAACAAAGCGATAAGAAAAAAAGGGTAATCTTTTTCATGATGAAATGAGTTTGTTTGTAGTGCCTACTCTGTGCAGTTTTCGGCTTCGCTGGGTTTGGGAAACAGGATTAAGGGATTTTAAAACATGTTCTATTAATTTGGTTGCGGCTCAATATTCAGTAAACGAAAACTTTTTTATAGTATTCGCATACAAAATAGACACAGCAAAAATGAAAAGAAAAATAGCGGAAAAAATCCCTAAATATAACGACAAGGCTTACTGCCGGCTTTTGTAGTACCAGGCAATTGCCTCGCCAAGTGAGCAGATGTGTAGCTTCTCATACATGCGGCGGGTATGGGTGTTGATGGTGGTGTAGCTTACACCCAACTTATCGGCAACCATCTTGTAACTCATGCCCTCGGCCAGCAGGGCAAGTACTTCTTTTTCTTTGGGGCTAAGGGGTGACTTTGTTTCGGCTGGCTTAAAATAATCCAGCACTTTCTGGGCAATGGCTGGGTTCATGGCCGCTCCGCCTTCATACACTTCCTCTATGGCTTGCAGAATGCGCTGCGGCTTGTCGCGTTTGAGTATGTAGCCGCTGGCTCCGTTTTTAATGCTGGTAAAAATCTTTTCACTATCGTCAAATGCAGTCTGCATCAGCACTTTCACATCGGGATATTTTGATTTGATGCTGGTAAGACCTTCGAGTCCATCAGCCTCGGGCATGTTGATGTCCATGAGGACAACATCGGGGTTGGTGTTTTCTATATCCTGCAGCACCTCCAGGCAGTTCGGTGCTTCACCTACCCATTTCAGTTGGTCGTTTAGCAGCAAAAGGGCTTTCAGGCTATCTCTTCTATCATCATTGTCGTCATAAATAAATACTCGGATTGCCATCTTGCAAAAATAAAGCGAACAGAGCTTTTGAGCTTGTACTTAAATTAAAGGACAGGGCATGGTGGCCGAAATGGAAACGCCCTGGCCGGGGCTTGATTTTATCAGGAAGATGCCACCCATTTCTTTGGTTCGTTTTTTCATATTCAGCAGCCCGTTTCCCTGTTTATGATTTTCAGCCATCCCCAAACCATCATCGCTTATGAGCAGGATAATTTGCCGGGCTTCTATTTTTACCTGGATGGAAATATTGTTTGCCCTGCTATATTTTGCTGCATTGTTCAATGCCTCTTTCACAATCAGCAAAATGTTTTTGCGAAGCGAAAAATCTGTAACAAATGTGTCAAGAGAAGGATCAAGAGAAAGGTGATAGACAAGGGGTGTTGCTTCTAATATTTCGCTGGTGTATGTTTTTATCCGGCTGCTGAGTGTCATAAACTCATCTTTCTGCGGCTTCATGCTCCAGATGAAATCGCCTATTTTTTCGGATAGTTGCTGGCTTTGATTCTCTACTTTCAGCAGCAGCTCTTTGGCATGTTGGGGATTGTGTTCAAACACCTGGTTGGCAATGGCACTGTTAATTTGCAGGCTGCTGAGGCTGGCACCAATATCATCGTGAAGATCGGCGGTAAATGCCTGCCGCTGTTGCTCAAGTGCTGCCTGCTGCTGCGCAGTTCTTTTTTGTTTGTTTTGCTTTCTTTTTGTGTAAAGTAAAAACAGCAATGTGCTGAAAGCAAATGAAAGTAAGACTGCAAACCAAACCCTTCTGTAAAATGGATTGGCTATGTGGATACGAATTGTTTTTGGAAATTGCGGCTTTGCAAAAAATCTGTTTTTGATGGCGATTTGCAAAGTGTAATCTCCCGGTGCAAGGTTGGCAAAATTGATTGTGCCGTTATTGGTCAGTGTGCCGCCGCCAAAGTTGCCCAAGCCATAAACAATGGTGTATGATTTGGCATTTTCAATATCTTTTACAATGGCATGAATCGCCACGTTATTTTCACCGGCATCCAGGTGCATATCGGTGATGTATGTGGCATTACTGTCCGGCAAAAATGGCTGCCCGTTCACCTTTATTTCATCAATATAAATTTCTGGCTGGTAAAAACGGGCGGGCTGAACAGGTGGTTTAAAATAATTGAAACCATTGAGGCCGCCGAAGTATAAAGTGCCATCGGTGGCCTTGTAAAATGACCTGTTGTTGAAGTCCCAGTCCTGAATGCCGTCTTCCTTGTTGTAATTAATGATGTTGTGGTCGCCACTTAGGATGCAACTGAGACCCCGCTGGTGGCTGCACCATGCGTTGCCATCATTGTCCAGCAACAACCCATAAATGTAAGTGCCTGCCAGACCGCTGTTGGCATCAAATTTTTCAATGGTTTCAAACCGTTCGTTTAGCAGGTAAACACCATTGTTGGCAGCTACCCAAAACAGTTTTCTTGCTTCGTCTTCCGCCACATAAAACGACTGCACTCCCGGCAATATTTTTTTAATAAAATGAATGGCATGATTGGTATCCCACGTAGCCAGCCACATGTTGCTGTTGGTGTAGCTGATGGCGATTCTATGTTGGCTGAGTTTGTTTATTTTGAAACAATTGCTTTTTGGCTGGGCTGGTATTTGTTCAAATGTTTTGGTTGCAATATTGAACCAAAGCAGCCCTGTCGAAAAAGAACAGAGTATCCTATCGTTGGTCAATAAAATCAAATCCTGTATTTGCCCTGGGTTTTGTTTTCCGGTGAATTTGCAAAAAAGCGAGTATTGCTTTTTATTCTTTATAAAATGGAATTCTGTAGATTTATTCATGTTGGAAGAACAGACCCAAACACCTTTTCTTTCAACATCAGAAACGGTTCTGATGCCTGATAGCACCACACTTCGATAGAGCGGATGAAATGGAAATACTTCTTCATTTCGTTTCAAAACATTATCTTGTATCAGTATGTCTTGGTTCTCAAATTCAGCAAATGTTGTTACACCCGACAGCTCTGTTTTCTTAATTGTAGTATTGTCATTGGGCATCTTGTTGAGCAGGGGTGGTTTGAAATTGAAAATGACCTGCCCCTGTCCGTCGCTGCACATCCACAGGCGGCCGCTTTTGTCAAACCCATATTGAAAAGTTGATTCATTGTTGATGAACGGTTTATTGAGCCAGGTAACATTTTTAAAAAATTTGTCGGTAAAAAAAACTTTTCCAAGAGGCCAGCATCGTGCCGTAAAAATATTTTCCCCGGCGCAGATGGATTGCACAAATCCCAGTTTTTGACCGCTCAGTGTTTTAATTTGGGTAAAGGTATTTGTAGTCAGTGAATAACTGGTGATGCCATCATTTGTACCCAACAAAAGCGTATTTGTTTCTTTGTCAAAGCTTGAACAAAAAATTTGCAGCTTATTGGTTTTAAAATAATTTTTGAAAGGATAATGACACTGTTTTGTAGTTGTTTCGTAGCAGCACACTTCATCTTTTCCAATCAGCCAGATATTATTTTTCTCATCAAAAAAAGGCCAGCGATAATAAAAAACATTGTCCTGGATGTCATAAACATGGATAGATTTCAGCGGTGGTAAATTGATTTTAGTAATCAAGCTGACCTGCCCGGTTTTCACATCATAAGTTGCCAGTTCAAAACGTTTGTTAAAGCACCACACTTTCCCGTTTTTATAGCCAAAGGGCATGGCAACTTTATCGGTATCATCGCTAAAAATGTTGAGGAGGGTAAACTTGTCGCGGGTGCGGGTATATTTATATAAACCCCTGATGCTGCCTGCATAAAGGTTGCTGCTGTCATCTTCTGCAAAGCCATATCCCTGCTGCAGGTTGGGGCAATCTTTAAAATATTTATTGAGGTTATAAACCTTTACCAGTGAGCCATCGTAGCGGTTTAGGGCATCGTTTCCGGTAATCCACATAAAGCCTTTGCTGTCTTCGTACCTGAAATAGTTGCTACCCTGCGACAGGCCATCGTCTGGCGTTAGTTTGGTGATGGTATAGCTCAGGTGATCTACCTGGGCAAGGCAAAGAACGGGACACACCAAGGCTAATATAACAAGTCTAAGGTTGATGGTGTTGGGTTGTTTAATGTTTAAATATAGAAAAAAATGGGCGGGTGACGAAGAATTACATCATCATTTTTATAAATCACTTATTGTGTGAATTTGCTCTTTTTGAGTTAAAAATGCTAATCAAGGGTTGGAACTCCAGAGGAGTTCAATATTTGTAGAAAAAAAATATCCCCACGATTTCTACGACTCCTTTAGGAGTCGAACACCGCAAACTGCATGTTCAACTCCTAAAGGAGTTGTGAAAACATTTTGGAAACTATTTCTGCTACAAATATTTGACTCCTCTGGAGTCATTTCTCACCGACTTTTCAACCCTTGATTAGCATTAAAAACTTCTCTCTATCTCATGTAAAAATGTATTTTACCTAATAGTTTTAGTTTTTTTTGCCATGCAAAACACATTTACCTCACAACAAATAAATAAGCTGGGAGGATCAATTTAAAATTTCCGCATCTTTCTCCACTTCTATTCCTTCCTGCTCTTTTAGTTTTGCGTAGCCGCCCATCACATTGCGCAGGTTGTGTATGCCCTGGCGTTTCAGCAGGGATGAGGCAATCATGCTACGGTAGCCGCCCTGGCAGTGAATGTACAGGTTGTCGTTTTCTTCAATCTGCGCCATACTTGCCGGATCGGCCAGGTTAGATAATGGAATGTTGACTGCACCTTTTACATGTCCATTGCCAAACTCCACTTCTTTTCTCACATCTATGACGACCATATTTGGGTCAAATGGTAAGTCCATTGCCAGTTCGTCGGGCTCCACGTTGATGATGAGATCAACCTGTTCGCCAGCGTTTTTCCATGCTTCAAAACCGCCCTGCAGGTATCCTTCCATTTTAGAAAAACCAACCCTTGCCAATCTTATGACACTTTCTTTTTCCTTGCCTTCTTCGGTCACCAGCAGTATTGATTTGTCAAATGGCAAAACACTGCCTGCCCATTCCGCAAATTTCCCTTCCAGACCAATGAAAATGGAACCGGGTACAAACCCATCGGCAAAAATATCGCTGCCTCTTGTATCAAGCAAAATCACATCATCATCCATTTTTGCTTTAAAGTTTTGTATGGACAAGGCAGTCAGGCCTTTTTCAAGAAGGCCGTCAAGGCTCTCGTAGCCGTCTTTGTTTATTTGCGCATTAATGGGAAAGTGATTGGGCGGGGCCGATAAACCTTCTGTAACAGCGGCAATAAATTCTTCTTTTGATTGTGGTTGCAGTGCATAATTGGTTAGCTTTTGCTGGCCAATTGTGCTGTGCGTTTCCGCACCTATGTTTTTGCCGCAACTGCTGCCGGGCCCATGTGCGGGATACACAATCACTGCATCTGCCAGGGGGATAATTTTGGTGTTCAGACTGTCATACAACATAGCAGCCATTTCTTCTTTGGTCACATTGCCACCTATCAGGTCGGGGCGGCCCACATCTCCAACAAACAGGGTGTCACCTGTGAAAATAGCGTGGTCATTTCCCGCTCCATCTTTCAATAAATAGCAGGTACTTTCTATGGTGTGGCCGGGTGTGTGCAGGACTTCAATGCTTATTTTACCAAGTTTAAAAACCTGGTGATCCTTGGCAATCGTAGCCGGAAATCCTGTTTCGGTTTTAGGTCCGAAGATGATGGGTGCAGCGGTTGCTTTAGAAAGGTCTATATGACCGCTCACAAAATCTGCATGAAAATGTGTTTCAAAAATGTATTTGATAGTCGCATTCCGTTCCTGCGCCAGGTGCAGGTATTCGTCAATGTCACGCAGCGGATCTATAATGGCTGCTTCGCCTTCGCTTTCTATGTAATAAGCCGCTTCGGCCAGGCAGTTGGTATATAATTGCTTAATAAACATCTTGATTTTTTTTTGCAAAATTAATCATCTTTGGGTTTAGAGTTTAGGGTTTAAAGTTTAAATTTATAGTCATTGTTCCACAATCTTAAAAACAGAAAAGAGGCCGTAAAAGCCTCTTTCTGAATTGGTGCCTGCCTGCGCCTTTTAGTTTATCCCCACAAACTACTTTTTTTGAAACAGAAGCATAAGCAGGGCTTTATTCTATTAAAACAGTTTTGTTGAAAACAATCTTTCCGTTTGTCACCATAAGAGTGTAACTACCTTTTACCAGGCTTTTGCCGATGCTGACAGTCTGTGTTGCAGAGCCGCCATTGTGCAGGACCGTAGTTGCATAAACCTCCTGTCCGCCGCTATTGTACAATTTAACCTGGTAGATATTTTTTTCAAAATTAAGAAGTTGTAGTCCCATCACATTTCCACGCACAGGATTTGGATAAATGCTGATTCCCTGCGTTTTAATATTGGCCTGGACTTTAATGATTTTGCTCAATTTCACTTCACCTGTTTTGCCCACCATTTTCACCCGGTAAAAAACGGGTTCGTTAATCATTTCTTTATCCAGCCACTGGTGAGAAATGTTGCCGCCGCTTAAGGCTGAAACCGCTACTGTAGAGGCTTTGGAGAAGGAAACTGCATCAGCAGATTTCTGAATTTCGTAGTTGCTCACATCTTCTTCATTAGCCATTGTCCAGCCCAGCAAAATTCCATTTTCTTTTTGCGAAGCAGTAAAGTCCAGCATGTTTAATGGCAGAGTGCCTGCGGGTTTCAAAACCACACAAAACCTGTCGGAAGCTGCTGATGCAGTATCGGCCGTCAATGCAAAATTGAGGGTAGTGACACCGGAAAGATTAATGACCTGGTCCTGGTGCAGATAGTTGTCTTTTAAAACCGCCACTGCCGTTGCCGGAAAATCGCTGCCAGTAAATTCAAGGTAATAATTTGAATGCCTGTATTGCCAGATTTTTAATGGAATAGTATCATTTGTCACAAGACTTGTGGGCCTGCCATCTACACTCAGCAGGCTGCTGCCGCAGGTCAGGGCCATGTTTTCATCTACATTCATAAACTTATAGGAATCTTCGGGACCGATGGAGCTTTTGAAATTGCTTGAATAAAGCAACAAACAGCCATCTGCCGTGTTGGAACTGCCGCCGTTGGTGTTTAATAAAAGATGAATGGATAATTTAGGCATTGAAGACTGAGCGGAAGAAATCTTGCACAGAAATAATGAAAACAACAAAATCACGATTGTTTTCACCACCACATGGGTCAGATAGCCATAGGCTTCCCCGTTTAATTTTAAATAATTTTTCATAGAAAAAAGGATTTGGATACTGTAAAATGAATTATTGGATATTCTTAAAACAGAAATCAGGCTTATGATATTGTAATAGCGAAGTGGAAAAGTCTTTTATGAGCCTCTTTTTACCTGATGAAAATATGGGAAGGCGATAAAAACAAAATTTAAACGGTGTTGCATCAATAAATGTTTAGGGTTTAGGGTTTAGGGTTTAGGGTTGAGGGAATCCGTTTCTCGTTCGTACACTGTTTCCGCAGGATTGATATTTGGTAAACTGATAAAAGTAAATAGGATTAGGTAAAAGCTTCGCAAATAGGCTTTCCCATTGTTTTTTACTCCAACGGAGTGACATGTTTATAGAAAATTAAAGCCCCTAATTTCACCTGCGACCCGATGGGTCGAATGTGCAATGAACCTCTTCTGCAACTATAAACATGTGATCCGCCGAGGGCGGATCATAAAACCAATAAAATCCTTGATATTTCTAATGCTTGCGAACAATCTACCTAATCCTATTTATTTTATTTCGACCAAAGTATCGCCTCTCCGAAGCTTTGAGAATATAAATAAGGCCTCACTTATTGAAGGGCATTCATGAATAAGGCCATTTAAAACACAGATGTCAAAGATCCGATCAATTTTAGCGGGTTTAATTAGAAAGCAGGGATCGAAAATGATGGGAGCAATCTTCATTTAATAATGCTAATCAAGGGTTGAAGCAGCTTGTTTTTAGTGCCGTTTGGCACGTTATATCGGTTGTAATTAAAGATAAAAATGTTGTCAAAGTCCCGCCGGGGCCTATCGTGTGGACACATCTTTTATCACACTCCGAAGGAGTGCCGTGTTTATAGAGAACGTAGGAATAATGAAAATGGCTCCGAAGGTGCCACGTGTATAGGTTTAAAAATACGGGGCACCTTCGGAGCCTGTAAACGATTTCTATATTTTATCTTGCTATAGACACGCCGCTCCTTCGGAGCAAATCAACATACACTATAAATGTGTCCACACGATAGGCCGGGGCGGGACGAAATATCAATACAACGTTGATCAATGCAACAAAACCTTCACCGTTCATGCGGGTATATCGTGCCTACGGCACTTTTAAACGTCTGCAAAGCTTACTTGCTACCGCTATTTTGTGCCTAAAGGCAGATTCAACCCTTGATTAGCATTCTTAATTTTAAGCGAGGTCTTCCTAACTCTCACCTTCTTCGTATCTCCTTCGTATCTCCTTCACTTCTGCTTCGCCTTTTTATTTTAATTTTTTTAGGGCAAAATAACCTTTCCGATTATTTTTTTTCGGCTAGCCGGAGCG
>JAYTGA010000050.1:0-23677 GCA_043733905.1 Segetibacter sp.
TTGGCGGAAGTAGCAATTACAAGAGATGAATTTCATGGTGAATGGAATTATAAAATTAGCCCGGTAATTGTATAGATTGTTTCGTTACAAATCCTTAGCGCAGCAAGAGCTTACAACCTGAATTATAGCCTTGTTACTACAGAAAAAGTTCCGCTGATTTTCGGCTGCTACACCGTTCACCCAAAGCGAATTATTTTAGACCCATGAGCGAACTTGACGATAAAGAAAAAAGAGTTCAACAGTTTTTGAAACTCAACGAAAAAACCACAGGTGGCAAGCTGAAAATATACCTCGGCATGAGTGCCGGTGTGGGCAAAACATACCGCATGTTGCAGGAGGCGCACATCCTTACGCTCAATGGCATCAACGTAAAGGTTGGCTATGTGGAAACACACGGCAGAAAAGAGACACAGGCTTTAGTAGAAGGCTTGTCCATCATTCCCAGAAGGGAAGTTTTCTACAAAGGCAAACGCCTGGAAGAACTGGATGTTAATGCTATCCTGCTGCTTCATCCTGAAGTGGTTATCATAGATGAACTCGCACACACAAACATTCCCGGAAGTAAAAACGAAAAACGCTGGCAGGATGTGCTGGGTGTGTTGCAGGCCGGTATTGATGTCATTAGTGCAGTGAACATTCAACACCTGGAAAGCATCAACGAAGATGTGAAGGAAATAACCGGCGTGGAGGTGAAGGAAAGAATACCCGACAAGATGCTACAGATAGCCGATGAAGTGGTGAACATTGACCTGACTGCCGATGAATTGATTACCCGCCTGAAAGACGGAAAAATATATGACCATGCAAAGGTTCAGCAGGCTTTGCAGAATTTTTCCAGGCCGATAAAATACTACAGCTTAGAGAGCTGGCACTGAAAGATGTGGCCGGGCAGGTGGAGCGAAAAGTTGACCACCAGATAACTGCGAAGCAAACGCCATTTCGCCACGAACGTTTCCTGGCTTGTGTTTCATCCAATCATGAGATAGCTCAGCGCATCATTCGCAAGACGGCAAGGCTGGCCTCTTACTACAACAGCAAGTGGTATGTGCTATATGTGCAAACGGCCAAAGAAGCCTCTGATAAAATACCTTTGGCAGCACAACGGCATCTAATCAATAACTTTAAAAATGCAACAGAGTTGGGGGCAGAAGTGGTTCAGAAAAAAGGAGAAAACATTGCGGCAGCCATCATTGAAACTGTAGAGGAAAAGGGCATCACAACCATTTGTCTTGGCAAGCCACATTTCAATCTTTTTCAAATCATTATAAAAACAAGTGTCTTTAACCAATTGTTGAAAACACTTTCAAAAAACAATGTTGACCTTGTAATCCTTTCCTGATGGCATTTACCGTAAAAAAGAAAATATGGCTGGGGACACTGTTCCTGTTTTCGCTCCTGTTATTGACGGGTGGCGTGGGCATTTTCTACATGGCAAAGCTAAAAACCGAAGGAAAAAATGTGCTGCAGGCCAACTACGAAAGTTTGTCTTATTGCCACATTATGCAGCAGCAACTGGGCAATATTGAAAACGATTACACACAGTCCATCAGCAATTTTGAAAATGCACTGAAACAACAGGAAAATAACATTACCGAACCTGGCGAAAGAAAATTTACCAATGATCTTAGAAGTCATTTTGAAAAAATAAAATCAGGCGATACCATCAAACAAACCATTCACCTGGTTGACCAGCAGATACAATCTGTCCTATTGCTGAACATGGAAGCCATTCAGCGAAAGAGCCGCCTTGCGGAGAAGACAGCGGAAGATGCACTGGCCATCATCATTGCATTGGGCGGTTTTGTTTTCCTGATTGCGTTTACTTTCATTGTCAATTTTCCTTCCATTGTCACCAATCCCATCAACAGGTTGAGCGAAGCCATTAAAGAGATTGCGAACAAAAATTACAAGCACCGAATCCACATCAAAAACAAAGATGATTTTGGCAAACTTGCTGATGCTTTTAATGAAATGGCTGCACGGCTTGAGTATTTTGAAAGCAGCAACCTGAACAAACTGATGTTTGAAAAAAGCCGTGCCGAAGCCGTCATCAACAGCCTGAAAGATGCAAGCATTGGGATTGACAAAAACAATATGGTTCTTTTTGCCAATCACCAGGCGTTGCAGTTGCTGGGGCTGCGTGCAGAAGAAGTGGTGGGCAAATCGGTGGATGAACTGAAAAAGAGGAATGACCTGTTCAGTTTTTTGATTGATAAAGAAACAACGACACCATTTAAAATAGTGGTTGAAAACAGGGAAAATTATTTCATAAAAGAAGCCGTGGAGGTGGAGCAGGGTGATAGCAAAAGCAGGGTCATTGTTCTCAAAAACATCACATCGTACAAGGAGCTGGACGTGGCGAAAACCAATTTCATTTCTACCATTTCCCACGAACTGAAAACGCCGCTGGCTGCCTCAGACTTCAGTTTAAAACTGCTGGAAGATGAACGGGTTAGTAAGCTGACAACTGAGCAAAAAGAGCTGATAGCTAACCTGAAAGAAGATAATCTGCGGATGCTGAAAATACTGAGCGAACTGCTAAACATGTCGCAGGTGGAAGCAGGCCGGATACAACTGAACCTGGAAAAAGTGAACCCTGCCGAGGTGATTGAGCAAGCCATTCATGCGGTGTCTGCCAATGCAAAAGAAAAACAAATCAGCATCATTAATTTGTCAGACAAAATCCTGCCCGTTGTGACTGCCGATGCCGACAAAACCACCTGGGTACTGAATAATTTTCTGACCAATGCCATCAAGTATTCTTACGCCAATAGTTCGGTGGAAGTGAGGGCGACCGTTCAAAATGGCTCTGTTATTTTTTCAGTAAAAGACTTTGGTTCCGGCATTGACAAAGCCTACCTGCCGCGATTGTTTGAAAGATATTTCCAGGTGCCTGGAGCCAAAGAAAAGGCACCAGGCTTGGGTTGGCCATTTCTAAAGAATTTGCCGAAGCGCAAAACGGAAAAATATGGGTGGAGAGTGAGATAGGCAAAGGTTCGGTGTTTAATTTTCAGTTGCCTATCGGGTGATTGCAGCAGTCCTCAAAACCATTTAAAATCAGCTTTCTATTTTGATGTTGCGGCTGTTTCTCCAAACATACATTCCACCTTTAGATGAAGAGGCTCATAGTATTTCTGCAAAATAGAACGGATGTTGGTTTCGGCAAGTTGAAGGTTTCTTGTGTTGGCTGACAATTGAGTATTACACTCCAGGTACAATTGCTTTTGCACGCCAATATATTGCTCCAGTGTGATGCTGTTGAAAATCCCGGTTTTGCCCATTGCATCCACTTTGTCCAACTGCAATTGCCCGCTTAGTAGTTTACATTTTGGCAGACAAATAATCAACAGGCTGTCTTTCTGCTGAATGTTCATGTTCACATTGTTCATATCCACACCATACTTGGCCGTGTATGGAATGGACAGGTAGAGTGTATTTTCTGCAAAATAATTTTTGAACTTGTCCCAAAATCCGGCGTTGTCCCCTTTGTTGCTCACCTTCATATTAGTGACTCCATCCACCTGCAATGCACTCAATTCTGCAATCTGTTTTATGAGTGTTGTGTTTTGCACAATCTCTGATTTCACATCATTGGCCCCATTTTTCTTTCCTAAAAAATAAAATGCAACAACTATCAGTAGAACTAAAAAAATGGAGAATCCCGTTTGCTTCATTTATGGTAAAATTTCAGGTAAAGAAACAAAGAATATAAACGGACAGGGAAGCAAACAATCTACAAGCATTTTGACTGTAGAAAAGAAGTGGTTTTAGTCAAAAATGTGAAACAGTTTTGCTTTTAACTGCTATGATCTTTTATGATCAACCACTTGTTTTTCATTTTCCTGAGCAATAGGGTAAAATATCCAACGAGGTCGCCAATGGTTCGTGATAAATGCCATTTCCCGGTCACAAAATAATATTGTGGCGACAGCCTTTTTAACTCCAATAATTCAAAACTGAGTTTGCCCATTGCGGCTGTGTTGGGATAGGCTTTCTTGTAACTGTCAAGTGTGGTTGCATAACCATAGCGGGGGCCATTTTTGCCAATAAATACAAGGCTGTCACTCTTCCAGTAGCCTTTCATGTATTGTTCAATATCTCCTTTGTTCCAGTCTTTTGTTTGCTGTGCTAAAAGCGATCGAATGGCTGTTTCATCCGATTTCTGAGCAGAAAGAAAAGGTGGGAAAAGCAAAATAAAAACGGCACTGAAACTGATCATTTTTAAAGCTGTCATTGAAACATTTATTTGCAAAACAAAAATTGTTTTTAGGTTACAATTTAAAGATAAATTTCTCTGCATTTTCTTTTTAAACTGAAAATGAAATGAAGCCTCAATTTTTCATCTTACTTTTAGTCAATGCAATATTTAGCTCACCTTCAGAAAGATAAAAAGCTTTCAAAAATAATGACGGAAGCAATGCCTCCTTTGCAAATGCACAAAAATATTCCTTTGCGGCTGATGGCAAGTATTATGAGTCAGCAGTTAAGCACCAAAGTCGCCAAGGTTATTTACCACCGCTTCCTTGAAATTTACCATGGCGAAGAGCCGCAGCCACAGCAGGTATTAGATACTCCGTTTGATCAATTGCGAAGTGTTGGATTGTCCAATGCAAAGGTAGGGTATGTGCAAAATGTCGCCCGGTTTTGTATTGAAAATAAGATAACTGACAAGAAGCTGATAAAGCTTTCAAACGAAGAAATTATAGAACTTTTGACACAAATAAAAGGGGTTGGAAAATGGACGGTAGAAATGTTGCTGATGTTTTCGCTGGGGCGTGAGGATGTGTTTGCCGTAGATGACCTCGGCATTCGGCAGGCAATTGTGAAAGCATACAAACTCGACATTGAAAACAAAAAAGAACTGAAAGAAAAGATGCTGGCTTTGTCAGCAAAATGGTCACCATACAGAACCTATGCCTGTCTTCATTTGTGGAATTGGAAAGACAATTAAATTTCTAAAAATCAAACACTGGTAAAATCATTTATCAAGACAAAAAAGATTGTTTATTTCGCAAAAACCATGATTGTGTATGAGCCATACAGTTTCCTACGATTTTCTGCTGAAAGAATATAACAGTGGTTTACATAAATACAATACACTGATTGACACTTCGCCTGATGGGATCATCATATTGAATGCCATCAGAAATGAAGAGGGCGACATTGTTGATTTTGAGATTGCGGACTGCAACCGGGCAGGCACAATTCTTGGTCACTTTCCGCCCGATGCGAGATCTAAATCATTACTGACAGTTTTGCCCCACTTGAAAAATTCTGATCAGTTTTACATGCACAGGCATGTTGCAGATTCAGGTATTCCCATTCAATTTGAAACAAACTTTCATGATAAGGATGGTAAACAATATGGATGGTTCATCGTGTCCCTGATGAGGCTGGAGGATGGAGTTCTTTCAAGGTTTATAGACATTTCTGAAAAGAAACTGAATGAGCAAAAAATCGAGGCGCAGGCTGCCTTTTACAACGGTATTCTTGAAGCATCCATCAATGGAATTTTTGTTTGCGAAGCTGTCAGTAATCAACAGGGAATCATCAAAGACTTTACGATCATAAAAGTCAATAAGGCATTCATTGAGTTGACCAAAAAATCTCCGGCAGAAGTAGAAGGCAAATCTTATTTTTCTGTTTTTCCACAACCGGACAATGTCATGTTCGGTATGTATTGCGATGTCATCAATACTGGCGTGGCTATAAGAAGAGATTTTGAATATCCTCCCGGCTCCGGCATTTGGTACGATTTATCTATCGGAAAGCTCAACAACAATACTATCGTCATCACATTTACAGACATTACTGAAAATAAAAAAACATTTTCAGAAATAGAACGGCAAAACAATTTGCTTACAAGCATTTTTGCAAATTCGCCCAGCGGCATTTCTGTAACTAAAGTGCTGCGGAATAAAGAAGGCATTATTACTGACGGTAAAACCATTTTGGCTAATGAAATATCTGCCGTGTACACAGGCATGTCAAAAGATAGTTTTCAACAAAAAACATTTAAAGAAATTGAACCACGCATAGCAGACACTGAATTGTTTAAAAGGGCAGTAGAGACGATTGTTTCAGGACATTCGTTCCGGATGCAGGTGCCTTATAAAAGCACTGGCAGATGGCTGGAAATAAGCGTATCTAAAATGGATGACAACCATCTTGTCAACATCTTTAGCGACGTTACAGACATAAAAGAATCGCAGTTGAAGTTAGAAAAATTGGTTGATGAATTAAAGCGGACAAATACCAATCTGGAGGAGTTTACCTATGCGGCATCGCACGATCTGAAAGAGCCTATCAGGAAGATCAGAATTTTTGTTGAAAGGCTGAAAATAAATCACAGTGCAAGCCTAAATGAAGAAGGTTTGATGATCCTTGAGAAATTGCTAACATCCAGTTTGCGAATGAGATTGCTGGTAGATGATCTGCTGGAATATTCTCAGTTGAGTGTGTTTGATCACAAATGGGAAAGTGTTGAATTATCGGAAGAGCTTAAACGTGTCCTGGGAGATCTTGAATTAGTTATTGAAGAAAAACAGGCGGATATAAAAATCCTGGATTTGCCCGTCATCAAGGGACACAGACGACAATTGCAGCAATTGTTTCAAAACCTTATAGGAAACTCACTAAAATATAGCAAGGAAGGCATTGCACCTATCATCATTATTTCATCATTAGTTACAAAGGGAAAAGACATTCATTTAAACTTGCCGGAAGGTGAAAGAGAAAGCCAGTTTTTCCATATCAGGATCATTGACAACGGGATTGGTTTTGAACAGAAAAATGCGGATAAAATTTTCAGGGTTTTTCACCGTTTGCATGAGCGTAATGAGTATCAAGGCACAGGTGTAGGTCTTTCAATTGTCAAAAAAGTTGTTGAAAATCATAGCGGCTATGTCACTGCGCAAAGCCAGTCTGGCATAGGTTCCATATTCAATATTTATTTGCCTGTGAAATAAATTAACAGAGTCTGTCGCATATTTCACATTGTCACACGATCACATTATTTTTGTGTATGAATGAATTTTACTTCACTATTTTCTTCATCATTATCACACTCGTTTTTATTGGTTTTTTTGCCGGTATTGAAATCGCATTTGTAACAGCCAATAAGTTGAGTATAGAATTAAAGAAAAAGCAGGGAAAGTATAGTGGAATTGTTTTATCAAAGTTCATGGAGGAGCCAGCCCGGTTCATAGGCACATGCCTGATTGGGGTTAATATTTTTTTAGTGGTTTATGGTCTGTTGTTTGCAAAACTTTTGTTGCCCCTTTGGGAGTTGTTTGGAGTGACTAATAATTATGTAAGACTGGTATCCGACACGATCATTTCAACCCTTATTGTACTTGTATTTGGTGAGTTTGTACCTAAAGCTATTTTCAGGGCGAAAAATGATCTTCTGCTTAATTTTTTCGCCCCTGTGACCCGGTTTTTTTATCGTATATTTTTTCCTATTGCATCGTTTTTGGTCAGCATAGCTGAATGGATTTTGAAGTATGTTTTCAACGTAAGGGTTCGGGACAGAAACGAAGCTTTTGGCAAGGGAGACCTGGAGCATTTTTATCAGCAGAACAAAGACCAGGACGAGGACAACCAGGAACTGAATACTGAGTTGTTTGAAAATGCTTTGTCACTTCCTATGGTCAAAATAAGATCTTGTCTGGTCCCGCGAACCGAGATAGAAGGGTTTGATATTGACACACCCTTGGGCGAGGTGAAGCAGCACATGATAGAGACGAAACTGAGCCGAATGATCGTTTATGATGACAACATTGATACCATTGTCGGCTATGTTCACCAGTTGGATTTTTTTAAAAGCCCGCCTGATATTCGATCCATTTTACTGCCCATTCCAACAGTTCCTGAAAGTATGAGTGCGACCGATCTAATCAACAAATTTACCAAAGACAGAAAAAGCATTGCCTGGGTGGTGGATGAGTTTGGCGGCACAGCAGGCATTGTGACAATGGAAGATGTGCTGGAAGAAATTTTTGGTGAAATAAAAGACGAGTATGATGAGGAAGAATTTGTTGAAAAACAAATAGCCGAAGACGAATACTTCTTTAGCGGACGGCTCGAAATAGACTACATCAATGAAAAGTATGATCTTGAACTTTCCGTCTCAGAATCTGAAACATTATCTGGTTTTATCATTGCAAAGCACCAAACGATTCCAAGCCTGAAAGAAAGAATTATTATAGGCCATTACGAATTTGAAGTTTTGGAAGTAAGTGATACCCGGATTGAAATGGTGAAGCTGAAAGTGCTGAAATAGCAGAACTAAAGAGTGTTTTTGTTCTTTATTAAAGGTTGAAACTATCTTTCGATTTCTAAAAATAATTTTTATTTACGGCTAATTTCTTTGACAAGTTTTTGTCACGTTGCCCACATGCCTACACCTTTCTATAACGATAGGATGCACATCGGCATTATCAGCATTATTTCCTTTTTTTCTCCAAAATTTCTATGCTGAATTTTTTATTCCCAAATTTTTTTGGCTGTATCGTGCTATTGTTTTACGCATTTGCTTTCGCTTATTTCACAATCAGGATAGCATTCAAACCATTTCAATTCCTTTTTATCAAATGTGTCCTTTGCAGAAAATTTCCCCTTTTTAGGGGAGAGCCGACAGCTACCTGCACGGATACCTTTGAACCTTCGTTGAAAAAATATTGTTCCAAACCAAAAATGCTTAAAAATGAAAAAGCAATTACTCCAAACATTTTCAAGAGAAAAGATTTTACTGTTTTTCTTTTGTGCCATTGGTTTCATGAGGTTGTCTGCACAGACTAATGTGAGCGGCAACCAAAGTGGCACCTGGACAAAAGCACTCAGTCCCTACATTATTAACGGCACAGTGACCGTGCCTACCGGGCAAAAACTTACTATTCAGCCCGGCGTGGAAGTGAGGTCTAAAAAGTATGACGATGAATTGGTCGTCAACGGAATATTGTCGGCAGTGGGTACAGCCCTTGATTCCATCCGGTTCAATGGTTTTGCCAACACCGCTTACAATGCCGCATCCACCCATGGCGGCCTCATTTACCTGAACTCTACTAATGTGACTGACAGCAGTGTCTTTGCTTATGTAGTTATTGACCGCATGGGAGATAAGGACTATTTCAGCAGCGACCAGGCGGCGGTGGAGATTGGAAAAGGTAAAGTGACCATCCGCAACAGCGTCATCCGCAACAGTGAGTTGCGTGGCATTTATGGTGCAAATGTTTTAACGGTCAATCCAATTATTTCGGGAGTTGTGTTTAATAACAACCCTGTTCCAGCCTTTTTATACACGAATAATGTAAGCGGCTTTACGGGTAACACCAATGCCGCTATCACACTTCGTGGAAACACATTTGCCAATTCCGCTGTTACCATTCCCAATGCAGGAGCGGCTTCTTATTATATATTGGAAGCAGGCAGCGGACATTATTTTCCCGATTGCAAAGTCACCATTCAGCCGGGTGTGGAAATCAGAAGCACAACTTATGATAACAGGTTCGAAGTATCGGGCACTGGTGTCTTGGTGGCAAGAGGTACTGCAACAGACTCTATCAGGTTCAATGGTTTTGCCAACACCGCTTACAATGCATCATCCACACATGGCGGTCTTGTTAACATCAATTCAACCAACGCATCAGACAGTTCAGTTTTGGCCTACACCGTTTTTAACCGCATGGGCGACCAGGACTATTGGACCAGCGACCAGGCTGCTCTTGAGTTTGACAATGGCAAAATAACCTTTAGAAACAGTAGCATCCGCAACAGTGAGCTGAGAGGTATTTTTGGGTACAATGATTTGGCCGTCAATCCAATTGTTGCAGGCAATGTTTTTACCAATAACCCGATTCCGGCAATACTTTATACCGATAATGTAGGAGGTTTTGCAAACAATATCAATGCAGTTGTCACCCTGCTTGGCGGCACGTTTTCAGGTCATGCGGTTACCATACCCAAAGCTGGAACAGCTTCATACTATATCCTTGAAAAAGGTAGCGGACACTATTTTCCCGATAGCAAAGTCACCATTCAACCAGGTGTTGAAATCAGGAGTATGACTTACGACAACAGGTTTGACGTATCGGGTACAGGTGTGCTTTCAGCAAAAGGAACCTTGACCGATTCTATCAGGTTCACAGGGTTTTTGGATACGGCTTATGCACCTGGTTCCACACACGGCGGTTATGTGAACCTCAATTCAAGCAACACAACCGACAGTTCTGTGCTGGCCTACACAGTGTTTGACCGCATGGGCGACAAAGACTACTGGACCAGCGACCAGACTGCTCTTGAGTTTGGCAGTGGAAAAATAACCGTTAGAAACAGCAGCTTTCGCAACAGTGAGTTGAGAGACATTTTTGGGTACAATGATTTGGACACGGTTCCGGTTGTGGCAAATAATACTTTTGCAAACACACCTGTCCCTGTCATGCTCTATACTGACAATGTAGGCAAGTTTTCGGGAAATGTCAATGCTTTTATCACACTTCGTGGCGGCACATTTGCCCGCCCTGCTGTCACAATATCAAATGCGGGAACTTCTTCTTACTATATCATGGAAGCAGGTAGCGGCCATTATTTCCCGGACTGCAAACTCACCATTCAGCCGGGTGTTGAAATTAAAAGTACCACCTACGACAACATTTTGCAGGTATCTGGCACAGGTGTATTGTCTGCCAAAGGAACCGTGACCGACTCTATTAAATTTACCGGTTTGTCAAATACAGCTTATGCCCCCACTTCTACACATGGAGGTATTGTTTACATAAATTCTTCCAATACATCCGACAGTTCGGTATTTGCTTACACTGCCTTTGACCGCATGGGCGACAAGGATTACTGGACGAGTGACCAAGCTGCACTTGAGTTTGGAAATGGCAAAATAACCGTTAGAAACAGCAGCATCCGCAACAGTGAATTGAGGGGCATTTTCGATTACAGCGATTTGGATTCTGTTCCTGTAATAGCTAATAATGTTTTTGCAAACACTCCTGTTCCTGCCATGCTTTATACAGATAATGTAGGAAAGTTTTCGGGAAATGTAAATGCCATAGTTACACTTCGTGGCGGAACATTTGCCCGTCCGGCTGTTACCATTTCCAACCCGGGAACTTCTTCTTACTACATCATGGAAGCAGGTAGTGGCCACTATTTCCCCGACTGCAAACTAACTATTCAGCCAGGGGTTGAAATCAAAAGCACCAGCTACGACAACACTTTGCAGGTATCGGGTACAGGCTCATTATCTGCCATAGGGACTGTGACCGACTCCATTAAATTTATCGGTTTACCAAACACCTCTTATGCTGTGGCATCCACCCACGGCGGTCTCATGTACCTTAACTCAACAAGTACAACCGACACGTCCAAACTCAGTTATGTAGTCTTCGACCGCATGGGCGACAAAGACTATTGGACTAGCGACCAGGCGGCTCTTGAAATTGGCGGCGGCAAGGTGCAAGTAACCAACAGCAGCATTCGCAATAACGAAAACAGGGGCATTTACGGCTATGGAGATGCTTCTGGCCTGAAGGTTAGTAAATCAAACATTTTCAACAATAAAAATGGCGGAGAATTCACTTCGGGCAAACCATTTTTTACCAAATGCAATATTTACGGCAACACCACTTACGGCATTAACAATCTAAGCTCAACCAGCACAGACATCATTGACGCAAGAACCTGCTGGTGGGGCGACAGCACAGGTCCGAAACAAACCAGCACCAACCCGGCAGGCAAAGGAAATCCGGTTAGTTTAAAAGTGACTTACAAGCCATTCCTTACGTACCCTTATCAAAACAACGACATTGGCATAGACAGCATTCTCACGCCCGTCACCAGTTGCAACCTGTCTGCCGGAGAAACGGTGAAAGTGCGTATCAGAAACTTTGGAAGTGCTACGCAAACGGCTTTTAACGTTAGCTATAAAATAAACAGTGGAGCGGTCGTCACAGAAAATGTAGGTACACTCAGCATTGCTTCAGATTCCATTGCCTACTATTCTTTCACTGCCAAAGCAGACTTGTCTGTAGGTTCAGGAACTGTGTATGCCTTCAAAGCTTTTTCTGCCCTGGCTACAGATTCTATCCACTTCAACGATAGTGCAAAACTGACCATTGTCAACAACAAGCCTTACCTGGGCAAGGATTCAGCGACGAATATTTGTCCCGGCCTGACTACTTCAATTTCCCACTTCTACAACACCAGCGGATATAGCAGCGTAGTGTGGAGCGCACCCAAACCAGACAGCGTGGTTGCCGGCACTTATTCCCTTATTGTCACCAACAGTTTTGGATGTAAGGATACTGCAATTGTTACTGTGAATGCATACCCTGCTACCAGTTCTACATTTGTGAAAACAAACGCAGTTTGTTTTGGAAGCACAGGTTTAGTGAAAATTAATGCCACAGGCGGAACACCACCTTTCAAATACAAACTGGATACTGCTGCTGTTAGCAAATATCAAATCTCTTCTTACCTGAAAGGGTTGAAAGCAGGCACTTACAAGGTCAATATCAAAGATTCTTTGGGCTGCGTGGCTACCACTTCTACCATTGCCATTACCCAACCAGTGGCCATTACCAGCACATTTACAAAAACCGATGCAAGCTGTATTGGCAAAGCCGATGGAGCCCTAACTATCAACATTTCCGGAGGAACAGCTCCTTATGCCTGCAAACTTGGTTTGGGCGGGGTTTACAAAGACAGCACAAAGTTTAGCGGATTAAAAGCAGGAACATACACGGTCTATATCAAAGATGCAAATGGCTGCACAGGAACGACTGCCGCTATTACCGTTGGACAGGCGAATGTCAGTTGCTTCAGCAATAGCAATATTGTTTCTGCAAATCCAAAAGTTGCCGGTCAATTATCAGGCAGTGTATCACTAATGCCAAACCCAAGCCACGGCCAGTTTGGGCTGAAAGTGACCACTGATTCCAAACAATCCGTCACGGTAAGGCTGCTGGACATTAACGGAAGAGTCCTGTATTCTGCCAAAGGAATGCCTGACCAAATCTTCAGTTTTGGCGGTGAGCTGGCACCGGGAACTTACCTGGTAGAACTAAGACAAGGCGACCATTTGCAAACTTTAAAAGCCATTAAACTCTAATCAATTTTTTAAAACAAAATCAGGTGTGATTATACTGTCTGAAAACAAGACAAAATCATCACACCTGATTCATCATAAACAATTTCATTAAAAAAAATAAAACGACTATTATGAAAAAAAATCTCGCAGCACTATTAGCGTTCTCTCTGCTTTCTTTTGGGATGGAAAGCAAGGCTCAGTGGAACCTGACCGGCAACAACAATGCAACAGCCACATCTCTCTTAGGCACTACCAATTCGGTATCGCTTAACCTGGCTACCAAAAATGCAACCCGCCTTACCATAGACACACTGGGTCGTGTGGGCATTGGCACCACCACCATGCCAAACATCTTTTCCATAAAAGGAAGTGGCGGTGTTCCTGCTGCATCATGGGCCAATGCAGGTGCGCCTTTGTTCACTGGTTTTGGTGAGCAGCTTTCGGGCAATGCAGACTTTATCCTGGGAATGGGTTCTTCTTTATCTGTAGCAAGACCAGTATTTATAGGCCGCCGCAGCCGTGGCACATTGGCCGCACCGGCAGCCGTGGTTAGCAACGACCAGTTGATGTCTTTCCTCACTTCGGGCTACGATGGCACATCGTTTCAAAACCCTGCTGCTGTTGACTTTTATGTGGATGGTACACCTACTGCGGGCAATGTTCCTGCACGAATTTCTTTTGTGACCGGAAGCAATGGAGGCAACCGTGCAGAAAGATTGCGCATAGGCAACACAGGAGACATTGCTGTTAACAATACACAACTGACAGTTACTGCTGCAACGGGCAATGTAAGCGTTGGTTCAGGAAATTTTTCCGTAGCAAAAAACAGTTCCTTAAAAGGTCTTGTTGGTGTAAATGGTGACACCTTATCAGGCACTGCATTGAACATTCAAGCAGATGCGACACACAATGGGATTGTGGTAGCAGACCCGGTGAATAAGTACATACTGTATTCATCCAAATCAGGCATCAACCAGGGAATTTATGTTGCTAAATCAAGTGCAACTTCTACAAACGGATGTATAACAGGTGTGGGAGCCAATTTCAGCATTGGCTTAGAAGGTTATGCCAGCAAAGGAAACGGGGTGTTTGCACAAAATGATACCATTGGTGCAGCTTTGTATGCCACCAGCGGCAAGTCTATTGGTGTCTATGGTTCCACAGGTAACCCTTCGAGCTATGCAGGCTACTTCAATGGCGATGTTTTCAGCAGTGGTCAGTATGTGGGTTCAGATGCCAGGTTGAAAACAAACATCACTGACTTTGGAAATGCACTACAAATCATTAGTGCTTTGCAACCCAAAAACTATGATTTTAAAAGGGAAGGAAACTATTCGTTGCTACAATTGCCACAAGGCAACCACTACGGGCTGATAGCACAGGAAGTAGAAAAAATATTGCCAAACCTGGTAAAAGAAACTTCTGTTGAAATAAAAGGCAAACGTTCTGCTGATGGTCTCAATACCGATGGTGCAACTTCTACAAGAGTGAATTTCAAAGCGGTGAATTATACCGAACTCATTCCCGTCATCATCAAAGCCATGCAGGAGCAGGAAGCCAATGCAAAAGCACAAGCCACACAACTGGAAGAGCAAAAAAACCTGCTAAACCAACAAAGCCAGCAAATAGCTGAACTGGTAGCATTGGTAGAAAAACTAAGCCCCGGCGCAAAATCTGCCGTAGCAACTTCTGCCATTAAACTTAGCACAACCACCCTTGAACAAAACGTTCCGAATCCACCCGTGGGCAACGCAACCACCATTGGTTACAACATTTCTAAAGCAGGAGCAAAAGCTACTTTGGTCATTACAGATATTTATGGAAAAACCATTAAGCAAACAGAATTGACCAACACAGGCAAAGGATTGTTGAAAGTGGATACCACAGGACTTTCAGCAGGCACATACATTTACTCCTTGGTTGTTGATGGTAAAATGATGGAGAGTAAAAAAATGACTGTCGCCGGAAACTAAAAAACTACGCATCAAAATCAACTGCAACAATTACTAACTGTTAGGCTATGGCACTGTAAAAAGGTGCTATAGCCTTTTTGTTTTTAGGGTAAATTCTATTGCACTATTGGCGTTTCAAAAATTAGTCTGAATTGATTATACCTCGCAAAGGCAAACTAATAAATCTCATCCATACGGAGAAAGAAAATCCGTTTTCAATCCGTCTAATCTGTGTTATCCGTGTTCCCAAAAACCCCAACCTAATCCTCTAAAATAATCGTAAACACCAGCATCCGGCTTTGCAACTTGTCCAGCACATTGCTGAATTTGAGGTGAGCATCGCGACTGTGAACATTGGTCAGGCCATTGCTGATTTTCAATTCGGGAGAAAAGGTCACAAACCGCATAAAAAAGTTAAAACCAATGCCGGCTTCTATGCCAAAATCGCTTTTGTTTAGCTTCACCAAGTCATCGGCATTGCGAGACTGTGAGTTGCTGGCAAGGTCAATATCATATTTGACACCGCCCAGCAAGTAAACTCTGAAATTATCAATCCTGTCGCTGTTAAACTTAAACTGGAATGGGAAGCTGATAATCGTTGAAGGCAGTGTCTTCTTTTCTATCGGCTTTTCATCTGGAGGCAAAGGATATTTGAGCGAATAGGTAAAATATTTTGCGCCACCGATGATCAACTGCGGGTTGGCTCTCAAGGAAATGCGGCGGGTAAGTTGCAAGGTGCCAACAAGACCCAAGGCCACACCACCACTGCTTCCCGGCTCCACAGACAATACACTATCGTTTTGCAAAAATTGGGGGTGTTTTTCAGGATGTAAAGTAGAAACGTTGTAACTGATAGACATGCCAAAGTAGTAAGGCCAATTATCGTGGTCGGGGCGATGTTCTTCTATCTGTGAAAAAGCTGAAAGCGAAAAAAGAAAAGACATTGCAACAGCCATCGGCTTCGCAAACCAATACAAGCATTGTGCAATTCCCTTTGTACGAAAAGTTTTCATTAAAATATTCCTTAGAAAAAATAGGGTACAACTTTGCTTATATAAACGGTTTTTTGTTTAGAAGAGGCAATTTACTTGCCTTTTTTGAAGCAGCCTAAGAGTTTACTTAAATCTGTGTTAAGTATGAACGTTTGGGAGGGGATTTTATTGTTTTTTCCTTCTGGTGTATCTCTTTTTAAATTCTACTTACTCCCACAATATACACTGCAAATGCCAAAGGTGAGCGGTTGGTAAAAGGTTGATTTGTATCCTTTTTGCTCCAGAATTTTTAAGAAATTTTGCCCTTCGGGAAATTTTTGCACAGAGTCATTCAGATATTGATAGGCACTGCGGTTTTTGGCAAAAAGATTTCCAAACCCGGGTGCTATATAGTTCATGTAGAGATTGTAAAAGCTTTTAAAGAATAGGTTTTTAGGCTTTGAAAATTCAAGAACGACCAGTTTGCCCCCTGGTCTCAGTACCCGGTACATTTCTGCAAGTCCCTGTTCTAAATTTTGAAAATTACGCACACCAAAAGCAACTGTGATGGCATCAAAGCTATCGTCTGGGAAATGAATGATTTCACTGTCGCCTGATAGGAGTTCTACCTTATTTCGCAGCCCCAGTTTTTCAATTTTTTTTCTGCCAATTTCCAACATGCCCTCTGAAATATCAATGCCGGTAATTTTTACAGGATTGAGCATTTGATGTGTCAGAATAGCAACATCTCCTGTTCCTGTTGCCACGTCTAAAATGTATTGGGGTCTTAAATTCCGCAATTGTTCAATTGCTTTCTTGCGCCAGGTTACATCTATTCCGGCGGAGAGGAACCTGTTCATAAAGTCGTAGCGAAAGGCAATGTCATCGAACATTTCAGCCACCTGCTGCTTTTTATTTTCTCTACTATCTTTATCAGGAACTACTGTGTCGTGTGCATATTTTGCCATAGGGAGTGCGAAGGTATAGCAATCATCATTTTTTGAGGAAATGCAGCTATGCTTATCTAACAAACCAGTTTCAAAAAAGTTATCTCACTTTTTTAAATAGCGAGATTCCTTTTTTAATAAAAGAAAAAATACCCCGGTTTTTGACTGTGTGTGTAAGCAGGTTTTGCGGCTGATTATTTTCAGGAACAAAAAAAGCGTTGATGAGTTTTTTGCTGCCGTTCAGAGCCGCATTGGTCACTTTCCCCCGAAGAAAAGTTGGAATGAAGCGATTGATGCCTGCCGCTGTCAGTTCTGCAGGAATTTCATACATCTTCATTTTCATTTCTTCCTCACGGCTTTTCAGGCGGCCTTTCACAACCAGTTGTTCGCGGCGGAGTGTATCCATGCTGGTCACATGTGAAAGGTCGTATTTTGTTTTATACTTCATGCTCAAATTTGTTGTTGGATTCTAATGAAAATTTGACCACTTTGTCTGCAACAATACGTGCCATATATTTTTTGTGGAGGTAGAGGAGCAGGAAAATAATCAACAAATAAATACCTCCCAAAATAGCGAATCCGCCGGGATAGCTGTGAACAGCCAATGATAAATAGTAGCCGCCAATAAAACTAATAATCATGAAAATAAGGAGGCTAAAAAACCCCACCAATGCAACAATAAACAATGACGAAGAAACTTTGGCCAGCTTCTCCGTTGCCTGAAGTTTCAGCAGCAGCAGCCTGTCTTCGGCATATTCCCCCACCATATCTTTTATTTCTACAAAAAATCCTTCTTTTTCCATCATACTTTTTAATTGGTGCAGAAATATATTTGTTCAATAATTAAACCACCTCTAAGGCAGTTGAGAGTTGAGGGTTTAATGTTTAGTGTTTTCAGTTCACAGTTTCCTGTTCCCCATTCACTGTTTCCTGTTCACTAATTCCTTGTTCTCTCAATTCAACAGCGGATCCAGTGGATAATTGATCAACTGCACATAGTCGCCACCCAGTTGTTTCAATGCTTCTTTCCATGTTTCATTCACGTTTTTAGGAAAAATGAGTGGCTGGGTGGCATCAGTTGTTATCCAGCTTTTGATGTTCATTTCTTCTTCGAGCTGGCCCTGGCTCCAGCCGCTATAGCCAATAAAAAAACGAATGTTGCTATTGTTGAGTTTATTAAGTTTAAGCATGTCAAGGACTGCCTCAAATTCGCCGCCCCAATAAATGCCGTCTGTCACTTCCACACCACCCGGTATCAGGTCTGGACATTGGTGCAGGAAATGAAGCGTGTCCAACTGCACCGGGCCACCATAATAAACGGGAAATGTGGACGACTCAAAACCCTGCAACAATTCGCCTAATAACTGGTCGTGTGGCCTGTTGAGCACAAAGCCAAAGCTGCCTTCGTCTTTATGCTCGCAAATGAACACAACTGACCTTTTAAAATTCGGGTCTTTTAAAAACGGATCGGCTATTAATAGTTTTCCTGCGGATATATCAACCATAAAATCTGGGTTAAAACTTCATAAAATTACCAAAATGCTTTTGCGAAACTTTTTTTTGTTGTCAAGAGGGCGTTAAAAACCAAATTGATTAACCACAAGCAAACAAGTAATTTTATATTTGTACGAATGAAAAAAAGCTTCCCTGTTATTATTGTGCTGATTACGTTGTCTCTGCTGGGCATTATTTTATTGCAGGTAAGCTGGTTTAGAGACATGACGATCCTGCGCCAGGCACAGCTTGGGCAGCGGGCAGAAGAGGCCGGAACGGACGTGGCCAATGAACTGAGCAAAAGCGCTTCACATGCTCCTTACATGAAAATTTCACGCAAAAAAAACCTCAGTTTGCTGGGCGACGATTACCAGATTCCGCTTGGCAGGTCGTTGCTGTCAGACCATTTTTCACCGTTTGAAATAAGAGAAAAACTAAAACAGGCTTTTGACGACAGAGGGCTGAAAGACATCAATTTTGAGTTTGGTATAACCTACAATTCTTCCAGCTATCTGCTCGAAATGCAGTCTGCAAAATTTGTGAATGAAGTAAGCGACACCACCCACAATAAGAACATTATCATTGCCATTGTGCCGCCGGATTACACGGAAATGAAAGACCCTTTTGAACACCTCATTGTTATTATTCCCAACTACAACATACAGGTGTGGGAGTCCATGGTTTGGATGATTGTGTTTGCGGTCGGATTTACTCTAATCATTCTCACGGCGTTTGGGGTCACCATACAGGCATTGCTACGGCAAAAAAAGCTGAGTGAAATAAAGACTGATTTCATTAACAACATGACCCACGAATTCAAAACACCGCTGGCTACCATTTCGCTGGCAGTGGATGCTTTGCGAAATGAAAAAGTTTTGAAAGACCCGCAAAAAATGGATTATTTCAGCGGCATTATTAAGGAAGAAAACAAGCGCATGAACAAGCATGTGGAAACAATATTACAAGCTGCACTGCTCGACAAGCAAGAACTGAAACTGAATATGAACAAGGTGAATGCGCACACCATGGTTTTAAATGCACTCAACAATTACCAATTGCAAATTCAGGATATTGACGGAAAAGTAGAGCTACAACTGGATGCTAAAAATGCGGATATTGTAGCAGACGAAGCTCACTTTACAAACCTATTATCTAACCTCATAGATAATGCCATCAAATACTCAAAAGAAAATCTTGTTCTTAAAATATGCACCGAAAGTGACAATAAAAATATCCGGATAAAAATTCAGGACAATGGCATAGGCATGAACAAAGAAACCGTGAAAAGAGTCTTTGAAAAATTTTATCGTGCCCACACAGGCAACCTCCACAACGTAAAAGGATTTGGCCTGGGAATGAGCTATGTAAAGACAGTCATAGACGTGCACAAAGGCAATATAAAAGTGGACAGCACATTGGGCAAGGGAACGACTTTTATTGTCGAGGTGCCATTGGCGGAATAGGAAGCGGTTTTGTTTTTTGCCCCGGCATTTGTTCATCTTTCAACATCGTTGTGTCACTCCCTTGTACTGCAAACCATTAGGCAGCATTTCCAACAGTTGCTCAATAAAAAAAAGAGGCCGCATTTTCAGGCAGCCTCTTTTAATTCGCTTTTATAACCACATCTACATTTTCATATCCCCAATTGGCTTCTCCATCTTCTTTCCTTTTTTCTTCATCGGCACCAAATCCATTCCACACTTAGGGCATTTGCCCGGCTTATTCATCACCACTTCAGGGTGCATGGTGCAGGTGTACTTTGTCTTCATTTGGCTGTGGTGGCCGTGATGACCGTGGTGCATTTTAGTGCTGTCTTTCGTTGCTTGTGCAAAGGTTGTTGTGGTTGCTAAGATGATAGCAAGCGCCATGAGAATCGTTTTCATTTTTGTTTGTTTTAAATGTTTATAGAAAAAATAGAAAGCCATTTTTTAATCAATAAAAGTTATGCCCTTCTCCATCTTACAAGTACTCTACAGCTATTCTCAAAACTATCTTATCAGTACCAAAGTGCCTTTTCTTTCAACACTTCCACACAAAGTCTTAGCTGCTATTTCATACACATAGGCCCCTGCAGCCTGGTATTGTCCTTCAAATTTTCCATCCCAGCAATCACCAGGATTTTGTGAATGAAAAACGACCTGACCCCAACGGTTGTAGATGGTAAAATTCAATTGCTGAATGAAGCCCCAGCCTTTGATTCCAAAGCAATCATTTAGACCATCGTTGTTGGGGGTGAACGCAGAGGGCATGAGACAATTGATCTTATCCAGCGTATTGGTTTTCACTGTAACAGAGTTTGAATCGGTACAGCCGTTAACACCTGAACCAACTACTAAATAAATGGTTTGTTGTGTTGGACTCGCTATTGGATTGGGTGAATCTGGATGATCAAGTGTGCCAGCAGGTTGCCATGAATAGGTGGAGGCTCCCGTTGCATTTAACTGTACCGCCCCATGAAAGCAGTCTATATCATTTGATTTGGTGGCAATGACATGTGGCAATGGCGGCACAACAATCGTTTTGACGGTATCGGTTTTACAACTGTTTGTGTCGGTGACAGTAAGGCTGACCTGGAAACTGGCACCAAGAGCGTAAGTATGCACGGTATTTTGCAGGGTATCAATGAAGCCATCGCCAAAATTCCATCGCCACGAGGCAATGGGCAAAAAACCGGGTATTACACTGCCCTTAAAAGTATATCTGCGGCAATTGAAAACGCTTGTATCAATCAATATGGTGGGTTGAGTAAAAGCGACAGTATCGAAAGGCATTTGCAGGTTATTCAATACTGCACCATTGCTTCCTGGTATGGCTCCCCATGGGTTTTCGGCATCATCGTAAATGGTTCCATTGGCTCCGCCTGTTACAACTGTTCGGGCAAGAGGTGGTACATTTCCTTTGAACCAAATTCCACCACCTGCCCCACCACCGCCAGGTCCTACACGATCCTTTGGCGAAAAATAATTCAATACCAAACTGCCATCGCCGCCGTTTACAGCGATGGTTGCAGAATCGAGATAAGTGCCTATGTCAAGTAAAACAGTGCCGCCTGCTCCACCGCCACCCGTGCCATCGTTGGTGCAGGAGTAACAATACGCACTCCGGTTGCCAGTTGCAGCAATTCTATAATTGTTGGATTGTAAAGAGTCGGCTTTGATGATAATAATTCCCCCGCCTGCCCCACCGGAAGCATTAAAAGCGGGATTGTCACTATCCATGTGACCCGCACCACCACCACCACCCATAAATATTTGGTTGACGCTGTTGTTGTAGTTAAGTCCTGTGCCGGGTAATCCTCCGTTGCTAAAGGGAGCACTTCCGCAACTATCCAACTGATAGCCTCCCTGCCCTCCCTGTCCAAAATTGCCACCGCCACCACCGCCACTGTTTTGAGCATTGCCACCGCCGCCGCCATTCGCAAATTTCCCCCTGCCATTCCACTTATCAAAGCCTGCAAGGGCAATGCCTTCTCCTTTTCGTGCATATTGCCATGAGGTAGAGTCTGCGTAGTAATCGGTTTGCCCGCAAACCAGCGTATCAAAGCGAAAGTTAGCGGTTATTCCCTGCCGAAATCCCCGTGAGGTGGCATCTATCGGTTGGTATAAAGTGAGTATGTTTTTTGAAAAAAGGACAATCACTCCTCCTGTAGAACCATTCCACGCCGGGCATGAGACAGGATCAGCAACTGTGTAGCTGATAAACGGATGCACATTCACGATTTGTACTTTTCCTTTTTGAAAATCATATTTGCGGGTAACAACATTTTGCAGAAAGACCTCATTGCCTGCAATATTTGCGATGTAGTTGAACTCGTAATTGCCAGTGTGACGGTAGTCGAT
The DNA here is from genome assembly GCA_043733905.1 of Segetibacter sp. GTDB lineage: Bacteria > Bacteroidota > Bacteroidia > Chitinophagales > Chitinophagaceae > Segetibacter. The sequence continues at coordinate 22,303 of JAYTGA010000050.1, forward strand.
GATATTGCCAAAGGCGGGTGTATTGGTGCTATCAATCGCGGCTCCCTGCATTTGAATGAGCAATACCATATCCCCATTTTGAAAATTGGCGGGGCTATCAATCAGCATTTTATTTGTGCAAGGGTCAAATGAGATGACACTGGAATACTCATTTATATAAATGGTGTTGTGCGTGGGTCGGGGATCTGCCTTTTGCTGGTGATTGATTTGGGAAAATGAAGAGAAAGTAAAGCAGGTAAAAAGTATAAACAAAAGCAGTCTGCAACATCTTGATAAACCGTAAGTGTAGTCGTTTATCGGTTGTGTACGTGGAATGCAGTGATTCATAAATTTGCTTGTTAGTATGTCAACGTAATCCCTGCCCCTAAGCCCATATCGCTGTCGTAATGCGAAGATAGCGACAAGTATTTAGTAGCAATGTAGCGCAAGCCTGCCATGTATTCTTTGTCGGTGTTTATCATTATACTAGCCCTTAATCTTCTTGTAACCGGTATATCTTCCCGGCCTAACTGAAAGCGAAATTTTCCATCGCCATCCACCCTTGCATCGGCGACAAAGAGCATGGGCAAAGTATAGGCAATCCCCGCTGCTACTGTCTTGCGGTTGTTCTTGTTGCTTACTTGTCCAAACCAGTTTTTTTCTTCATTGCCGAAAATGTTTTTGGGGCCGCCTTCTACCTTATAATGATAATCGAACCCAACATAAGGATACCACCACTGCATGCGACCAAGGTAGCGGCCAATCATGGTTTCGCTTTCGTAACCGTGCATGTCATGATAGCCGAGATGCCACAGTGTAGAGGCTTTCCAGCGGGTGCTTGCCAGCATGGCTTCACCATCGCTGCCGTTGCTTTCTACACCAATCTTCCCCATCAGGTGAAACTTTCTGTCGTCGGCAAATAAGCCACGGCGGGCAGCAGCAGCATTGGGCAACTGCGGGTTAGCAGGTGAGTTTTCATAACTAAAAACCCGCCCCATGCCACTCATCATGTGGTAGAGTATATGGCAGTGAAAAAACCAGTCGCCACCGGGTTCGCTTGCAGCAAATTCCAGGGTGTCTTTTTCCATTGGCATGATGTCAATGATATTCTTCATCGGTGCATAGTCGCCCTGCCCGTTCAGCAACCTGAAGTCGTGACCGTGCAGGTGCATTGGGTGGCGCATCATGCTGTTGTTGTAGAGAATGATGCGAACGTTTTCGCCTTTCTTAATCAGTATTTTATCACTTTCAGAAATCACCTTGTTATCCAAACTCCACACATAGCGGTTCATGTTTCCTGTGAGGTCAAACTTCAGTTCTTTTAAGCCCTCCTGCCCTGCAACGGATGAGATGGGCAAAGTCGTTTTTTGGGTTGCTTTCAGCATGTTGTAATTCA
>JAYTGA010000051.1:0-34300 GCA_043733905.1 Segetibacter sp.
TTGGCGGAAGTAGCAATTACAAGAGATGAATTTCATGGTGAATGGAATTATAAAATTAGCCCGGTAATTGTATAGATTGTTTCGTTACAAATCCTTAGCAAAGGCAAACAACCCAACAGCCGACTTTGAAGTGATGGACTGTAGAGAAACAGACAAGCTGCAAACAAGGTTCGACGGCATTGTTTGTGGATTTTGTCTTCCCTATTTATCAGCACCTGACAGTTCTAAATTCATAAAAGACTGTAGCAACCTGCTATATGACAGCGGCGTTTTATACATCAGTTTTGTTGAGGGCGATTATGCTCAATCAGGTTTCCAAACCGGGAGTAGTGGAGACAGGATTTATTTTTATTTTCACACAATAGAAAGCCTGGCAAAAGAATTCGCAAACAATCACCTGGAAACAATTTTATCAGTCAACAAAACTTACACAAACCGTCATTCGATAGAGGAAGTACACACAATCATCATTGCAAAAAAATAAACAAATGGAAAACATTAGGTTTGGTGTTATTTCGCCTATGCAAGTGTTCATCACCTGCATTTCAGGCAAAACATAACCGCTGTGTGTCAATGTCATTAACTAAACGTGAGTTTAAGATAAGCAACTTGAATATACCAACGACAACCTTATTACCTTAGTAGCATTCATTTTATACTTGTTTAACCAACCTTATTACCTTCTTTATATTCAAGATAAGATAATAAAGTTGAATAACATTTGATCTTAGCGTTGTTACTAAGGTAATAAGGTAATTTTACTCTACAAAACCAATCATAACACAATGTCCCTAAAACATTTCCTGCTTGCAGCTATTCTATTTCTATACGCCAACAAAATGTTTGCTCAATATGATAACACGATTGAAGCCAGGAAACAATTTGGCACTTATCAATTTTATGCAGATGGACAAAAGCTAAAATTAAAAGAAGTGGCTAATAAGCTATCCACCAATGCTGAAGCTTATAAACTTTTTCAGTCTGCAAAATCAAACTATGTCACAGGCTCCGTTTTGGGTGGTGTGGGAGGCTTTTTGATTGGCTATGGTCTGGGTGGTTATTTCTTTAACAAAAATCAAAATACCAAATTTCCCGGAGTATTGATTGGCATAGGGGCAGGCCTGGCACTGCTTACCATTCCCATGAACAGTGCCTATAACATGCAGGCAAAAAAGGCTGTTGATTTATATAATTCAAGCCACACATCCCTATTTAAAAAGACTTTTCAATTGCAGGTAGCTCTGAACTGCCAAAGGGCGGGAGTGATAATAAAACTTTAGTAAAAGGGCTTTGCCTTTTAAAGGGTTTATAGAATTAGTTAAAAGCATTGCAAATAGGTTTCCCATTTTTTTAGCTAAAACGGAGTGACATGCTTATAGAAAAACGAAAATAATTTTTCCTGCCACCCGATGAATCAAATGTGCATTGAACTATTATTCATTTATAAACAAATCATTCCTCTTGTATCATAAAACCAATAAAATTCTTCACATTTTGATGTTTTCCAACAATATAGCTAATCCGCATCTCTGAAGTGATCATTGTAGCTAAGCGATTTTTTGTTTGCAATTATTCATATCAACGTATTTATTTCAATTGTTTCAATGGTTGTTTTTGCAGTGCAAATACTTTTTATATTCAACTTTTTCTACTCTATGTATAAAGGAAGAAAAGTGACTTCACAAAATCCATGGGAGGCCACAACACTTGAATGGACAACTCCTATCAATCCCGGACACGGAAATTGGATTGGCGAAATACCTGAAGTGCACAGATGCAAGACTTTTACATCCCAAATAAGTACAATAGTGCGTGAAGAAACAAATGTTTGGGTACAGGAGTTTCAAAATACCATCAAAACTTTGGATGAATCTATTAAAGCCCAACCGGCAGTTGTAGAACCTGGTGCACTAAACCTGACCATTACTAATGCTGATCAAGGTTTAGAACTCCAGAGGAGTTCAATATTTGTAGAAAAAAAATATCCCCACGATTTCTATGACTTCTTTAGGAGTCGAACATTAGAAACTGCATGTTCAACTCCTAAAGGAGTTGTGAAAACATTTTGGAAACTATTTCTGCTACAAATATTTGACTCCGCTGGAGTCATTTCTCACCAATTTTTCAACCCTTGATTGGCATTACTAATGAAGATGTGGCTAAGGAAGGATGGGAAATGATCATAGATAATGGCGAACCTGAACAATTTAAAGGCTCTACCGCAGGCAAACGAAACCTGATACCCGGCAAACATGAAGTTGTCGTAAAAGCAAAAACGGGTGGCAGAGATCTGCAGGCAGGAAAAGTGATTTTAATACCTGCCGGAGGTATATGTGAAGAGAAAATGACTTTGGCTTAATTGATTTTCCTGGCTTTGTTTAACGATGATATAAAAGCGGCAGCAAATCCCACCCACTCAAACAATTTTCTCCCAAAATCTCCCATAAATACAATCTTGGATTCAATATTGCAGGCTTCATCCGAATACGAAATTTTGCCCTAAATGTTTGCAAATTCTATTGAACATAAATGAGGCTGACACTAAGATCACAACTGTATGTGACTATTAACGCGCCTTTAAATTACTTGCCATAGAATGATCTAAACTTCCCCCAAATTTTATTGATTCAGAGTACAATGATTGGTTTTAAATTCCGTTATAATCCCTATGGAAACAATACACCCTAATTATAGCACTTCCCGAAGCCTGGAAGATGCCTATGCTGAAGACAATTTTGTAGATCCCCTGCCACGTGCAGTTGTAAGGTCAAGTTCGCCTGTATTGCTGGATGGTGAATGGCGGTTTGCTCTCGATCTGGAAGAGAGGGGAATGCTGGAGCATTGGCACCTGGGGCATACCTATGATCAAACAGCCAATTGGCCCGGCTCTATAGAAGACCATATAGCACAGGGAACGGAAGAAAAGAACGTGAAGAGCTGGACAGATAAGGTAGTGGCCTGGTACGAAAGGGAATTTCCCCTCCCACAACGTGTCAATGGAAATGCGGCGGAGCACTCTTTGCTGCAGCTAACTTTTGGTGCCTGCGGCTATGAAACACAGGTATGGCTCAACGGTACCCCCTTGAAAACCATTGAAGGAGAACTGATTCATGTGGGCGAATACACTTCATTCTCTTATGAACTGCCTGAGGATATATTGCGTCCCATCAACCGCCTGACCGTAAGGATAGCGGACACAATGGATGCCGACATAACCCGCGGCAAACAGGAGTCACATGTGTATAAACGTGGGGGCATCTGGTATCAGACATACTCAGGTGCCGTCCGCAGCATCTGGCTGGAACCTGTGGAACGTAACAGGCTGCGGTCCCGCATTGGCGTGGTGTCTATTGTGGAAGATAATCTTGTACGGTTTGACCTGACAAGCCGCGTAAGGGACCCAGGCGAATACACCATCCGGCTGAAGGTTTATGTAAGAAAACAACCCGGAACAGAACCAATAACAACAGATGAGTTTCCAATAAAGCTGGAAGCGGGACAAAAGCAACAAAGGGTTGTTATAGCCATTCCCAATGCCAAGCTATGGTCTCCTGATGACCCCTACCCATACCGCCTGGTGGCTGCCCTGGTAGATGTTAACGGACATTCTGCTGAGGTAGAGACTTATTTTGGTTTAAGGAAAATAGAATCGAGAGGTTGTTGCATTTACCTGAATAATAAATCAGTTTACCTGGACGGCATTTTATATCAACCCGGCAATGCCACCTACGACGAGATCAGAAAACACATGCTGGCAATGAAGGCACTTGGCTGCAACCTGGTGCGAATTCACATAGCTGGAGTTGATCCGCGCATTTACAAGCTGGCCGATAAAATAGGGATGCTGTTGTGGGTTGAGGTGCCAAGCCCCCACAATTCAAGCCACAAGAGCAGGGAAAACCACCGCGATGAACTGGAGAGGATGCTGGCATTGATAGGCACGCACCCCTCTGTCGTCATCTGGAGTTTGTACAACGAAGATTGGGGGGCACAGGACATTGCCACCAATCCAGTGACCCGCAAATACATCATTGATACCTACCACTACATGCAACTGATGCACAAGCAGTTCCTGGTAGTGGACAACGACGGCTGGCAACATATTTCGCTGGAAGGCAAACTACAGTCCGATATACTGACCGCCCACCTTTACACACCGGTATTTGAACGTTGGCAGGAAATGCTTGACCAGTTGGTGGCAGGGCAACTGGTAGGTGTTACAGCCTTCCCCCTGGTAGTAGGCGATCCGTTTTATTTCCGCAAGCAGGTGCCCATTATTGTCAGCGAGTGGGGTGGCTTTGGATTTGTGGACTATGGAGGCCCCAAAAATGATGAGGAACGAACCCAGCAAATCCAACTGTTTAAGCAGGAATTGCGCAAACGCTCTATAGCTGGCGATGTGTACACACAAGCCACCAATATAGAAGACGAAAAAAACGGTTTAATTGATTTTAAAACAGCTAAACTAAATGTGCCTGCGGGGTTGTTGGCAAGTGTTGAGAAGTAGAAGTGGGGGTGCGGATACCTCTTTTTGGCCTATTCTGCTCCTGCATTTGAGGAAGCGCCTACGGAGCTTAAAACAACTGGCATTCCTATTCAAAAGGGTACAGTTTTTACACTATCCCCGCAAAGGTGTGTCATGAAAAATGTGCTGATCGTTTTGGTGGGAATTTTTGTTCTTCCTTTTATGGGTGGGTGGAAAGATATGGATTAGGGGTGTGTTATTATTTGCAGGTAAACAACTGTATACTCTGTATCAATTTTTAAGTTTGGATAAACTCTATCAAAGTAGGATTGTGATTCTTATCTTTTTGACAAAAAAGGTTGTGACATAAAACAGTTATAATACTTCAAAAATATCAGCAACTTTTTACTCATCCAGATATTATTATACCTATTAACTCAGTCAAAACTCCCCGCAACTTTCAAAAATACATTTGGGAAATCCTTTTAGCCTTCCTCAACTTTACAGAAGACCCGGAGGAAAAGTTTTTGCCCTTCCTCAACTTTACAGAAGGCCTGGAGGAAATGTTTTTGCCCTTTCTCAACTTTACAGAAGGCCCGGAGGAAATGTTTTTGTCCTTCCTCAACTTTCAGGAAGACCCGGAGGAAAAGTTTTTGCCCTTCCTCAACTTTACTGAAGACCCGGAGGAAATGTTTTTGCACTTCGTCAACTTTCAGGAAGGCATTTGGGAAAAATTTTTACCCAATTTTATTTAAGGAGAACGATTATTCCAATTCTTTATTTAGCCTAATAATGAAAGTAGAAAGTGTAAACTTTTCCTTCAACCGCCGTTCCTCTCTTCACCCTACCTTTGCCCACTTTTAAAAAAGTCATTTAGTCAAAAGTCACTCAGTCATTTCCCTAACAAATAGAATGAACATGACTCAACTGACTCAATGACTTTATGACTATTCCGAAGGAATTATGAAATACGAAAAAGAAATAGCCCGGCGCAAAACATTTGCCATCATCAGCCACCCCGATGCGGGAAAGACGACCCTGACCGAAAAATTCCTGTTGTTTGGTGGCGCCATTCAAACCGCCGGTGCGGTCAAGAGCAACAAAATAAAGAAACACGCTACCAGCGATTTTATGGAAATAGAACGCCAGCGGGGCATCTCCGTTGCCACTTCTGTCATGAGTTTTGAGTATAAAGACATGCTCATCAACCTGCTGGATACTCCCGGCCACAAAGATTTTGCTGAAGATACATACCGCACCCTCACGGCTGTGGATAGCGTTGTGCTGGTCATAGACAGTGTGAACGGGGTAGAAGACCAGACCCGCCGCCTTGTGGAAGTTTGCCGCATGAGGGATACGCCTGTCATTGTCTTCATCAACAAAATGGATCGCGATGGCAAGAACCGTTTTGACCTGCTGGAAGAAATTGAAAATGAGCTGAAAATTTCCCTGCATCCCATGACATGGCCCATCAACCAGGGAAAAGAATTCAAAGGTGTCTATAACCTGCACGATAAAAATCTTGTCCTCTTTGCCGCCAGTACCAAAGGCCTGGGCGAAGACTCAGTGGAGATTCAGGACTTGAATGACAAAATTTTGGACAATAAAATAGGAGAGAAGGACGCCGCCACCTTGCGTGAAGATGTGGAACTGATAGACGGTGTGTATGGCGAATTGAAAACGGAGGATTATTTAAGTGGCAAAATAGCACCTGTGTTTTTTGGTAGTGCCGTCAATAATTTTGGGGTAAAGGAACTGCTTGATACGTTCATCCGCATTGCCCCCACGCCCCGGGACCGGCAGACGAGTGTAAGGGCTGTGAGTGTGGCAGAGCCAAAATTCAGCGGATTCATTTTTAAGATTCACGCCAACCTCGATCCCAAACACCGCGACCGTATTGCATTTCTGAGGGTGTGCAGCGGCAAGTTTGAGCGGAATAAATATTTTCACCACGTTCGAATAGACAAAGATGTTCGTTTCAGTGCGCCATACAGTTTCATGGCCAGGGACAAAGAAGTGGTGGACGAAGCTTTTCCCGGTGATGTGGTTGGACTGTTCGATACGGGAAATTTCAAAATAGGCGACACGCTGACCGAAGGCGAGAACTTTTATTTCACAGGAATCCCTACTTTTTCCCCCGAAATATTTAAAGAAGTGGTGAACAAAGACCCGATGAAAACCAAACAGTTGGAAAAAGGGTTGCTGCAACTGACCGATGAAGGCGTGGCGCAATTGTTTACCCAATTTGGTGGCACTAAAAAGATCATCGGCTGCGTGGGCGAACTACAGTTTGAGGTCATTCAATATCGCCTGCTGCACGAGTATGGCGCCAGTGTGCAGTTCAACAGCCTGCCATTTTACAAAGCCTGCTGGCTCAGCAGCAAAGACCAGAAAAAGCTGGATGATTTTGCCCGTTACAAACTTGCCAACACTGCCGAAGACAAGGACGGACACATGGTTTACCTGGCGCAAAGTGAATGGTTTTTAAACACGGAAAGACAAAACAATCCTGATATAGAATTTCATTTTACAAGTGAAATACATAAGTAACCGGTCAATATCATATGGCCAGGTTAGGTTTCAACACATTATTCCAGGAAGTGGTTGTGCTGACTGTTTTACTTCATTATTGGGATAAATCCATCCCCAAGCCAGGAGGATAAACACCGTTAGAATTTATTGCTGGTAATGACACCGTCATTTTTAAGATCGGTTTTAATCTTAAGAGTTTGTTCATACTTTTTCAGCTTAGCCATTCGCTTATGGATATTGCCCAAACTATCATTCACATATTGAAGTACAATTTTCATGAATAAAATTAAGTATTCTTTCAGCGACAAAGAAGAGGATTGTAATTCAACGCCTTCATTTATCACATTGTTTATCAATCAATTGCTACGATCATTTTAAGTTTTTAAAAGGAGGTTTAGAATTTCGCTTTATATACTTTGTTAAGACAACATACACAATTGGACTAACTATTAAAATGAAAATACTTGAATTATCAGGAGTTTGTAAATGATTGGGATCATTAGAATTTAATGATATGAATTCATAAGTAAAACTGGCAATGAGGAAAGAAACAATTATTCTTTGCCAAGTTTTTTCTAAATATTTCATGTAAAGAGATTTTTACGCACCATTATCAATCAACTGGTACGATTATTTTATTTTTTATTTTTTTTAAAATAACTCACAAGTATAACCTATACCAGCAGCTAATCACAAACACAAATTAAAACCCTTTTTATGAAAAATGCTTTTTTCATTGTTTGCTTATTATTGGTCATTGCACATTGCGCTAAAGCACAAAACACAGCATCAGGGGGCTTTAGAAGGGCAGGTACAAATGCTCAAATCAAAGGCATGCATACAAAGCAGTTGCAGGACAGCCTTCATTTAAGTGCAGACCAGGCTAAAAATGTGGATGCCATTCAGCAGGATTTTATGCTGAAAATAAGAGCGGTTAAATTAGACACTCAACTGTCTGACACAGCCCGCAAAAGCCGTTTGCAGGAATTGCAAAACGAAAGAAAAGGGAAATTGAAAGAAGTAATGACAGAACAACAATTAGCCAAAATGGATGGCCGCAAACCAATGATAAAGAAACCCAAAACAGTAAAGAACAAAAAAGCAAAACACTAAACCCTCAACTCTAAACCAAAATGCGTTACTCTCCAACAGAGCCTGTCTTTACTTCCCCGGCTCGTTTGTAGTTGGCAATAATGACCCCGGTTGTGGTAATAATACTATCTACTAATGTAAATGCCGCCGGAATGGCGCCATTGTCAAATATCTTTTTTCCTTTGCCCAATGTCAATGGAAAGATCTTGAGCCGGAGTTCATCTACAAGGTCATTTTTTAACAGTAATTGAACAAGTTTGCTGCTGCCCCAGACCTGAATGTCTGCGCCATCCGAAGCTTTGAGCTTCCTGATGTCTCCCGCACTTTTTAAAACGGTTGAGTTGTTCCACCCGGTCACCAGCGGGTCTTTCTTCTTCAGGTTTTTTGAGAAGACATATTTGGCACCTTCGTTTACCGCTGGCCAAAACTCTCCATGGTCAGGCCAGTAATTTGCCCAGATTTCAAATGTTTTTCTGCCCAAAAGATAGTCTGCAGATTTCAGTTCTTCCTGCACCACTTTGTCAAATACCTCATCACTATACGGTGCCGTCCAGCCGCCGTGTTTGAAACCACCTGACGTATCTTCCTTAGGCCCACCGGGTGCCTGCATTACTCCATCTAATGTAATCATTGATATGACAGTGATTTTTCTCATCGTATTTCTTTTGGTGTGTAATACAAATCTCGTTAAAATATGCCGCCATTGCAGTGTGAGAAGGAAAAATTATTTGATCGTAGGATTGAGGATATATTTCTTAAACAACACTCCGCCATATGCTCCAATAAATGCAAAGAGAATTGCAGCGGCAGACCCGTAGTTGCGGGATTCAAGGACCTTAAAACTAAAAATAAATCCACCAATGATGATTGCAGAAGCCCAGGCGAATGTTGGCTGAATAATTCCCAAAATAAATGAAGAGATCAAGACAAGTGCCACTGTTATACCCGTATCATCCCAATGTTTAGAGGTGTCAATCTTCGCCAAAATGAAACCAATCATACAAGCAAATATAATGGTGATAAAAAGCTTTTCATTGACTCTTTTCATGCGGCAGGTTTTATTGATGATACAATCCGATATTTAAAGTTAACAATTAACCCATTGGCAAAGGTAAAAGCCTTGAATTTATTTATAAAGAACAGCACAAACCCTCAACCCTCAACTCTCAACTCTCAACTTTACAAAAGCACTCCTTTCAAAAATATATAAGCCATGCTAAAATAAATGATCAGACCAGTTACATCTACCAAAGTAGCAACAAAAGGAGCAGATGAAACTGCCGGATCTGCACCAAGCCTTTTGAGGATTAATGGAAGCATGGAGCCAGTGAGTGTGCCCCACAGCACCACACCAACCAATGACACACCCACACTCACCGCCACCAGGAACCAGTGAATGCCATAGAGATCCTGTAATATTCCGTGGCTCATCAGCACGTGCCAGAGCGAAATTCTTAAAAAGCCAATCAGACCCAGAATGCCCCCTAACGTAAGGCCGCTCAAAATTTCTCTCCTCATGACCCTCCACCAATCAACCAGAGACACTTCGCCCACAGCCATCGCTTGTATGATGAGTGTGGATGCCTGCGAGCCACTGTTGCCACCACTTGATGCAATCAGCGGCATAAACATGACAAGGACTGTTGCCTTGGCTATTTCATCATTAAAGTAGGCCAATGCACTTGCTGTCAGCAGTTCTCCAAAGAAAAGCACCACCAGCCAGCCAACTCTTTTTTTAATCAGTTTAAGGAAAGGTGTATCTAAGTATGGTTCATCCAAAGCAGCGGTACCACCCATTTTTTGCATGTCCTCGCTAAACTCTTCAGTGGCCACCCAAAGGATGTCGTCAATGGTAATGATGCCCAGCAAAACATTGTTATCATCCACCACTGGCAGGGCATTGCGGTTGTTCATTTTAAACACCTGGTTGGCATATTCCTGGTCGTCATTCACATTCAGAGAAATGACCCGTTCATCCATCAGATCACTCACCTGCTTGTCTGGTGCCGCCAGAATGAATTCCTTTATTCTCACATCATCAATCAATTGTCCGTGTTCGTTAATCACATAAATGACATCAATTGTTTCCGTGCTTCGTGCATATTTTCTGATGATGTTAAACACTTCGGTTACAGTGTTGTCAGCATATACATACACATAATCCGGCAGCATCAGCCTGCCAACACTATCTTCAGGATAGCCAAGCAGGGCCAGTGTAATTTTTCTTTCTTCCGGATCTAATAACTTAATGAGTTCCCTCAAAACTTCTTTTGGCAATTCTTCCAAAAAGTCTGTCCTGTCATCGGCCTGCAGTTCATTGAGGAGTTCAGCCGTTTTAAAAGAATTCAATTGTGAGACAATTCTTTTTTGAGTCGGAAAATCCAATATTTTAAAAGTGCTTGCAGCCCTGTGAATAGAAAGATTGGTGATGATCTGGGAGTCGTATTCGGGATTCTCATTAATCAGTTCTGCAACATCGGCAATGTTCTGATCATCTAAAAATTCGCGGATTGCCAGTTTATCTTCTGTAGCTATTAATTGTTCAAATTGTTCCTGCACACTTTGTTCGTCTATGTCGTTAATAGGCATGACCGCAAATTAATTAAAAATGCTAATCAAGGGTTGAGTAATGTATGGTTTAGTGTCTAACAATACTATGAACCTTGCTTAAACATTAAACACACCATTGCATTTTAATGAACTCAAAAAAAAATTTCATAAAAAATGCTACAATAACATTTCATTATAAAATTGTGAATTAATTTTCCACTCTAAAATCATCATTAAAATGAAAAAAATTACATCTTTATTTATGGGCCTGGTCGTGTTGGCAACTGCATCTTTTGCCCAGCCAAAAATGGAATCAAAAAAAGCAGACAAAAAAACTGAAACCAAAATGGCTCCTGCCCCTAAAATGGCACCTGCAACAAAAATGTCTGCTGCAGAAAAAATGAAGCAGGCTCCTAAGCCAGCTCCGGTTATTAAAATGGTTCCTAAAGCAGACGCTAAAGCTGCACCAGTGAAAAAAGACGGAACACCTGACAAACGTTTCAAAGCAAACAAAGGTGGAAAAATGGAAGGTCCTGTAAAAAAAGACGGTACGCCTGACATGAGGTTCAAAAAGAACAAACCAGCAGAAAAGAAAGCTGCATAAGCATTTCTGAATAAATTTTAAAAGGCCCGGCTGTGTTTGCAGCCGGGCTTTTTATTGCTTTGCATTTCAAAAAAAAGTATAAATATCTAAAAACCATTTTAGCTTTATTTTGCAGACGAATGGTTAAAACAATCAGCATACTTATACCTGTTTTTAATGAAGAAAGCAATGTGGCTGCCGTGGCAAAAGCAGTAGCTCAGGTTTTTGAGTCCATCAACTATTCCTTTGAAATATTATTTGTAAACGATGGCAGCAAAGACAACAGCCTGAATGAAATAAGAAAAGTATCGGCTGCGGACAACAGGATCAATTACCTGTCTTTTTCACGCAACTTTGGAAAAGACAATGCACTGCTTGCAGGCCTGAAACACACCCGTGGCGATGCCGTCATTACCATGGATGCAGATCTGCAACACCCGCCGGAACTCATTCCTGAACTCATCAGTAATTGGGAAAATGGACACGAAGTCGTTTATACTTTCAGAAAAGACCGGAACCAACATGCCAGCGGGTTTAACCAGATCACATCCCGCTTGTTTTATAAAATTGTAAACCGTCTTTCTAATGTTGACCTTGAAGATGGCATTGCAGATTACAGGCTATTAGATAAAAAGGTAGTTGATATATTAAGCAATCTCCAGGAAGATTATCCTTTCTTCAGGGGATTGGTAAAGTGGGTCGGCTATCGCCAAATAGGGATTCCCTACACCCCAAACGAAAGGGTGAGCGGCGAAACAAAATACAACACAAAAGCCTTGTTCAGCCTGGCTTTGCAGGGCATTACATCGTTCAGCACCAAGCCTTTGATTATCGCCATTTATTTAGGATTTATTTTTTCTTTGTTATCCCTGCTTTATATTCCTTACGTTTTATTCAGCCTCTACTATGTGCGGCCTATTTCCGGCTGGTCATCGCTCATTGTGACCGTTGCTTTCTTTGGCGGTTTGCAATTAATGATTTTGGGGATATTGGGCATTTATCTTGGTAAATCATTTATGCAAAACAAACAACGACCGCGGTTTATCATCCAGGAAAAAAAAATTCACTAAAAGTTTTGAACAACCGATTACCCAACTGCCATGTTTAAGAAATGGATTTTAAGCGGAGAGTTTTTATACAATAGAAAGCTGGGCAACTGGCTCTGGTTTGGCCTTGCGTTCATTGCAATCATTCTTGATTATTTTCACTACCACAGACCAAGCAACAACTACATCATCTTCAAGCATGTGTATGTTCACATGGTTCAGCATGTCAACCTCTATCTCGAATATCCGCAGCAGTATGAAGATGTTAATTTGTATGGCCCTGTTTTCAGTGTGGTCATGGCTCCCTTCGCCTGGTTGCCGGACTATATTGGCGAAACATTTTGGGTCATGGGCAATGCTGCCTTTCTCTATTTCGCCATCAGGAAACTCCCTTTTTCTGACAAGTGGAAAAATGCCATTATCATCTTTTGCGCACATGAAATGATGAATGCCGCAGGGTGGTTTCAAAGCAATCCGCTCATTGCATCGTGCATTATTCTTGGCTGGGTTTACATTAACGAAGGGAAGGAAAAATGGGCTTTGTTTTTTATCCTCATCGCTACATTCATTAAGATATACGGCATTGTAGGGTTTGCTTTTTTCTTTTTCAGCAAAGATAAAATCCGGTTTATAAAATGGGCTGTTATCTGGTGCATTGTGTTCTTCCTGCTGCCTGTTTTGCTGGCTCCGCTGTCGTTTGTGGTGCAGTCTTACAAAGACTGGTATGCCGCGCTTGCATTCAAAGCAAACAAAAACGTTCGCATGGACATTCACAACGATTACCAGGACATTTCTGTCATGGGAATGATCCGCCGCATCTTCAACATGCCCGGTTTTAACGATGCCATTATTCTCGTTCCAGCCATCATTTTGTTTGGGCTTCAATATCTGCGCTATCAATACTTCAGCGACATCCGTTTCAGGCTTTACCTGCTTTGTTCTGTTCTTATTTTTACGGTCATCTTCAGCACCGGCGCAGAGTCGCCTACTTACATTATCGCTTTTCCCGCTGTTTGTTTTTGGCTTGTGGTGCAGCCGCCTTCCAAAGTTGTCAGGGGCTTTTTCATTTTTGCATTGCTGCTTACCAGTTTTTCTTATTCCGACATTTTCACGCCCTATGTTCGCAACCATATCATCAGGCCCTATTCGCTCAAGGCATTACCCTGTACTATCATGTGGCTAATATTGGTTTACCAGATTTTGTCAAAGCAATTTCTCCGCATAAAAACTGGGGAAGGAGAAGCCCTGCAACCCGCCATTTCCTCCTAAACACGGTTATTAAAAACATGCACTCACAGCGTTTCATACTATTGTCTTTTGATGTGGAAGAGTTCGACATTCCGCTGGAATACAAGCAAAATATTTTGCCACAGGAACAAATGATAATGGGCAAAATGGGACTTGATGTGATGATGCAACTATTGCAACAGCAAGATATTGCCACTACACTTTTTACCACAGCCAACTTTGCTGTTCATTTCCCTTCGGAAATAAAACAATTATCCGCCAGTCACGAGATCGGCTCACACACCTATTTTCATTCCTCTTTCCAGGAGAGCGACCTGCTGTCTTCCCGCAAGAAACTGGAAGAAATAACAGGCACAAATGTGTGTGGCCTGCGTATGCCCCGTCTGCGGCCTGTGGACATGAAAGCTGTGAAAGATGCTGGTTATTTATACGATTCATCCATCAATCCAACTTACTTGCCAGGCCGGTATGACAACCGCCACCTGCCTCGAACTGTTTATTTGGAAGAGTCGGTCTTACGGGTTCCCGCAAGTGTAAGTCCCGGTTTTCGGATACCATTGTTCTGGCTGGCTTTTAAAAACTTCCCTTATTGGTTTTACAAAAAATTGGCCCTGCAAACGCTAAAGAAAGATGGATACCTCTGCATCTATTTTCACCCATGGGAATTGGTGAGCCTTGCTGATTATGATCTGCCTTTTTACATAAAAAAACATTCAGGGCAGCGCATGACAGATGCCCTGAACCGATTGATCAATGACTTGAAAAAAGAAGGAGATTTCGTAAAAATGAAAGATTTACTCTTTTAATCAAAACCGAACTCAGTTTTTTCAAAACTGAACTCACTTTCCTTTCAACCGAACTCGGTTTCATCAAAACCGAACTCGGTTTAACAAAAACCGAACTCGGTTTAATCAAAACCGAACCCGGTTTAATCAAAACCGAACCCGGTTTTCTCCAAACCGAACTCGGTTTCCTCCAAACCGAACCCGGTTTAACGAAAACCGAACCCGGTTTTATAAAAATCTACATTACCCGGCTTTTTTCAAAAGAAAATGAAGTTAAAATGTAAGTCCATTGATTTGACTTGTTGGAAAGTAAAAAGGCTTATTTTTTCAAGTTCGCAGCCCTTCATTTGCTTCTTTATATTTGCACTATTCAAAACAACAGCATGTCATTACCCATTGATATTTTTGAAGCTTGCCGTTCAGGCAATTTTGAAATGGTTCAAAACATTGTGGAGCAATTTCCTGAATCGGTCAACATGGAAGATGCAAAAGCATTTACACCTTTAATACTGGCTGTTTACAACAACCATCCCGACGTTGTAGATTACCTTTTAAAAAATGATGCAAACCTTGAAGCTGGCGATGCTGCGGGCAACACCGCCCTCATGGGTGTTTGTTTCAAAGGCTACAAGGACATTGCAAAAATGCTGCTGAATGCAGGTGCGCTGGTCAACCACCGCAACGGGCAGGGTGCTACCGCACTCACTTTTGCCGCCACCTTTGGCCACCTGCAGATTGCAGAAATGCTTCTCGAAAAAGCTGCCGACATCACCGTGCCAGACATGCGTGGCAAATCGCCGCTGGATCATGCACGCATTCAGGAAAACTGGGAAATGTATGACCTGCTGGGAAAATACGAGAACAGGGTTTCATAAAATATGCCTTCTGTTTCTGAAAGAGGAGGCAGTATCAAGGTGGTTTAGATCAGTTTTTTGGGGACGGGCATTAGTCCTTTATTCGGCTCCGGTTGTCCACAGGATGCTGTGCATGTCACTCCCTTGTACTGAATCACTTTATTCAGCTTTTTCCATGTTTTGTTCCTTGAAGGCATTCCTAATTCTAATTTCTAATTAAATAAAAGCGGTTATTTTGCCCATTCAAATAAAATTATGAAGACTCTTTACACTCTTTTGTTGCTCATTTTTATCGGCGTTTTTTCTACATCACAAGCGCAGTCTTATTCATGGGAAAAAAATCGCCGATCTGTACACAGCCAGCAAACGGCTAATTTTTTTCAAAGCAGCCTGATGGAAAAATACAACATCCATTACCTGAAACTGGACATCAACATGACTCCAAACAGCCGTTTTCTTTCAGGTATCTGTTCTTATAAAATGACTACCACGCAGCCCTTAGACACCTTTGCTATTGAGTTCACAAACAACATGACACTTGACTCTGTTTTCATCAACGAAGTCAGCACTGCCTTTACCCGAAATGCAGACCACATCTACGTTTCCATGCCATCGGCCATTCCCGCAAATACCGAAATGACTGCCCGGTTTGTTTACAGCGGCACCATTGCCAATGGTCTTGCCTATGGCATTGATGCCAACACCGGGCTCACATTTGCCGCCACCATTTCTGAATCTTACCAGGCCCGGGAATGGTTTCCCGCCAAGCAATTACTTGATGACAAAATTGATTCTGCAGATATATGGATGACCGTGCCTACAGCGTACAAGGCGGGCAGCAATGGGCTTTTAAAAGCAGTTGTACCCATAGCCGGGGGCAAAACCCAATATCAATGGTCCACACACTACCCCATGAGTTATTACATGCCTTGTATTGCCGCAGGCAACTTTACCGATTACCGCAATTATGCAAAACCAGCTTCGCTAAATGGTGACTCCATTTTGGTTCAACACTACATTTCCAACAAGGCAGGCTATCTCAGCAGCATAAAAGCCAATCTTGACAAGACACCTGTTTTTATTGAAAAATACAGTGAACTCTATGGCTTATATCCTTTTTACAAAGAAAAATACGGACACCTGCACGGTCAGATTGGTGGCGGCATGGAACACCAGACCATGAGTACCATGAGCAGTTTTGGTCTTGAGGTGATTGCCCACGAACTTGGTCACCAATGGTTTGGCGACAATGTAACCTGTGGCACATGGCAGGATATATGGATCAACGAAGGTTTTGCGACTTACAGCGCACACCTGATAAGGGAAAAGCTTTCTTCATTTTATATAACTACGCCTGCCCAGGACATGCTGAACAAGCACCAGAACATTATGTCGCATCCGGATGGCAGCGTTTATATTCCACTGGCAGATGCCTACAACGAGGGTCGGATATTTGACGGTAGGTTGTCCTATGACAAGGGTGCAGCCGTGCTGCATAACCTGCGTTTTGAAATGCAAAGCGATACCGTATTTTTCAATACTTTGAAGACGTATCAAAACCGTTTTAAAGATTCATTTGCCATTACTTCTGATTTTCAGGCAGTGTCCGAACAGGTCAGCGGAAGAAGTCTGACAGACTTTTTCAACGAATGGATCTATGGTGAAGGCTATCCAACCTACAGCATTGGCTATTTTAAGTGGGGAGCAGATTCTCTGATTCTCAATATTACTCAGACTGTGTCCATGCCAGCTATTACTCCATTATTCAAAGGGCTGATGGAATATAAAATAACCTCCGCAAGTGGCGACACCACTGCCTTGCTTAATCAAACAGCCAATGTGCAATCCTTTAAAATACCCTACAACAAAGTGCCAACAGGCATTGTGATAGACCCCAACAATTGGGTCATTAATGCAGTAGGATCTGTTTTGCCTTTAAAATTGGTCAGCTTTAGTGGTATTGTTTCAGGCAAACAGGCGCAATTGTCCTGGTCAACCGCCGAAGAAATCAATGTGAAAAACTATGAAGTAGAACGAAGTGCCGATGCAGTTCATTTCACTAAAATTGGTTCTGCTAATGCAATTTCTTCTGCTTCGCAAAATAAATATGCTTACACAGACAGAGAGCCTTTGAGTATCGGTTACTATCGTCTTAAAATGATAGATGTTGACGGCAAATTTTCTTACAGCAACGTAATTGAACTGAGAAATAATGCTAGCCAGCTTTCTATCAATTACAATGTGGCCACCTCAATGGTAAGGGTTAAAATCAACACTGCTGCAAATGATCAATGCCATCTGATTATTTATGACATGCAAGGCAAGAAAATGATTCAACAAGAGAAAATTTTGTCGGCCGGAGAAAATGAAATGAAAGTAAATCTGGAAAACCTGCCAGGTGGTTTATACATTGTTTCTGCAGCTACGGGTACTGAAACCAAATCGCTAAAGATCAAAAGATAGAGTAAAGGTTGAAGCACTGATAAAGCAAGTTAAGTTTCCAAAGGAAATACTCAAAGCTGCTTTGTTTTTTTCTTCTAAAACAGAACTTTAAAAAATGATGCCCTCGCTGCCACCACGACATTTGCTTTCCAAATCAACATTTGTCAGGGGCTGCCAGTGTGTAAAATCTTTATGGCTTTATAAGAATCATTTCAAACTCCGCGATCAGCCGACAATGCAGCAGGAGCGCATCTTCATGCAGGGAACTGACGTTGGCCTACTTGCAAGGCAATTGTTTGGAAACGGTGTAGATGCCAGCCCGACAGATGTTTTCCACTACCGCGAATCTGTAAGTAATACCGCTAAGTACATTGCACAGGGGCATACAGTTATTTTTGAAGCGGCTTTTCAATACGAGGGTATTTTGTGCGCTGTGGACATTTTGATAAAACACAAAGACAAATGGTATGTGTATGAAGTCAAAAGCAGTACAAGTGTAAAGCCCTCTTTTCTGCAGGATGCGGCACTGCAATATTATGTGATCACAAACGCAGGTCTTGCTCTTGAAGATGTTTTTATTGTTCACATCAATAAAGGCTACACCCGGTGTGGTGATCTCCAGTTAAGACAACTGTTTGCCAAACAATCCGTTTTGCAACAGGTGCAGGATTTGCAACCTGTTATTATTTCCAAAGCCGGAGAATTGAAATTAATTGCTTCGCAAAAATACATGCCCGGCACTTTAACAGGCAGCCACTGCACACAACCTTATCTCTGCGATTTTTACAACTTTTGCTGGAAGGATAAAATGCCCCGGGAATTGTACGGGCCGGAAGAAAAAGTGGTGGATAAAAAAAAATCAGAAACTTTAGCAAATCCGGCAGAGTACTCTTATCATTTTATCAACATCAACACATACAGAACGGCTGTTCCTGAATATGACGGGCATTGGCCTTATCGTCACATTCCTTTCATGTTTTCTGTTTGCACTGCCAGCGGCAAAAATGAACCACTACAATATCAATGTTTCATTGCAGAAAACACTACAGATCCGTGTGTGCAATTTGTTTCAGAATTGATTGACGCTTTCCAATCCGATGGAGTCATATTGGTAGCGGGAAAACAATTCTTTTCCGCCAGGCTTCATGAGTTGCAAAACGACTATCCCGGATATGCCGAAGCATTGGAAAAGATTATTCACCGGTTAAAAGAGTTCATTGTTTTAGAGGATGAAGTTCAAATAAATGATTCTTCAATAAAAGAAGATCAGCTATTGCTTGAAGATGAAGATGCCGCCGCAGCCTGGTACAATTTGAAATTAGAAAAATCGAATGAGGCAAGTACCAAAATGAAAGAAGAAATTAAAAAGTATGCTTTGAAAAAGATACAAAAAATGGCGATCTTCACAGGTAGCAAGTAGTCATTTTCTACTAATCAATTTCTATGTTTTTCTCTTTGCTGATTGAATAAACTACCACTGCCAACACCAATACAACTAACAGGCTAACAATGTCCGAAAGTCTTAAAAGCTTAAAATAAGGGCTAAAAAAAGCACTTGTGAAAAGGATGATTTTCATTGAATGAGTTTATAGGGTATCTTATAAACGGAGGAGTTAAACAAAAATTGTGCGATGGTTATAAATATGCAAAATCAGGATGGAAACATTTGAGAGTGCTTCAATGATTTGTACTTAATGGGTGGAAATAAAAGCCGAAAAATCAACTCAACTGTATCTGATCAGATTGATAGGAAGCATTGTTTCCCCGTATGGTGATACTGACTTTGGTGATCATTTTGCGCCAGTTTTTAATGTCTTTCTCAGCAAGTTGTTGAAGAAAATCCATTGGCAGTTTAATCGTAAAAGTTTCAAAACCGTTGACAATTGAAGGATAATCAACCACTTTGTAGTTGTCAAGTATGTGATAGGTTTCTCCTATTTTCAAAATTATTTTTTCTATTGCAAATGCCTTACTGATGCGGTTGTATATTTTAAACCTGACTTCTTTGGGGGAAATTAAGTTGGTAGAGGCATTCGTCTCCAGGGTTGCTTTAATACTTACAGGATCTTTAAATACCCAATTAAAAAAAACCTGGTAAATAATAAAAATGATAGCCACCCCTATGAGTAAAAATGATAGCACAAACATGGATATTTAAGACTTGTAAAAGTCCGACATTCTGAAATTCTATTTTCTTAAAACATTTTAAGGTTATACAGAATGGTTCTTAAAATGCGGTTAACCACTAGCTCTAATTCCCTTTTTTTTTGAAGCTTTTACTATCATAGATCCAGGTATTCATTTTTTCACATTTTCTCAAAATCAAAAAAAGTAGTTTTGCACCAATTTTATAAGATTAAATGCTCACTTCATCACCATATATTTTATACAGCGACGGCAATGGACACATATTTGAAGACACATCCTTGTATGTGACTGGCCGTACAGGCTGGGATGCTGTACCTGTGCCGGAAGACGAATGGATAGAACTGCCAGAAGGTGGACAACTCTATGAATTGCCGGGTCGCAGGGGAATTGGAATAGATGTGGAAACAGGGCAGATGCGCCTTTGCGATAAGGGGTGGGCAGTAGCAGCCTTTATTCCACCGGCTCACACAGGTTTTTACCTCGCTGCTTATGAAACCTTGTCTGATGCTCCTACTTTGCCTTTGTTTTGCTATACAGCCGCAGGATGGCAAAACAATAAAACCTATGTTCCCTGTGTTCGCATTGAGCAAGACATCAGACAGGACTGTGCAGGCTACGATCAGCAGGTGGTGGAGGCTGGGGTGAAGAAGGCATTGGAAACTTACCCTCACAACAGGCTGGTTCAACATTTAGCAAACAATTGCGCTTTGACCTATCAATGTCCTGCAGCAAGAAATTATTTTATCGGTCGTTGGGAGTGTCCAATACCTTCGTCTCCGGCCTGCAATGCAAACTGCATAGGCTGCATTTCATTTCAACCCGAAGAAGAAACAATCATCTCCACCCAGGATCGGCTTACATTTAAGCCCTCTGCTGAAGAAATTATTGAATACACAGTACCGCACCTTGAAAGCGCAGCCTTTCCCATTGTAAGTTTTGGCCAGGGCTGCGAAGGCGAGCCGCTGCTGATGTGGCAAACCATTAAAGAATCCATTATTGAAATCAGAAAACACACTCAGCGGGGCAGCATCAACATCAATACTAATGGCTCAATGCCGAAAGCTGTTGCAGAACTTTGCAAGGTTGGGTTAGACAGCATCAGGGTAAGCCTGAACAGTGTGCGAAAGCATATTTATGAACCCTATTATTGCCCGAATAACTACGCTTTTGAAGACATTTTTGAAAGTCTGAAAGTAATGAACAGTTTTGGCGGCTGGACAAGCATCAACTATTTTGTTTTTCCCGGAATGACTGACAGCATTGAGGAATATGAAGCCCTGCGGAAAGTCATCCGGGAAACAGGACTAAAGATGATCCAATGGCGCAATTTCAACATTGACCCCGATTGGTATTTGGGCAAAATAAACGTGGCCGACACCGGCGAATGTATGGGCGTAAAACAACTGCTGGAATTGATTAAGGAAGAATTTCCCGACATTAAATATGGCTACTTTAACCCGCCAATGGAAAGGATAAAGGGGAATTTTGAAATGGATTTTGCGCACTAAGATGAGGTAGAAGCTGCTTTTGACAAATGATTTTATCCTCTTGTTTCGTTACGATTTCAGGATGGTAACGTTCATCACCACCGCACAATCAATTTCAAGTTCAACAACCTCGGCGTAAGCCTGTTTGGCAGTGTAAAAATGTTGTTCTGAAAATCTTTGATCAGCAAATAGCTGATCGTGTTGGGACGGTCTATCAGGTTAAAGACTTCAAGGTTCAGCCACATGTTGTCAAGGTTGCGGAATGGGCTGTGGCTGCGGCGGTTGCTTTTGTCTGTGTCAAGCAGCAATGCACTAAAGCCAATGTCCACTCGAATGTATGGGTCTATCACCAGCGCATTCCTATATTTTACACTGCCGGGAATGTTGTAGGGCAGGTTGCTGCCATAGAGCGTGTTGAGGTAAACCTTGAAATTTTTGTTTGTACTCAGATAGTCCTGGAAAAACATGCCGAAAGTAATCATGCGGTCGGTGGGCCGTCGGAGGTAGCCGACATTGACCACACTGCTGTCTGTCGGTTTGTTGTTTTTGTCAAGCGTATATTTTGTGTAATGGTCGTTGTCCAGGTCTTCACGGGTTTTCATGAAACCCAGGCTTACCCAACTTTCCGCATCTTTCACCAGTTGAGCAAACAACCTTACTTCCGCACCGGCGGCATAGGCCTTAGCCATGTTTTCACCAAAGTAGCGGATGCGTACATTGTCAATATCGTAAGGCACCACGTTGGTCATTCCTTTATAATAAATTTCGGTTGTCAGGCGTGCAGGGCGTTTCAGCACCAGCAAGCTGTAGTCGAAGCCTCCGCTGGCCTGCCAGCTTTTTTGCGCTTTCAGGTTGGTGTTCACTGTGCCGTCATAGCGGCGTAGTTCGCGGTAGAATGGCGGTTGGTCATACACACCTGCCGAGGCGCGGAAGATGATATTTTTATCCCAGTTTTTTGGTTTAAAAGAAAAGCCTAACCGTGGTGAAATAAGGAATTCCTTGTTAAGTGTGTTGTAGTTATACCTCGCACCCAGTTGCAGCGTAAAGTCGGATGAATCGCGGAACTGAATGTTGTCCTGAACAAAACCACTGTAACGGTCAATGTCAAGATTGGCCTGGTTTTTCAACACATTGTTCAGCTTCAAAACGTTGGCAGAGTAGGGGAGGGAGTAACCCGCCGAATCATTGTATTCCCATTCGTTCAGCTTGTCATTTACTTTTTGTTTTTCTATGCTTGCGCCAAACTGCACAAAATGTTTCCCCTTGTCAATAGTACCCCGCAATGATGCGTTCAGCACTTTGATGTTCAAGGTATTTCTTGAAAAATTCTGGTAAATACCTGCTCCCAGTGGATTCACAATCAGGCCATAGGTAGCCTGCGATTTATCAAAATCTCTTTCTCCAAAAATGTAAGAACCAATGATGTCTATGTTTTCTTTTTCGTCATTTTCAAAGCGGCTGACCATACCCTTAAGCTTGAAATTTTTAGTTGGCTGATAAGTGGCTGAAAAGCCCGCCATGTTTGTTTTGTAAGCATCTTTCTCCTGTCCTTCAAAGGCAATGTCAACACCAATGTTTTGTGTGTAAAGCGGTGAAAAAACAGAAGATGTCAGCTTGCTTTCTTCGGGAAACAATGTGAACTTGCTCTGCGACACATTCGTTAGCAATTCAAGAAACCATTTGTCCGAAGGTTGGTAAGTCAGCAATGCCTGCATGTCGCTGCTGCTCGGGATATAATTTCCTTTTGTTTCCTGGCTACTCAACAGATTGCGGTTGCTGCGGTTGCGGAAACCAACAAGATAAGTGAAACGATTGTTGCCGCTAATGCCCTCCAGGTGCAGGCCTTGCTCCAGCAAACCAACATAGGCAGAGCCTCCAAACTTCTTTGGCCGCTTGTAAGTGATGTCAAGAACACTGCTCATCTTGTCGCCATAACGGGTCTGGAAACCGCCATTGTAAAACTTGATATTTCCCGTCATTTCAGGATTAATAAAACTCAAACCTTCCTGCTGTCCGCTGCGGACAAGGTAAGGTCGAAACACTTCAAAGTCATTTACATAAATCAGGTTTTCATCGTAGCTGCCACCACGAACATTGTATTGGCTGGTCAGCTCATTGTTGCTGCCGGTAAAGACTTTAATCAGGCTTTCCACATTGCCCAGAGGACTTGGGTTCAGCAGTGCATTTTCAGGGTCAATATTTATCCGGCCAGCTTCTGTGCGGCCACGGTTGTCTTTCACTATCACAGTTTGCAATACATTTTGCTGCCTCTGCAATTGAACAGTAATTGTTTCATTCTCACCTTCCAGCAAGTTAAAATTTCTTTGTGTGGTTTTGTAACCTGTGTAAGAAAATTCCAACGCAAAAGGCCGTCCAGCCTGTACTTTCACAGAAAATTTACCCGATTCATCGGTCAGAATACCAATGCTTTTACCAATAATGCTCACACTCACATGAAACATGGGATGGTCGTTTTCGTCCAGCACTTTGCCAGATAAGGTGGCTTTTTTATTTTCAACTATAGCTTTTTTGGCTTCAACAACAGGTTTTTTATTTTCAACAATAACCTTCTTTTTTTGAGCCAATGCACCAAGAGAAAGCAAGATCAGGATCAAAAAGAATTGAAGAATTTTCATGTAAAAAAATGGTTGGTAAGTAGATGTAACAATTGAAGCAGCGGATTTTTTTCTACCCCTAATGCATTCCCGGAAACAAAGGTCTTGCTGCATCTCTGAATGGCCAGGGTACACAAGCAAAAATGATGATCAATGCAATGAAATATAACCAGAATGAACGACTGTGTTTTGCCTTATCGCTTATTTTTTTTCTGAAAGAACCACGAGCAATCGTGATGAGAACAATGCCAATCAGCATACCGGTGATATGCTCTACAGCCCAAAAGCGGTAAACACTGTCTTTCATCACGGCAGCCATGCCTAAGTTCTGAATATTTTTTAAACCCCAGGAACCGACAAACCATTGATAAAGCCCAACCAGCAACATGAGATGCGCTGTAATCATGAGAAATAAGCCAATTTTTTTATCACCTTCGGTAAATGATTTATTGCCTATCATGCCAGTGATTGATTTGTATAAAGCAACTACCAAAAGAATCAGCAAAATCCAACGGCCAAGGTTGTGAAGGTGTAATAATCCGGTGTACATAATAATAAAGATTTTGTCAAAAATAAGCGTTTCATGTAAAGAATGGGTTTTGTAAAAAAGCTGCGTAAAGTCAAAACTATAAAGTCAAAACCCAAAACTTTTTCAGCGGGAAACCGTTTCCTATCTTCGCACTACCATGCAAATAACAGTAGAAACAGCTCGCCAGCTTCGCCTGACAGACGAAGAATTTGAGCAAATAAAAACAATCATGGGGCGAACGCCCAACTTCACCGAACTCTGCGCCTACAGCGTGATGTGGAGCGAACATTGCAGCTACAAAAACTCTATCAAATGGCTCAAAACCCTCCCCCGGGATGGTGCTAAAATGCTGGTGAAAGCTGGTGAAGAAAATGCTGGCCTCATGGACATTGGCGGCGGCTATGGCGTTGTTTTTAAAATAGAAAGCCACAATCACCCGAGTGCCATTGAACCTTTCCAGGGGGCAGCCACGGGTGTCGGTGGCATTCATCGCGATATTTTTACCATGGGAGCCAGACCCATTGCAACCTTGAACAGTCTTCGCTTTGGCAATTTAAGCGAAGCTAAAACTCAACACCTGCTGCGTGGCGTGGTACATGGCATTGGCCACTATGGCAACTGCTTTGGTGTGCCAACCGTGGGCGGCGAGATTTATTTTGAAGAAAAATACCACACCAATCCCCTCGTAAATGCCATGAGTGTAGGCATTGTAAAAAATGGGGAAACCATCAGTGCCACTGCCGAAGGTGTGGGCAATCCCGTTTTCATTGTGGGCAGTGCGACGGGCAAAGACGGCATGGGCGGCGCATCGTTTGCCAGTGCAGACATTACCAACGAAAGTGTGCAGGAACTGCCCGCCGTGCAGGTGGGCGACCCTTTCCAGGAAAAAAAATTGTTGGAAGCCTGCCTTGAAGTAATACAAACCGGGGCAGTAGTAGGAATGCAGGATATGGGTGCGGCAGGCATCATCTGTTCAACTGCCGAAATGAGTGCCAAAGGTGGCGTGGGCATGGACATCAACCTGGACAATGTGCCAACCCGCCAAAAAGGAATGAAAGCATGGGAACTGCTCCTCAGCGAAAGCCAGGAACGGATGCTGATAGTGGTGGAAAAAGGTAAAGAAGAAAGTGTGTTAAAAGTGTTTGAGAAATGGGATTTGCCCTGTAGCCAGATAGCTACGGTAACTGATACAGGGCTACTCCGATTCACCATGTATGGTCAATTGGAAGCTGAACTGAATGCTGAAAGCCTGGTGCTGGGTGGCGGTGCGCCGCAAAACGACAGGGATTATAAAGAGCCTGCTTATTTTGAAAAAATAAAGGGGTTTGACATTAGACAGATTGAAGTGCCAGGCAATTTGCAAGCCATTGCCAAACAACTGATTCAGTTGCCCAACATAGCTAGCAAACGATGGGTTTATAACCAGTATGACAGCATGGTTGGTGCGGCAACACTTACGACAAATGCGCCGAGTGATGCAGCTATTGTATTGGTAAAAGAAGCCTCAAACAATAGTGTAAAAGGAGAGTCATTGCAAGCCATCGCCATGACGGTTGATTGCAATAGCCGCTATGTGTATGCCGACCCTTACAAAGGTGCCATGATTGCTGTGGCTGAGGCAGCCAGGAACATTGTTTGTAGCGGCGGCGAGCCTTTGGGCGTCACCAACTGCCTCAACTTTGGCAACCCGTTTGACCCCGAAGTCTATTACCAGTTTGTGGATTCCATCAAAGGCATGGGCGATGCCTGCCGCAAGTTTGACACTCCTGTAACCGGCGGTAATGTGAGTTTTTACAACCAGAATCCTGATGGAGCCGTTTATCCAACACCCACTATTGGCATGGTCGGTTTGCTGGAAAATGCAGCAGATAAAATGACCCTTGATTTCAAACAAAGCGGCGATGTTATTTACATGATTGGCAGTAGCAGAAATGATATTGGTTCGTCTGAATATTTGCACAAAATAAAGGACATTGAACTTTCGCCTGCACCTTATTTTGACCTTGATGAAGAGTTTAATGTGCAGGCCGTTATCAAACAATTGATAAACGAAAAGTTACTACAAAGTGCCCACGACATTAGTGAAGGCGGACTAATAACCACATTGCTTGAAAGTGGCTTCCACAGGGGCTTAGGCTTCGATGTGCAGCAGAGCAACAAAGACATTCGCACAGATGCTTATTGGTTTGGCGAAGCCCAAAGCCGTGTTGTCATCAGTTGCACTATCAAAAATGCAGAACCACTTTTAGCGAAGCTGAAAGAAGCCAACATTCCATACGAATACCTCGGCATTGTGACCGAAGGAAACATTGACATGGAAGGGGAGTATTGGGGACACATCAGCGAATGGAAAGAGTTTTACAATACTGCTATTGAGCGGATGTTGAAGTAGAATCTTTTAGAAAAGACATTTGTATTTTTTGCACTTATGTTGTGTCACTTGCGACTTCATTCTCAACTTCCCGATATGTAACTGGTACATCTTTTATGTAATTTTTTTGGCTTTTTAAAGCATTACCTGTTTTTTGAGCGATGAGTTTTACAGGAATATTCCACTTATAACCTTCCAATGTCTGAAGGCGGTTGCTATGGTTTTGATTTTTTATTTATACTTATCAAAAATTATAGTATAAATTTATTATCAAATTTTGCCATATTTTTTATAGTAGGCGATTAGCCAGCCTACAACTTCATTATAGCTTTTTACACCTTTAACTTGCTGGTTTGCTTTCAAGTATCGGTCATAGAAGAGCCTGATAACCGGTTCTATCATGTTGTCACTTTTTCGCCAATATGCTTTTACTTCTGCAACATCTGTTTTTACAACAGTGTCAAGCTGTTTGAAATTTTCTTTTGCAGCAGTAGAATCCCTGATGAAAAGTTCACGATTTGCATAGGCAAACATGTCAAAGTATGCTGAATATTGAAAAACTATGTCAGTGGATTTTGCGGCAGCGAGATAGCCTACAAAACTAGCTTCGCTTTCGCTGGCATAGCCGAGCTGATGTGCCATTTCATGACAGGTCACATAGGGTATCAGAAACCTAGGCATTGTCAGGTTCAATTGCGCTTCGCCTGTAAACGGGTTGTAGTATCCAAGAAACCCCAAAAAATTTCCCATCCGCCCATACATAGATCTCTTAACTGAGGCAGTCTTATAAGCCATAAAAGGAAAATCTGCGGATGCTGTTTCATAAGATTGATTGGCTTGTGCAAATAACTTATCATAAGGTTTATATAACATTTTGGTGCTACTAATTGCTTTGCGGCTGTCATTGATTTTTTGTAAAAGAATGGAAGTTATTTTTTTAAGGTCTGCTGCGTTGTGCATTTGTGGGGAAAGACCCAGTTGCGAAGCAATACCTGGCCGGTTATAGTTCAAACCCCAGGAAATATTGAAATAAATATAAATGGCGGCAATGACGAAGCAGAACTTTTTTACCTTGCTAAAAAAATCAATTTTGCCAACCCTTTTCTGTGAAACTGCTCTAACAGATTTTATGATTAACCAAAAAAGGTAGCTGCCTCCGACAAAATAAAAAATATCTCCAATACTAAATGGCAGCCAACCAAATAATTTTCGGTAAAAACCAGCTATATAGGGATAGATACCCATGCTGTAATATTTCTCAACAATGAAAGGGAATAGAGAAATAATTTTAATAAAAACAGCAACTATAATTAGGCAGAAACCCCACACAACAGTACTGATAGTTATCCTTTTCTTCGTATTTTCCATTGGTACATAAACTGCTGCATCCATACTTATATTTTATCTTAAATTTTTTGGCATCATTTATTTTTGACAATAATTAGTCCAAGTTGGATGCTTGAGGTTTATTTATTTTATTGCCATGTTATGACGTAGAATTAGACTAATAATCATATTAGAAATTAATAAGTTCTAAAATTAATCGTAGATTATTTTTTAATTATTGTTTAGTGTTTTCATTTTTTATGATAATATTAAATTTGTCCCCTTTCTTTAAGGCATTTCCCTTACTTTTGCAAGCCGAAAAAAAAGAGTATGAGTCACCGGAGAGATTATGAGATTGCTTTTGTGGGTTTAAAGCCGGGTGATCACCAATTTGTTTACCAAATAGATGATCGTTTTTTTGAGGAATACCAACAGCAGGATTTTACAAATTGCAATACTACGGTTAAGTTAACCATTGATAAAAAAAATGGCTTCCTTCTCTGCAGATTCGATATTGACGGAAAGGTGGAACTACTTTGCGACCGCTGTGGAAACAACCTTTTGTTACAGTTGTGGGACGAGTTTAACATAGTGATAAAAATGGTAGATGACCCGGAAGCTATGAACGAACAGGAGGAAGATCCTGATGTGTACTACATTAGCAAAGGGGAAAGCCACTTGAATGTTGCAGATTGGATATACGAATTTATCAACCTGAGCATTCCTATGCAAAGGAAATGTGGCGAAGATGAAAGCGGAAAGTCGAAATGTAATCCAGTGGTGTTGGAGAAGTTAAAAAAAATGGAAGAAGATACCCAGACATCTCAATCAAGCGTGGTTTGGAAAGGTTTGGATCAGTTTAAAGATTTACAATAAATGGTTTTTGATATTTTATAAATTTAAGTTATGCCTAATCCTAAACGGAGACACTCGCAACAGCGAAGTGCAAAAAGAAGAACACACTACAAAGCAGAAGCTGTTACGCTGAGCAAAGATTCTACAACAGGCGAATTGCATGTTCGCCACCGTGCGCATGTGAGCGAAGGAAAACTGTATTACAAAGGAAAAATAGTTTCTGATATCGCTCCTTCAAAAGCATAATTGTAGCACAGCAATTTTAAGTATTATTCACGCTCGTTGGGTGTGAATAATTTTTTATTTGTGACATTTTAGTGTTTTAATTTTTTACAAATAACCGAAGCCCCTGTTATGAATATTGGAATAGATATGATGGGTGGAGATTTTGCGCCGTCTGAGGCGGTGAAGGGATTAAAAACTTATCTATCAACCTCTAATTCTCCGGCTACGTTGATTTGTATAGGTGAGAAAAAGCATATCAACAAATTGCTTGCTGAACAAAATCTTAATTCCTCAAAAATTGTGGTGGTTCATGCATCAGATGTCATTGAAATGCACGAACATCCGACAAAAGCGTTGAAGGAGAAGCAGCAATCATCTATTGCTATTGGTTTTCAACTGCTTGCAACAGGAAAAACAGATGCTTTTATTAGCGCAGGAAACACCGGTGCCATGCTCGTAGGTGCCATGTATAGTATCAAACCAATTCCAGGTGTTCTTCGTCCGGCTATTTCAACAATTATTCCTAAAGTAAATGGGGGCATAGGCATTTTGCTGGATGTGGGTCTGAATGCGGATTGCAAGCCCGAACACCTCAATCAATTTGCAGTATTGGGCAGTCTTTATGCATGTAATATTTTTTCAATACAATATCCACGGGTGGGTTTGCTGAATGTGGGGGAGGAGGAGGGAAAAGGAAATATTCTTGCACAATCCACCTATTCTTTGCTCAAACAAAACAACACCATCAACTTTGTTGGAAATATTGAAGGACGTGATTTATTTATGGACAAGGCAGATGTTGTTGTATGCGAAGGATTTACCGGAAATGTGATATTGAAAATGGCTGAAAGTTTTTATGACATTGCCTTGGCAAGAAATATACATGACGACTATCTAAACCGTTTTCACTATGAAAACTACGGGGGCACACCTGTTCTTGGTGTGGCAAAACCTGTCATTGTTGGTCATGGCATCAGTAAGGCAAACGCATTTTTAAACATGATTTTATTGGCAGAAAAAATTATATCTTCCAACCTGGTTGAGGCAATGGTAGAGCGGTTTTCTGTTGAGTAATCAAAGATTCCGATATTTTAAGATTCTTATGCCGAAACTTTTCATGATTTTAATAGCCTGTCGCCCAAAAGGTAGGCACACAGAATAGCATGATGTTTTTTTGGGGATAGCAGAAACAATTAAAGATTTAATACCTGAAATACTTCAATTCTGGCCGGAAGCCAAAGAGAACCTGCACATTGACGCATGGAGAACGGTGCAAAAGGTAGACGGACAATTTATCTCAATTGTGCAAAGAGAAGAAAATGTGTCGGGCAATAGCCAACAATTATTTTTCATAAATCTTGGCGGCTATAAGCCAAAGGAGTTTGAAGAATTTCATTACAAAGTGTTAGTCACCGCCCCTACAAAAAACGAAGCAACTAAACAATCGAAACAAACAGTTTTTTTTAAGCATACAGGATTTCCCGGAGCCGTTTCTCACATTGATGACAAATATGGATTAGATGTGGATGATATTTTTGACATCCGCGATATTTTAAGTAAACAGGCCAGAAATCAATATAAAATTTTAATTCATCCAGCGGCAGGGAATTTTGATGAAGATGAAATTCATTTAGGCTACTTCAGGTTGGAATCCTTTGAGTAAAAATAAATTTTTATTGTCATTAACTACTAAAGAGGGACAGGAAAAACTTGAAAATGCTTTATCCATTTCAGGTTTGCGCCCATTAAATAAATCGGAAATTGACCATCTGCAATATGTTTCAGATAAGGCAAAATCAATCATAGCCTTGTTAAAGGGTATGACTATTGTTGAAGCGAAATCTATTTTAGAACTTACTACGGCTGAAATAAGTCAGTTATCAATTGTTTAGCCTTTTTTTCTTGCTTCAATTATCTCGTTTATTCTATTAGCTACGGAATTATAACTTTCGGAACTTAGAACCTCAACATTTTCGCCTTTTTTTACTTCTTTCAATACTATTCTACAATAGCTGATTAGATAAGGTTCCATTGAAGAAATCCCATCAATAGCAATAGCTTTAGGTGAATTAGTCGTACCAAATAAATTAACTGTAATAAACATTTTTTTTCTTTTAAAAGTAGTTCCAAAACTACTACAAACTTAACCGCCATGTTTAAAAATCTTAGAGAATTAATTGTTTCGATGCCAACCGAAGAAGATTGCAGAAAATATATGATAGAGCAAAGTTGGGGTGGTTGTATCACTTGTCCTTACTGTGGTTTTGATAAAAAGGTTTATGTCATTGAAGGTGGTAAGCGTTTTAAGTGTGGCTCTAAGGACTGCCATAAGAAATTCAGCGTAACAGTAGGGACAATCTTTGAAGCAAGCAACATACCCCTCTCTAAGTGGCTTATGGCTATCTACATTGTTACAGGACATAAGAAAGGGATAAGCATAGCACAAAAGAACTCCTGGTTTATGTTGCATAGGATTAGGGAAATGATGAAAAACGTGACCGACCAAAAGCTAAGTGGCATAGTGGAAGTAGATGAAACTTACATGGGAAGAAAGTATGGAAGTGAGTATAAAGCCATTCCACCGGAAGAAGTTGAAAACATGGAGTTTCAGCCAAAGAAAAGTAGGAAAGGTGCAGCCATAGGAATGAAGCAAAGAGGCGGCAATATCATTGTAAAAGCATCGGACAAAGCAGGTGCAATGGATGTTGGTGAAGCCGTTTGGAATAACGTAGCAGACGATGCCTTACTAATGACAGATGAAGCATTGAAATACCTTAACGTTTTAGCAGACTACAAAAGAGAAAGTGTTAATCATAGTGCAGGGGAATGGGTAAGAGGTAACGCACACACCAACGGAGTAGAAAACTATTGGTCTGTAATGAAAAGAGGTGTTTACGGTATCTACCACCAAGTAAGCTATAAGCACTTACAGAACTATTGCAATGAATTTACCTTTCGATACAATACACGGGAAATAAAAGACTGTGACAGATTTGTACTTTCCTTGCAAAACATTGAAAGACGTTTGACTTACAAAGGCTTAGTAGGGAACAACCCAATCAAGAGCGGCAAAAAGGACGTGAAAGACTTTTACATCCCTTAACAATTTTGGGTCTTATATTTGCGTTATAATAAAAAGGAGGCAGTAGCTTGTACTACTACCCCCAACTTCAATACCTAACTATAAAAACAGTTTGATAATTGAAGCGAGTTTTGACGCTAAACTCACCATCTCGGTAAGACGCTTCAGGAACACTTTAAACCTGAAGCGTTTTCTTCTTAAACTATCCATGTGACCTAAAATGGGGTTTTTAAAATCCCCAACTACTTCTCCATCGTGTTCATGTTTTCATGTTTAATGGTTTGAGTAGTATTATAAAAATCGTTGGATTAGCATTCCCAACTAAGCTACAAGACTTGCAAATGGATAGGCAGCGAAGATAATTGTATAAGTTTTCTAACTGAAAAGTTTTTTCAAAACAAATTCTTTGGCTTACTTTGTAAGCATGAAAAAAGCAAAGTCCACTACTGCACCGCCAAAGAAATTACTACTGCCAAATGATGAACCTGTAAAACTGGATATGTCTTTTGAAGCAGCAATGAAACTTGCTCTTAATACTCCTTTTAAAAATAGCCGTGTTAAGAAGTAATGCTTTGCTAAAAATACGGCGATTGTTTCTTAGAAAGCGTGTAATAGAGCATGAGATTTTGCAAGTCTTTAGAAAAAGACTTTTAGTTATTACAGGCCCCGGATTTTTTAATGGAAGCATTATCCCCTTAGACATAATATTATTGGACACTTCTAATTTGCATTACGGTGCATTAGCAGACATGCTAAATTCACCCGAAAAGTACAAACCAGAAAAGGGGAAGGTTTCAAACTATAAAGATAAAATTGTCAGAAAAGAAGAAGTTGCGGAACTAAAATACACATGGAAAGAAATAAGCAGAGCCGTAGAAATACTTATCTACAATGAGGACATTTTAGACCAAACACCAGCCAATGTTATTGATTCCCCCAATAGAATATTGAAACTTACAAAGAAGGGATTGCAGTCACTAAATACAGAATACTATATTCAATTAAACACAGAAAATAAGTACAAAAGAAAGCAAGGGTATTTTTCGAGAATACAGTTGCTTTCAAGCATCACGTCTTTGGTTGTAGCAGGGGTAGCGGTGGGAATCTCTTTTTTAAACTACAATCTCTCGTTAGTTAATTCAAGCAAACAAACCAGCACATCTATTTCGCCGAAAGAATTAGATTCAATCCTAAGTAAGCAGCGCATAAACAACATAGATACGCTAAACACCAAAACGAAAATAATACCAACTCAATAAAGTCAGCTTCTTTTATAAAGTCTAAGGTGTCCCAAAAGAAAGATGTAATTGAACGAAGCACAAAGCGTTCTTCGCCTTAGTCCCTGCCTATTCATTAGACGTAACCCCTACTACAAAAACTATATTAACGTTAATAACATTTTTTAGTTTTTAGGCTTAGTCCCTTATTAGTAGTTGATGTCTTTTTATTTTATTATGTTGATATAAATATTTTTACAATTTATTATTTATTTATAATAAATATATGTGTATAAGATAAAGTCATTTTCATTTGCTGCAACACCAAAACTTATGTATTGATATTATACTAATAAATTGCGGCAGAGATGGGATTTTCCCACATCTCTATAACATCTTTCCCAGTAGTAGCCCCCTATGCAACTTTCTCTGCAAAACTTGATTTTTTTAATCATATTAATTGCCTTTTTAAACCTTTCTTTAAATCTTTATGACCAAATGATACAATACCGGAAGTCATGTTTGCACTTCTGTCTGGATATGCATTTTCGATCATTACTTATTATTAAATCGGTTAAATCTTTAACCTGCTAAAAGCATTAGTTTCAGTACTAAAATTGGATAATTTTTTTGAGAAAAAAGCTCAACGCTAAAAAGTGACCTACACAAAAGAGGATTTTTTTAAATTGTTTTGCGGCATGTGACAAATTTATTTGCCGAAATTTAGCCTATAGAATTGTCAAAAAATCATTAAGTTAAGTTGTCAAAATAACTTACACATTTAAGGCAGGATTCTATAGTTGAGTTCCTGGATGGTTGGGTGGTACAGTATGCGGTTTTGATCAATT
>JAYTGA010000052.1:0-19267 GCA_043733905.1 Segetibacter sp.
GGATCTTTTTCCCAAAAACACCAGGTGTGGTCGTTGGCGTTCTTAGGAGCTTTATCCACAACAAGAATTTTTTTTCCTGAAAAAAAATCATTCATTATCATTCTGTACAAGAGGCTCATGCCCGATGCGCCTGCCCCTGAAATAATGTAGTCGTAATGATGCAATGAAGTTGAGAGTTGAGGGTTTAGGGTTTAATTTTTAGCGAGCATTTCTTCGGTTATCTCATCTACATTTTTTGCTGTGGGGTAAAATGAAACCAGCTTCCTGATAATGGCCTCTACCACAGCATCGGGGCAGCTTGCACCACTTGTCACAAGTATTTTTACAGGCATTTTTACAGGCAAATAATTTGAAGAAAGCAACTCTTGCTTGGTGTGGAAATTGTGATGTAAAATCTCATTTCCTGAAAGCATTTTACCTGGTGAATCTATGTAGAAAGTCGGCAGTTTTTCTTCGCATAGTTCCACGAGATGACTGGTGTTGCTGCTGTTATATCCACCTACAACTATTGACAGGTCGGCTTCGGTTTCAAGAAGACCGTAAACGGCGGATTGGTTGTCATTAGTGGCATAGCAAAGTGTGTCTCTGGTGTCGGCAAACCGTTCTTCAATATTAGCTTCATTAAGGTTGTAATGCTTTGCCATCGTGTGTTTTAGAAAATCGCTGATGGCCTGTGTGTCGCTGGCAAGCATGGTGGTCTGGTTGACCACACCAATGCGCTGAAGGTCTTTGGCAGCATCAAAACCTTCAGAGTAGCGGTCTTTAAATTCTGTATAAAAAAGATCGGTTGACTTTTCGCCGGTAATGTATTTTGATAGCTCAACGGTTTCCCTCATGTCGTTGACAACCACAGTGGGCGCACCGGCTGCGCTGTGGCTGAAAGTAGCACGGGTTTCTTCGTGTGTTGGCTTGCCGTGAATGACAATGCTATAGCCCTTTTGCGCCACCTGTTCGCTACGGTTCCAGACCTTTTCTACAAAGGGGCAGGTGGTGTTGTATTTTTTTGTTATTATGCCAATTTCATTGAGTTTTTTTTCAATCGAAAGGGTTGTGCCAAATGCGGGAATAATGACGATGTCATCGGCTGTTAGTTCATTGAAATTTACTAAGGTATTTCCTTTTGTGTCCTGCAAAAATAGGACACCACGACTGGTAAGGTCTGCATTCACCTGCGGGTTGTGAATCATTTCGCTGAGCAGAAAAATGCGTTTGCCTGGGTTCTCGTCCACCGTGCGAAAGGCAATTTCAATGGCATTTTCCACACCGTAGCAGAAACCGAAATGGCGTGCAAGAAAAACCTGGACAGCACCAAAATCTAATAATGTAGGCGTGAAATCTTTTTTTAGCTTGTCAGCAAGCTGCCGCTTATTTTTAATAGCTGTTATCAACTCACTTCTGTAAAAACCCGGGACAATAAACTTCTTCATAGCTTTATAATCTCTGCGAAGGTACAACAGGGAGGGATTTTAGGACAAGACCAAATGCTGACGTTATGTTATTGTAGGGATGATAAAAATATTAGTAGTTGAACCATTGAGCACCTTTATCACATCTTTGATTAGAAATGTAAATTTGGGTTGCTTACAACCAGAAAATTCATGAAATAAATGTGGAAAAAGCTGAGTAAAATTTATAAATGTACAAGAGTGCGACGCAACAATGATGCACAAATCCGTTAAAGCCCGGACAAAAAAATACGA
This sequence comes from Segetibacter sp., assembly GCA_043733905.1. Classification (GTDB taxonomy): domain Bacteria; phylum Bacteroidota; class Bacteroidia; order Chitinophagales; family Chitinophagaceae; genus Segetibacter. The sequence goes on from JAYTGA010000052.1 coordinate 1,701, forward strand.
ATGGGAAAACGACCAAACATATTGACTACATGAACCAACATTTTGGAACTTTAGACTGGGCTTTGCGTAGCGGCATTTATGAAGTGAATACCAGGCAATATACAGCGGAGGGAACCTTTGCTGCGTTTGGCAAACACCTGCCTCGATTAAGGGATATGGGCATCGGCATTTTGTGGTTCATGCCTGTGACACCAATTAGCAAACAGAACCGGAAAGGCAGCCTGGGCAGCTATTACGCCTGTAGCAGGTATGTGTCTGTGAACCCGGAGTTTGGGAATCTTGACGACTTCAAAGAATTGGTAAGAAATGCCCATGCTCAAGGATTTAAAATGCTGATAGACTGGGTGGCCAACCACACGGGATGCGACCACGAATGGACAACACAACATCCTGATTTTTACAAGAAAAATGAAGAAGGACAATTTTATGATGCACATGGATGGGAGGATGTGATTGACCTTGATTTTGCAAATAAAATGTTGTGGGAAACAATGGTGGCGGCCATGCGGTTTTGGGTGGATGAATGCGACATTGATGGCTTTCGCTGCGACATGGCACACCTGGTGCCACTCGACTTTTGGATGTATGCAAGAACAGAATTGGATGCATCAAAAAAATTGTTTTGGCTGGCAGAAACGGAGGAGGCTGTTTACCACAGTGTTTTTGATGCCACCTATGGCTGGGAACTGCTTCACAGTATGGAGCGGCTCTACCAGAATAAGATGTCGGTTCTGGAATTTGTGGACGTGTTGAACAAATATGAAACAGACTTTCCGCCTAATGCACTACGGCTGCTGTTTACCAGCAACCACGACGGAAACAGCCATAGCGGCAGCGAGTGGGAGAGACTTGGTAATGGTGCCAAGGCTTTTGCGGTGCTGTGTGCTACATGGAAAAATTCATTTCCACTCATTTATAGCGGTCAGGAACTGCCCAATACCAAGCGTTTGCAGTTTTTTGAGAAAGATGAAATAAGCTGGACCGGCTACAACCAGTTGAATGATTTTTATAAAACCCTGTTGCAATTGCGTGCAACAAATGCTGCATTAAAAAGCTGTGATGAAAAGGTGGAAACCCGCATTTTACCTGTTTCTGAACCCAATAGCATCTTTGCTTTTTTCAGGAAAAAAGACGAAGATGAAGTGCTGGTGGTGTTGAACCTTTCGGCAGGTGCAAGTAGTTTTAAGTTGTTGAATGTTAACATAAGCTACGCACTTGTAGATGTGTTTAGCGGTGAACCATTTAGCGGCAGCGAAATAATATTGCCGGGCTGGGGTTTCAAAGTGTTTTCTTCAAAAAAAGCTCTTTGCTTAAAGTTATTCAACTCAGTCAATTAATTCAGGATTTTCATCGTCCAGGCAGAGTGCTTTACCTTTTATTGCATCTTTCGCAAGCCACCATGCCAATAGACAACTGGTTGAAAAAATCATGTAAAACATAGAATGTTGGATTTTAGTGAAGCCATCTATTAAAACTGTTTTAAGGATTCTTTTAGTATTTCAAAACAAAAAAAATTGTGGAAATATTTAGTAAAATAAGTTCGTTTAGTTGTTGTGCCTTATTTTTGCACAGCAATAGAAAAACGTATGATAAACGAGCATAACGAACAAATACAGGAACATAAAAAAAAAGATCTTGGCTTTAATTGGGTAATGTCTTCCAGATTCCTGTTTTATGTAAATGTTTTTTGTATTCTTGCTTTCATATTGGGAGGGTGCTACAAGCTTTACACAACAAGCTACAAAGGCAAACCCGATGTAGAAGTACCAGATAATACCTTATATACTCCCAAGTACAAATAAAAAATCTGAAAAGAAATTTGGTGGTAATGGCAGGATGTATATTTTTGCACTCCCAAATAAAAAAACAAAATTAGTAAAATGGATTTGGGAATAAAGTTCTTAGTATTCATGCGGAAGTAGCTCATTTGGTAGAGCACGACCTTGCCAAGGTCGGGGTGGCCGGTTCGAGCCCGGTCTTCCGCTCTAAAAAACTCCATCCAAAAAGATGGAGTTTTTTTTGGTACAAACCCGGGTGGTGGAATTGGTAGACACGCAGGACTTAAAATCCTGTTCCCCGCAACGGGAGTGACGGTTCGATTCCGTTCCCGGGTACTCAATAAGCAACGAAAGTTGCTTTTTTTGTTTTCCCTTGATGTTTCCTTTTTTTCTTTTGCATTCTATCTTAGGCCCATGAATCGTCAGCAACTCATTTCCCAAATCAGACAAAAGCAAAACTACCTCTGCATAGGTCTTGATACAGACATTGAAAAAATTCCCCGGTACCTTTTGGATTCTGATGACCCGGTGTTTGCGTTTAACAAAGCCATTATTGATACGACAAAAGAGTTTTGCATCAGCTACAAAATCAACATCGCTTTTTATGAAGCAATGGGTCTGAAAGGGTGGGAGTCTTTGCAAAAAACAGTCAGGTACATTCCCAAAACCCACTTCACAATAGCCGATGCCAAGCGGGGCGACATTGGTAACACATCTGCCCAATATGCAAAAGCATTTTTCGAGGTTTATGATTTTGATGCCATCACCGTAGCACCTTACATGGGTGAAGACAGCCTCCGTCCATTTCTTGAATACAAGGATAAATGGACAATCGTACTCAGTCTCACCTCCAACAAAGGAAGTGAAGACTTTGAACAACTGCAATTGCAAAACGGCCAGTTTCTCTACCAGGAAGTGATGACTAAAACAGCTTCCTGGGGCACAACTGACAACCTGATGTTTGTGATAGGGGCAACAAAAGCTGAACAATTGAACACGATCAGGAAACTATTTCCCCAACACTTCTTTCTTGTACCCGGGGTAGGTGCGCAAGGCGGCAGCCTTCAAGACGTTTCCAAAGCAGCCCTTACAAGAGAAGGCGGCCTGCTCATTAATGTGAGCCGTGCAGTTATCTATGCTTCCAATGGCGAAGACTTTGCAGCAGCAGCCGGCATTGCAGCAAAGAAGTATGCGGATGAAATGAGGGAGTTGATGGCAGCGATGTAAGAGTGAACGGCAGCACTAACTGATATTATTTCTCTACTTTGAATAGAAACTTCATTTGCAGAATTTAAAAGCTCACCGCATATTGCAGCATTTCATTTTTGAAGAACAGGCAAAACAGGAATGAAAGTGCAGTTGAAATCAATTCTTTTATCAAAAACTAATTTCTATACGATGAAACAAATAATTATTTTATCAGTAATTGCATTGATGCTTGCCTCCTGCAGAAGTAAAAAAGAAGAACCAAAAGCGGCAGTACAAACCAATGAAAATATGGTAACCCTTACCGATGCACAATTAAAAAATGCAGGCATACAAAAAGGTAAATTAGAACAGCAATCCATTTCATCGGTATTGAAAGTAAATGGCAAAATAGATGTGCCGCCACAAAACATGGTTTCTATCAGTGTGCCATTGGGTGGGTATTTAAAATCGAGCAAACTCTTGCCTGGTATGCACATCAAATTGATTGGTGTAAACCCAAATAAAATTGGTGTCAATAACATTTCAAGAAGCATCAATATTTATTCACCCATCAATGGTTTTGTATCGGCTGTAAATGTAAATATTGGCAAGTACGTAAACCCATCGGATGTATTGTTTGAATTGGTAAACCCAACAGACATCCATCTGGCATTAACCATTTTTGAAAAGATATTGACAAGCTTGCGATTGGTCAAAAATTGATAGCATATACCAACAGCCAGCCCGATAAAAAATTTCCCTGCGAAATAATTTTAATCAGCAAAAACCTTTCCAATGAAAACAGTGCAGAAGTACATTGCCATTTTGAACAGTATGATAAAACATTGTTGCCGGGTATGTTTATGAATGCTGATATTGAAGTAAAAAGCAACAATGCAAAGGTTTTGCCAGACGATGCTATTGTACGTTTTGAAAACAAGCAATATGCTTTTATTGCAAAAGGAAAGAATGAATTTGAAATGGTAGAAGTGCAGGCAGGCAATACAGAAAAACGTTTTACTGAAATTACTGTTGATGAAAAACTGGTGGCAAAAACTTTTGTATTAAAAGGAGCCTACACACTTTTGATGAAAATGAAGAATACAGGAGAAGAATAATTATTTAACTTAAACAAGTCAGGATTTTATGCCTTGCGCAGATATGTCCTTAATGTTACAAAAGTTGCAGGAAGTAAAACATGGAAAAAGCTGAATAAAGATGTGCCGTACAAGGGAGTGACACAACCGGAGCTGAATAAAGAACATATGTTCGTCCCAAAAAAAAGCCTACATCAGTATATTAGGCTTTCCTGGTTTTCCCTTGGAAAAGTTTTATTTATTCTTTGAATACTGCCGCCATTTCTCAATTACTTCTTCCATGTCTGGCGGCAGTGGCATTTGAAAAAACATGTTCTCGTTTGAGACCGGATGCACAAAGCCGAGAGTGAAAGCATGAAGAGCCTGGCGTGGGCATATTGCGAGACAATTGTCAACAAACTGTTTGTATTTATTGAAGACAGTGCCTTTCAAAATTTGATCGCCGCCATAGGTAGTGTCGGCAAAAAGTGTGTGGCCTATGTGCTTCATGTGAACACGAATCTGGTGTGTGCGGCCAGTCTCCAATGTACATTCTATGAGGGTGACATAATTAAATCGTTCGAGGACTTTATAGTGAGTAATAGCTTCCTTGCCATGCTCCCCATCGGGGTAGGCTTCAAATAATTTTCTGAAGCTCTGGTTGCGGCCCACATGTGCTATGACGGTTCCTTCATCCTGTTCAAAATCGCCCCAGACAAGTGCCCTGTATTTTCGCTGTATGGTGTGGTGAAAAAATTGTTTGGACAAATGCCCTGCAGCCTGTGCGGTCTTTGCCATAATGAGCAGTCCGCTGGTGTTTTTGTCTATACGATGTACAAGGCCATAGCGGGGCAATGAGTGTTCGTCAAGATTGGGGTTTTGCTGGCGCAAATAATATGCAATGCCATTGAGCAAAGTGCCGCTGTAGTTGCCGCTGCCGGGATGCACGACCATGCCTGGAGGTTTGTTGATGAGCATGATGGCATCGTCTTCATACACCATCCGGATGTCCATGGGCTCGGGCACTATGTCGGAGTGGTCAGGTTCATCTGTGGTGTAAACAATGATTTCCTGGAAGGCTTTCACTTTAAAGTTTGGCTTGACCGGCTTACCATTTACTGTTATCAATCCCGCCTCCAGTGCCTGTTGAATTTTGTTGCGAGTAGCACCTTCAATCCGGTTCATCAAAAACTTATCAATGCGGTATGGCTCTTGCCCCTTGTCTGTTTTAATAGTGCGTTGCTCGTAGAGTTCTTCGCTGTTGTCCTGAAGGTCTAAGTCGGTGTCTGTGTTCATGGAAGGCAAAGGTCGGTGAATTCGTTAATCGGTTAATTGGTTAATTGATTTGTTGGTATATCGTTGTCCTTGGTTTGCTACCTAATACCTAACTCTTGGCACTTAACACTACATCCTTCATAACTAATAGTTTATAGTTCATAGCTTTTTTACCGCTTCAACATTTTCACCACGGTATAAACTAATACACAGGTAAGAAGCAGAATGACAATGGCATAAATGATAAAATGTGCATCCGCTTTTGGCGATTTGTTTGTTCTTTTTGTTCTGCTTCGCAAATGTTTGTGCAATTGCTTTTTCAGGATGGCAACCTGTTGCTTTGCATGTTCAGGATTTTGCATCATTTTCATGCCTTCGAGTGCATCTGATTCAAAGTTATCAGTGGCAATATCTTCTATTTGCTGCTTGTCAGTTTGCACTGTTTTATCATGAATGTATTGCAGCAACTCATCATCGCTAAGCGATCTTTCATTGTCGTCCAATATGTCTTTCCAATCAGCCATTCGTTTGTTTTAATTTCTTTTCTACAATCAATTTCAGGTTGCGTTTTCCGTTTTGTATATAGCTTTTCACCTGCAGCATACTGAACCCGGTGGTGGAGGTTATGTCATGGTAAGATTTTTTTTGCAGGTAAAATAAAGTTACACATTGTTGTTGTTCGCTGCTCAGTTCCTGCAGGCCTTGTTCTATCAGAGTCAGCGTATTTTCCTTTTCTAAAATTTCGTTTGTTGAGGTGCTTTGTTCATTGTAAAGTATGTTGCTTTTTAGTTCCTCATATGGCTTGCCATGTTTGTTTCGCAGGGTCATCAGGCATTGGTTTTTGGCAATCATGTAAAGCCAGCTTTTGAAATATTCAACCTTATATTTCTGCAATTCTGTAATGACTTTTAAGAAAATTTGTTGCACCGCATCTTTGGCTTCATTTTCATCTTTTAGATATTTCATGCACACACCCAGCAGCAGCATTGTGTATCGCTCAAGCAGCAAACCCAACCAGGCATTACTACCTTGTTCATAAAATTTTTGCAACAGTTCTTTGTCATCTATGTGTGAGTTATCATCTCTAGCCACGCTATGTTGAGTCTTTTTTTAGTAAGATGCAATCGTTCATCCATTTCCACAAATGCAGGCGGAGGGGGGAGTCATAAAATATCAGGCAGGTAAATAAATGGTAAAGACTGCGCCCTCATTCAACCGACCCGAAGCAGTAATAAAACCTTCATGATTGTCTATAATTTTTTTAACAATGGCAAGCCCAATACCAGTTCCATCATATCCTTCTTTGGAATGGAGACGTTGGAACACACCGAAAATCCGTTCATTAAATTCAGGTTCAAAACCTATTCCATTGTCTGCAAATTCAATAAAATGATAGCTGATAGTTTTGTTGACATCTTTCATATCCAATAAACTGCCGCTCACCATACCTGCACGAATTTTTATGACTGGCAAAACATCTTTTTTTGAAAATTTCAAGGAATTGCTCAGCAGGTTGGTAAACAATTGTTCAAACTGGTAAGTAATCACTTTTACAACAGGTAATTGCGAAGCTGAAACAATGGCCTTTTTTTGCCCGATTAATTCTGCAAGTTGTTCTTTAGCATCCTTGAAAACCTGGTTAAGATCGGTTGTTTCAACGATGCTGTCTTTATTGCTGGTTCGTGAATAGGTAAGTATGTCCAAAATAAGTTGCTGCATTTTTTTAGACGAATTCCTGATTCTTAAAAAATAATCTTTTCCTTTTTCGGACAGTGTCAGTTCTGTGTCCACAAGCCTTGAAATAAAGGTTTGTATTTTCCTGAGAGGCTCCTGCAAATCGTGGCTGGCAATGTAGGCAAACTGGGCCAGTTCTGCATTTGTGTTTTCGAGGTATTCGTTGGCCATTTTCAGTTCCTGGGTGCGCTGCTGCACCTGTCTGTCCAATTCGTGAGCAAACATTTTTTGCTCCTGAATGTCGGTGCTGGTTCCTACCCACATTTGTATGATGCCATCTGCATCTTTTTGTGGCACCGCACGGCTCAGTTGCCAGCGATAGTTTCCATCTTTCATTAAAAATCTGTGTTCAAATAAAAACGGTTCGCCGGTGGCAATTGAGTGCATCCATTTGGCAATGTTTTCTTTCCTGTCTTCGTGGTGAACAATTTGCAGCCATCCCTCATCTTGTTGAAGTGTTTGGGGAGTAAAGCCCGTAGCATCGTAAATGGATTGGCTGTAATAATTCAGGTTGCTGTAAATGTCCGATGTCCAGATAAACTGGGGCATGTTGTTGGCAATCAGTTCAAACCTTTTGGCTGCTTCATATCTTATTTGCTGAGCCTTGTTTATCTCCAGTTCTTCCAGTGTTTCTTTTAACTGCGATTCGCTTACCAGCAGGTTTTGTTGTAGTTTTTTTGAGACTTTTAATTCGTTTAAATTTTTGAAATAGGAAACAATAAGAATGATGAGGGAACAGACAACCAGCACAACGTTTACAAAAGGAGTTAGTTTCGTTTGTTTTTGCAACTCAAGTTTTCGTTGGGATAAAAAATTGTCTTCCTGCACCATCATTTTTTCCACATGCTCTCTTGCACCGTCCATTATTCTTTTACCCTCCAGGAGATCTTCTTTTGTCACACGGTTAGTCTGGCTTTTTTCTATAAGCATCTTTAAATAGTTCAAACGGCTGTGTACAATTAAGTCAAGGGTTTTTATGTTTTTTAATTGTGAAGGGTTTTTTAATGAAAGACTCGTTAATTTCTTTAAACCTATGGGAGAAGCCTGCAATGCCAAAAAATAGGGAGCCAAAAAATCGGAATCATTTGTCAGCAAATATCCTCTTTGCCCTGTTTCTGCATCTTTCAAAAGAGAAATTTGCCTTTCCAGTTCAAACTTTACCAAGTCGGTATGATTGACAACCTGTGTCTGATCAATTAAGCTTTTTATTTGCAGGTAAGAATAAAAAGATAAGGCAGACAAAAAAATAATTGTAAAAAAATAAAGTAGTTGGATATTACGAAATGAACCTCTCACAAAATATATTTTAGACATTTGTAAGAAAAAATTGTTCTCTTCCGGGCTGACTTATCATTAACTGGTTGGGAAGAGATAGAACAGTTTGCAGAACATTTTTCAGTTTTAAAAAGTCATTTGGTTTGCAGATGTAATAGTTGGCACCAAGCTCATACATTTCATTGACAGTTTGCTGGTTGTGACTGGTGGAAAATATGACAACCGGAATTTCTTTTAGTTTATGTGAAGACCTGATTTCTGACAAACATTCCATCCCGTTTTTCCTTGGCATATTTAAGTCAAGGAAAATAACGTCTGGTATCGGCGGCACTGTCTGGTCAAGGGTTTCCATCAATTGCTCACCATCTTTGGTTATGGTCAGTTCTGTTTCAATATTAACCTCGCTCAATGCTTCCTGGAAAATGAAGCAATCATCCTGGTCATCATCAGCCAGTAAAATAATTTTCTTTTTTTTGTGTTCATTCGACATTTTTCAAAGCTATGCAAATAGTGACTACAAGAATAAATCTGACAACTTCTTTTTGTTCAGCCTTTCTGATCGCCACTGCCAAAATGCGTTTTTTCCTTAAATTTGAAATCGTGTGGAAAAATCATCTACAGCTTAAATTTCATTGCATATGAAACAGAGTTTTTCGATCCTGATTCTCCCTTTATTTTTTTGTTTGCTGATGACAAAAAGTTTTAGTCAGAAAAAAATTTCTGCAAGTGAAAGCACAGACCCAAAGTGGTGGAAGGAAGCAATTGTTTATCAAATTTATCCACGCAGTTTTCAGGACAGCGATGGTGATGGGGTAGGGGATTTGAAAGGAATAATTTCAAGGCTTGACTACATCAAAAGCCTTGGCATCAATGTGGTTTGGCTCAATCCCATATTTGCTTCGCCCAACGACGACAATGGCTATGACATCAGCGACTACCGCGCCATTATGAAAGAATTTGGCAGCATGGAAGATTTCAATACTTTGCTAAAAGGAATGCACAAAAGGGGCATAAAACTGGTGATGGACCTGGTGGTCAACCACAGCAGCGACGAGCATGAATGGTTTAAACAAAGCCGCAGTTCCCGCACAAGTCCTTACCGCAATTATTATCACTGGTGGAATGCAGAGCGTGGCCAACCGCCATACAGATTTAGCCAGTTTGATGTGAACCACAATGCCTGGAAATATGACTCACTTACCAATGCTTATTACCTTCATTATTTTTCCCAAAAACAACCTGATTTAAACTGGGAAAATCCTAAGCTTCGTCACGAAATATACGACATCATGAAGTTTTGGATAGCAAAGGGCATTGACGGATTTAGAATGGATGCCTTTCAGTTTGTTGCCAAAGACACGACCTTCCCCACATTTCCCGAAGGGTATGAAAAGGATTTTATAAACTATCATGCTCTGGTGCATCCGATCCACGATTATCTGAAAGAAATGTACCGTGAGGTTTACAGCAAATACGACATCATGAGTGTGGCCGAGGGTGCAGGAAGAAACTTTGCAGATGCCCACGACCTGGTAGATGCAGACCGCAAAGAACTGAATATGGCTTACGCTTTTGAGGCCATAGACATTCCAAAGCCAGAAGGATATAGTTTGCTGAAACTGAAACGGGCTTTTAGTAAATGGGATAGCGCATTTGCAATCAAAGGCTGGTTGTCCGTTTTTCTCGCCAATCATGACAATGCAAGAATGGTGAACAGGTATGGAAATGACAGCCGGGAGTTTCGGGAATTGTCTTCTAAAATGCTTACCACATTCATCCTCACCATGCGGGGAACTCCCTATTATTACAATGGTGACGAGTTGCGAATGAATAATATTAAATTCAGTAGAATTGAGGATTACAGAGACATTGCCACCATTAATGAATATAAGTACCAGCAAAGTATTGGCGGCGATCTTAATAAATTTATTGAAGTTGCAAAATTCAGCTCAAGAGACAATGGCCGCACACCATTTCAATGGAATGGCAGCGCCAATGCAGGCTTCACTACAGGAACGCCATGGTTATCTGTCAATCCAAACTATAAAACTATTAATGCAGAAGTGCAGGAACATGATGTCAAATCTTGTTTAAATTATTTTAGAAAAGCAACCAAACTGCGAAATGAAAATAAAGAATTGGTGTATGGAAAATATGAACCGACAGACAAAGAAAATGAAAAAGTGTATGCCTTTATAAGAGAACAAAACGGCAAAAAGTTTTTGGTCGCCCTCAATTTTTCTAAAGAAACTGCTTTGTATAAAACAGGGATTGATATGCGCCATGCAAAATTGTTGTTGAACAATTATACCAAAGTTTCACAGCCCGGACATTTGAAACCTTACGAAGCTGTTGTGTATGCAGTGGCCAAATAAACCCTGAATTTTTTACCCGTAATGTTTAGTGAAACCTGCATTATGACTACATTGCATCAAAATAAAAAGTGTTTTTACGCAACTCATTTTTCCGGGCCTTCTTAGTGTTTTTTGCTGCAATGGCATGGGGTTTTACCAGCCATTCGCAAATACTGAACATAGACAAATCAGACACGGCCAGTTACAGTCAAAAGACAAAAGCAAACATTGCTTTCAACTGTGGCCTGGAGATAGACAAGCAAAAGAAAACACTGTACGATGCCAGCAACTCTGCGGAGATATTGTTGCAGAAAAATCATGAGTTGTATATCTTTTCAGGCAGCTACAGGTTCACCTACAGTGGTTCCGACGATTTTTTAAATGCCGGCTATGTTCATCTTCGGTTCAGGCACAATTATAAAAATAAGTTAGAACCAGAGGCGTATGTCCAATACCAGATTGACGACACCCGTGGGCTCATGCACCGCTCCCTGGCAGGGGCTAATTACCGCTACAATTTTTGGAAGGCTGACAAGTTAGAACTGAACACAGGTCTGGGCATGATGTATGAAAATGAGCAGTGGAATTATGCAGGAGTGGATTCATTTAAAATTCCGCCGGGAGCAACATCTGTCATCAACAGGCTCATGAAGCTGAACTCATACATTCGGCTCGACTGGCGGGCCAATGCCAGCAGCGATCTTTCTGTTTCCTGCTTTGTGCAGTCCCGCTTCAGCAGCTTTCATCCACGCATTGCACCGTCTGTGCAGTGGAACATTTCCGCAGGTAAACATGTGGGCATGAGTGTTGCGTTTACAAGTCTTTATGATGAAGCACCTGTAGTGCCTATCAACCGTTTTTATTACTCGTTTATCAACAGCTTGTTTTACAAACTTTAAGTATGAAATACGAAAGCTGTAAGCTTCGCAAAAAATAAATACCTCTTGACAAAATGTGTACCTTCAACAATATAAAACTGCTGAAATGAAATACTTTAAAATGATGGCTGCTGGCACTTCTTTCCTCTTTTTTATAGTTGCCTGCGGAAATGCGGACAATGGAAAGTTGCTGATTGGCAAGTGGGGGGGAACCCAGTGGCTGGTAGATGGCAAGCCTTCTGATTTGGATGTGAAGAATACCTTTTTTTCCTTCGACACAACCGGCCATTACACATTTGACTACTCAGGAAATAATGAAAAAGGAACCTACAAAGTAGAAAACGACATGCTGTTTACTACGCCTGATCATGAAAATGAAATGATGGTGAAAATAGCGAAGCAAACCCAGGACAGCCTTGTGTTTGAAATGAACAGAGGCGGTCGTCCTGAGCAATTGACTTTAATTAGAAAATAAAGTTTAGTCACCATTTGCAAAGCCAACATATTGTTGTTGATTTTTTATTTTACCAGAGAAAATATGACAGTCATACTACTAAAAAAATTTCATTCTCTTTTGTCTTAATTATTTAATTTAAAAAACTTGCAGCAAATGTTTTTGTTCACTAATTTTATTGTGCAAAAAAAATGACCACGGCTGGCAACTTGTTTCAATAAAGCTTAATTTTATGAGATCAAAAAATACATTTAAAGCCACTCATAACTCAACAATTTTATAACTCAATTTTTAATTAAAACTTCCAACATTCACCTAAAATTTTACTTACATGATGATGCCTCTAACCAAAAATCTGACCGAATTTGAAACCTCGGCTATGAAAGAAGAATTTTTAAAACGTTCTAATCTGATGACCTCTGCTTTTTCAGTGGAAGACGATGATGATGACGATGACGATGACGAAGATAACGATGATGATATGGATGATGATGACCTGGAAACTGATGTTCCTGAAGCGGAAATAGAACCAGCCGATTCTGCTGAAATTGAAGAAGTTGATCCGGATGATGATGACTTGTCAGATATGGATCTAGATGAGGATGATGAAGACGAGGATGATGATTTGTAAAACGACTCAGTATAGAGGGGGCATTTAATCAATGCTCCCTTTCCTTTTAAGATGATCGTTGTTTTTTCCTGCAATCAAAATATGTCCGGCTCATGTTTTCTCAGGATGTCATCATCATTTCTGCAGAGGCTTCTTTTGCTTGTTCCAGGCTGGCTTTTTTGCTAACAATACGATTTCGGTTTGAAACAATGATAAAGCTAACGACTGCGCATGATGCCATAACTCCTGTCATTGGTAGTGCGGTTCCATTGTTCAGAAAGCTGACCAATGCAGATGTAAACGCCCCAATAGCCATTTGAATGCTGCCCAACAAAGCCGATGCACTGCCCGCTGTTTTGCTAAAAGGTGCAAGTGACAAAGCTGTTGTATTGGGAAATATGAACCCCTGGCAGCTAAGAAAGATAAAGCACAAAAAAATTGTAGAAAATACATTCAGCAAATCAAAAAAACTTCCTGCAAAAAGTGCCGCACCTGCAAGCGATTGAACGAACAATGCAACTACAATGATTTGCCTGCTCTGGTATTTTTTGAGTAACAAAGAATTAATCTGGCTACTTGTGATCAGCCCTGCTGCGACAATGGAAAATATCCATCCATACTGCTTTTCAGACACTTTGAACAGTTCCATAAATACGGTAGGAGAACCTGCAATATAGGCATATAAGCCTGCTGCAGCTATGGAACCTGTGAAACAATAAATGTAAAATTGCGGCTCTCGGGCAACAGAAATATACCCCTGCAAAATTGGTACTGGTCTTAGGGAAAACTCCGGGTCGGGCTGGCGGCTTTCCGGTAAAAAATAATGTACTCCTGCAAGAATCGCAACGGACATAATTGTCAGAAAAATAAAAATAGAATGCCACCCGAATGCCGAAGTAAGGTATCCACCCAGGGTAGGTGCTATAATAGGGGACACGCCTACGACCAGCATAAGCAACGAAAATATTTTAGCATTTTCCTCAACCGGAAATAAGTCTCTTACCATAGCCCTTGACGCTACCAGGCCGGAGCAGCTTCCGATGGCTTGCAGCAACCGGAGCCAGATTAATTGATCTGAATTGGCCGCCACTGCACAACCAAGCGAAGCAATGAAATAAACACTCAGGCCAACGTATAAAGGTTTCTTGCGCCCAAACCTGTCAAGCAGCGGCCCATAAAAAATTTGACCGAATGCAATGCCAATAAAAAAACTGCTCAGTGACAATGAAATTCTTGCCACTGTGGTATTCAGTGCCTGTGCAATTGCCGGAAACGAAGGCAGGTACATGTCAATGGAAAAAGGGCCAATAGCAGACAACATGCCTAACACCAGTACCAGTTTAAATTTTCTGTTTGGGTGCATAACGATATGTCGCAAAACTATGCCATTTGGTAAACGTGTATAAAGGACATTTTATAAAAACAATGGTAAATCTTGTATAAACCTGTATATCCGTTGTTTATTTGCATAAATTTTCTGCAAGAAACTATGCAAAACATTTCCCTCATTCTTCAATACTTTGGAGACTTCTCAGAAACACAATTACAACAGTTTTCAGCACTGGAAGATTTGTATAAGAACTGGAATAACCAGATCAATGTTATCTCCCGGAAAGATATTGATAGTCTTTATCTGAAGCATGTTCTTCATTCGCTGGCAATAGCTGCTACCATTGAGTTTCAGCCGGGGACAAAAGTCATAGACATTGGCACAGGTGGTGGCTTCCCGGGCATTCCGCTGGCTATTTTTTTTCCTGAAACAGAGTTTCACCTGGTGGACAGCATTGGCAAAAAACTGAAAGTGGTGCAGGAGGTGGCACAAGCCATTGGGCTTAGGAATGTGACCACACAACAAACCCGTGCCGAAGAAATTAAAAACCGCAAATTTGACTTTGCTGTCAGCCGTGCCGTGGCTCCGTTAAAAGATTTGTGGTTCTGGGCGCATCCTCTCATAAAAGGTGGCTACGAACACAGTTTTGCCAACGGCCTCATTTGCCTGAAAGGCGGCGATCTTGCAAAGGAAATTTCAGAAACAAACATAAAAATGAAACCCGCAATGCTCCCCATTGACCAGATTTTCCAGGAAGAATTTTTCCACGAAAAGTATTTGATTCATCTAAGGAAATGAGAAGCTGTTTCTCGTTTCTGGTTTCTCGTTGTCCGTGTTTTACTACAAATAAAACATAACTCATAGCTTATGGCTCATAGCTTATAGTTTTACTTAACAATTAACAATTAACACCTTACACCTTACACTTTACACTTTACACTTTACACCTAACCCCTAAACTTGTCCCCCACCCAAGGATTCGGCTTCAACGTTTTGTCCCATTTACGAAGCGGATGCCTGGCCGGGTCAAGGGTTTCATCAGTGTCCCAGGGTTCAAATGCGTTTTTAATGTTGGCAAGTCCTGTCTTTGCCAGTTCGGGATAGTGGCGAAGAATGACAGTCTTTAGGTCGGCATTATCTATCCATTCCAGTCCTTCTTTGGAATAATATTCTTCGGTGTAGCAATCTGTGTAAAACCTGTCGGCCTGCAGGCGGCGTGTGGCGTTCAATATAAATATCTGGAACATGGTTTCACCAAAACCATATCCGTTGGGGCGGTGACCTTCGGCCAGCGTACCTACAAGCAGGTCAAGCATTTCCACATCATTGTTATAGAGTTTTTTTAAAGAAGCCACTTGTTCTTTATCATCGGTTATGTCATCAAATGTGGCAATTGGGTTCAACCCCAGTTGTCTTCTGAATTCATTATATCGTGGCACCCCACGCTCCCTTGCTCTTAATATATCGGCGGCTCCCAGGTCATAAAGCGGGTTAAATGGAATGCTGAGTTCCTGCATGAACTTAGGGTAATTATTAAGCACCAGTTGCCCCGGGTGTTGATTGCCAAAAGAATAAAACAGTTCTGCAAATGGAAACTGTTCAGACAGTTTGTGCGAAGCAGCCTGTCGGGTTTGCACAAACGGAACCTGTGTTATCTCATCGCTGTTCAGGCGGCGCAGGTGCAGCTTTTCAGGCAGAAGCGAATGCAGTCTGTACACTTCTACAAACTCCTGTGTAAGCGCATAATGGCTGCCATGCTTATTAATTGGGTTGCCCACAACGCCCCCCAGTTCAGGGTTGCGTACATTTATTTCGCTCAGTGTTTTGCGGTGTGTCCCTTTTTGAAAAAGATTGGTCAGGATGCCAAACCAGTTTGCATTCAATGCCGTATCAAGGCCCTGATTGGCAAGAATCGCAGGTGTCCACTCCACAGAGTGAATTTTTGCAGTAATGGCGGCATTAATCAATCGTGCTACGTTAAACAGTCGGTTATCATCCCAATCCGGGTGATGCGCTTTCAGGTGATCGCAAATGGCATTGTGTTCACGGGTAAACAAAGTGTGCAACATGCTCAATCCTACCCACCAGTTACGCACAAATCCGCTGTCTTCCACTCCCTTTTTACCCAGTGGCAATGTACCATCATCATTCATTTTCATTTTGCCGTCTTTGCCGCTCCGCAAACGGTTGACTGTTGCCTGGTCGCTGCCATATATTTGTGAACCATCCCACCAGTGAGTGACCTCGTTGATAAAAGAAATGGCCGCAGGTTCCTTGTTTCCCATCCGGGTAGGATCGCGCTGAGTGCGGGGAATGAAAATATGTGTTTGTCCATATTTTTTACGTGCCGGATCATCATCAGCCAGGGGAATTTCTATCAGCTCATTTATCAGGCTTTCGCCGTGGTTCACCCAGTCGTGGTTTTGAAATTGTATCCAGCTTGCGGCCAGCATGTTCAGGAAAGGAACTTCCTTCATTTCTGCACCCCGTGTCAGCAGGTGCCGGCTAATTTCCCGTGGATTTGGCATCATCAGTTTTTCACCGCTTTCGGGGCGAATGTCTGCTATCTGTATGTTGCGTGAAAACCTTGTTCCAGCCGCACCTTCTTTTGGGTTCTCAAGGTTGTTCCAGCTACCATCCGCTGTGCGAAAATGTTTTACGCCATCAGGGGGTGTCTGTCCTTCAGGCTGAAAACCTGTAAGTCCTTGTTTGGGATAGGTGGAGTTGAGGTTGTGTTTGTTCATTTTCTCCCTCATGTAGGCCAGGGTAAGGATGCCAAGGAAAAAAGGTCTTCTGTACCAGTTCGTCCACACACGGTCTTTATACCCTGCCAGTTTCCCATACACAGTTGTCGTCACCTCCATAATCGCAGTAAAAACAGCACCAAGACCATCGCCCAATACAAGTCTTAACTCTTTTAAAAGACCCGGACGTGGCGCAGGTGGCGGGTTTTTGGGCAATGAACCCGCAGGAACCACAGGCTTTGACAGCAGGATGTCCTTTTCAAAAAAATAAACTTCAGGGTTCGGCACATGGATGTCGGAAAGATAGTTTCCCCTCGATTGGGTCAGCAGTTCCTGCCAGGCCACATTACCCGGTTCTTGTTGCAGGGCCTGCTCAAAATGTGTCGCTGCCTGCTCATACTGCTCATTGTGATAGTATGCAAGTCCAAGACCTGCAAGATACTCAGCCTCAGGCTGATTGTCTTTCGTGCTTTGCAATGCTTCAATGGTTTCATTAAAGCATTTCTGCTCTTTTAAAAGTGCAGTATCAACCGCTTGTTGCGGTGCAGATGGATTATTCATAAAACAGTTTTAAGAGTGATTGGTTCAGCAGATGTTTTTTACAAAACTTATCTAATAATAAACAAGGTATGAAAAACCGAATAAAAAATCTTTAGCCAGGCAAAAAAATCTTTTATAGTTATAAATGCTAATCAAGGGTTGGAATTGAAAGATTTTCATTTTTGAAATGACCACTTTTGAATAGCATTGCCCTTTAGGGCGATGAAAAAAAAGGTTTACTTCTTATCGGCTTTAGCCAAAGTATGCTATTTTGGCTAAAGCCAACATGAGCGCACACTCATTCTTAATCCATGCCCTGAAGGGCAAGGCA
>JAYTGA010000053.1:0-44727 GCA_043733905.1 Segetibacter sp.
TCAACCAAAATTTCAAACCAGAAATGCAAACGCTATTATCACTCAACTTCCAATTCTTTGACAAAAACAATTCACTAATTTACACCTTGTGAAGTATAAATCATTTTTGGGCATATAAAAAAGAACTTCCCATTTGGGGAACTTTTGTATAACTTTGATAAAATTTTATGATTGAGAGTTATTGCAAAAAAGACAATTCGTGAATTTTGGGAAAGACATGGGGATTGTGAACAGCAACTAAAAGCGTGGTTTCAGGAAACCAGCAAAGCTCAATGGAGAAACACAAAAGTTATAAAAAGCGAGTATCCAACTGCAAGTTTTTTGAGTGATAATCGGGTAGTTTTCAATATCAATGGAAATCATTACCGCCTGATAGTAAAAATCAACTTTGATTATCAAATTGTTTGGATTAGATTTATAGGAACACATGCTGAATACGATAAAATTGATGCAACAAAAATTTAGGAAAATGACAATAAAGCCAATAAAAAATCAAAAAGATTATAGCCAGGCTATTGAAAGGCTTGAAACAATTTTTGACGCAAAGAAAAATACCGAAGAAGGAGATGAATTGGAGGTATTAAGCATCTTAATTGACAAATACGAGGAAAAAAATTTCCCCATAGAATTTCCAGACCCGATAGAAGCCATAAAGTTTAGAATGGAACAATTAGGATATAACCAGGCAGATTTAGCAAAAGTGGTCGGTTTAAAAAGCAGGGCAAGCGAAATTTTAAGTAAAAAAAGAAAACTATCAATAAACATGATACGTCAACTGCATGATAAGCTAAACATTCCTACTGACGTATTGATACAATCCTATTGAAAGAAATTTGCAGGAACAATCATCCGTTTCTGCAAACGGTTAGGACTTATCATTTCAAAGCAATCTCGGCAAGTATCACGATTTCATGTTCACATATTGAAGTGCCAAACCTAAATCGGAGGTTTTGCAAAGTGCAATTACATCCTGCAGATCGTCAATCTTTTTCCCGGTTATCCTCACCATGTCGTCCATGATTTGAGCCTGCACTTTCAGGTTGCTGTCTTTAATTGCTTTTACGATTTTTTTTGCATCTTCTTGTTTAAGGCCGTTGGTTACAATCACTTCCTTTTTCACCACTTTGCCGCTGGGAAATGCTTCTTTGCTAAAATCGAAAGCTTCCGGAGCGATGCCCTGCTTCATGCTGCGGCTGAGCATGACATCTGTAATCTGGTCAATTTTCATGTCGCTGTCAGCCTCCACGTTTATTTTGTAGTCTTTTTTATTGAGGTCAATGACTACATGGCTGTCTTTAAAATCAAACCTGTTCTGAATTTCCTTTTTCACAATGTTGACTGCATTGTCTAATGTTTGAAGATCTACTTTGCTTGTAATGTCGAATGATGGCATGGCTAATTTCGTTTTTCGTTTTATTGGGAATGTGTCCACAAAAATAACAGGATAATTTCAATTGATTTTCTATCATACTGAAATAGGCAGAAAAACATTTCATCATTATAATTTCCTGCTCATTTCCATATAATCAAATACAAGGTTGCAAAAAGCATTTACGCCTGTTTTACCTGCTGGTTTAAGTCTCTGCGAAGCGGACTTAAATCTATAATGAAACATAGGACTCCCGAAGAAAAATCGGGACAAGTTGTGTCCGGGAAGTTGGTAGTATCCACCCAATGGTGTAATCAGGTTGGTTTTAAAAGTTTAAATGTGGATAAATAAATTGTGAGTAGGGGTGGCGGATGGAATTTTAATATAATTTTAGTGTAAAATTAGAAAAATGAAAATGTTGTATTGGCGCAAGTTTGCAGAGTTGCGCTTTTTCAAGTGTCCTTGAATTTCAAAAAGAAGTTTATCTGTGGGAATAATTTTGTGATATGACAAATTGTGCTTATTTTCGACCCCTTCTCAATTCTATATTTAAATGTTTATTGCAACCGACAAATTACTAACCATGAAACCAGTCTTTGCTTCTTTTCTTATTCTACTTTTTTCTTGTACTGTTAGTCAAGCTTTGTCACAAGCTAACCAGTGGACATTTATAAAGGGTGATTCATTACCTAAGCAATACGGCATATATGGCACTAAGGGAGTACCATCATCGGCAAACAAACCAGGATCAAGAGAAGAGTATGTTAGCCTTACTGATCATAACGGCAATTTTTGGCTCTTTGGTGGTTATGGACGGGCTGCAAGTACAAGTGGCTATTTAAACGACCTTTGGAAATACAATTCTCTTACAAATGAATGGACATGGGTATCAGGTGACAGTATTGCAACACCATTATGTATTCGCGGCACTAAAGGAATTTCGTCGGCCAACAATAAGCCAAATGGAAGATTTAGTGCAACAGGTTGGACTGATGCCGCAAATAATTTATGGATATTCGGCGGAGAAAGTAATTCAGGTAATTATGGCCACAATAATGATTTGTGGAAATATAGTATAAGTAATAGCGAATGGACTTGGGTCAAGGGCGATTCAGTTCCAAGAAGTCCAGGTGTTTACGGCATCATGGGAGTTTCCTCTGCTACCAACAATCCTGGAGCCAGAGAGTGGAGCATTGGCTGGACAGATGCGTCGGGATATTTTTGGTTATTTGGTGGTATGAATGATACGCCCTTTGGGGCATTAAATGATTTGTGGAGATACAGTACAAACACAAATGAGTGGACTTGGATGAAAGGTGATAGTATTGTTAATAGGCATGGGTTCTATGGTACACAAGGGACATCGTCATCAATAAACAAACCTGCTGCAAGATTTAGAAGTACATCATGGATTGATAAAGCCGGAATTCTTTGGCTATTTGGTGGAGATGGAGTAGCGGCCTATCAAAACGATTTATGGAAGTATGACATTGGGACTAATAACTGGACATGGATGAAGGGAAGCGAAACAGATAACGCCTTAGCAAGCTACGTCACAATTGGTATACCTGATCCATCTAACACTCCCGGTGCAAAAGCCGAATGTTCCTCCTGGACAGATACGGCAGGTAACCTATGGTTGTTTGGAGGAACAAGAAGTGGCTATGCAAATGATTTATGGAAATATGTGACCAAAACCAACGAATGGATTTTCATAAAAGAAAGCGGATACGGTCATTATGGAACCCAGGGAATTTCGTCACCTTTAAATAAGCCGTCACCAAGAGCTGCAAGAACTACCACATGGGTAGACTCAGCAGGTAACTTGTTGTTGTTTGGAGGTGTAGACTATAATTATGCGTATTCTGACCTATGGAAATACTCTCCCGACTATAGTCGAAAAAATTCTATTGTCGGCTTCGTTTTCTTAGACAACAATCTTAATGGAATACAAGACAACAATGAACCTTTCTTCAACAATGTTCGCATTCAAACCGTTCATCAAAACATTGACACTATATCCACTTACATCTCCAACGGAAGATTCTTTTTGTACACCGATACGGGCACTTATATCACTTCAGCTACTCCATATCGTCCTTATTATAATGTTGTTCCTGCTTCGCACACAATATATCACAGTTATTATAATTATAGCGACACAGTTTTATTTGCTATGCAGCCAACTGGAGCTAAACGCGATTTGACAATTTGCCTTATTCCTTTTAGTGGTGCAAGGGGAGGTTCTACTGTACGCTATAAAATTTTTTATGCCAATAATGGTACAGACACGGCCATTAATACACAAGTCAAGCTTGTAAAAGATAGCCGAATTGGTTTCAATTTCTCTTCTGTAACACCAACTGCAATTAGTGGGGATACGCTATTATGGAATATTACAGATTTAAAACCAATTGATACCGGCTTAATTACTATCTTATTTAATATACCACCACCACCAACACTTACTACCGGTGATACTGTAAAATTTTTGGGAAGCATTACATCCTCTATTCCAGATGTAACACCAGCAGACAACAGCATTCAACTACTACAAAAAGTTATGCTTCCTTATGACCCGAATAACAAAATAGAAACTCACGGAGGAAGCGTAACTCTTGCACAGGTAAATAACGACGAATATCTTTACTACACAATCAATTTTCAAAACACAGGCACAGATACTGCATTCAATGTTGTGGTCAAAGACACTTTAAGCAATGTGGTAGATTGGAGCAGTCTTGAAATGCTGTCTGCAAATGCAAACTATCAACTCAATGTTAACGATGGAAATTGCGCATGGACATTCAATAACATCAATCTTGTTGACAGCAACCGTAACGAACCGCAAAGTCACGGCTATCTTACTTATCGTATTAAAGTCAAATCAACCGCTACAGTTGGAAATATTATTCTGAATACAGCAGGCATTTATTTTGACAACAATCCTGTAGTTTTAACCAACATTGATACCACCGCTATTGTTAGCAATGTTTTACCACTTCAGTTAGTAAGCTTTATAGCTAAAAAGAATGGTAAAAGGAATCTTTTACAATGGAATACTGCTAACATAACAAACGTTGATCACTTTGCAGTTCAACGCAGCAACAATGGAAGAGAATACATTAGTTTAGGCACAGTAAGAGCTAGCTCAGACACCTACCAATTTGAAGACGGGCAACCGCTTCAATCAATTAATTACTATCGTTTAAAAATGATTGATAAAGACGGAACCATTGAATACAGCCCTGTGAGAACCGTAAACAACAGCAGCCATTTTATAGTTAATATCTACCCTAATCCTGTTACCAACAAGCTTCAGTTACAAATTGAAAGTGATGAGCAATCACAATTGCAAGCACAGATTGTAAGCACAGCAGGAAATAGTTTGTATTCAGCAAAATGGAATCTCAATGAAGGAACAACACTAAAAACAGTTAACATCTCAATCCTAAAAAATGGATACTACTTCTTGAAAGTAACCGCTATAAATGGAGAGCAAAGAATATTGAAGTTTGAAAAGCTTGACTAAAAAGAAAGGCAGTGCATAACATTAAGAAGAATAGCCGAAAGTCTTTCGGTGGTTTAAGCCTTAGCCAAGCAAATTTAAACCCACTATAAACCCCAAAACCTACTATAAAAATTGTGGAAAAAACACTTCATCATTTCCCCTTCATTTCCATGTAATCAAACACCAAATTGCAAAAAGCTTTCAACCCCGTTTTAAAAGCACTGTCATCAATCAAAAACTGTGAGGTATGGTGCGGCCCGGAGGTCTTGGGGTCTTTTCCTTTTGTCAATCCGCCAATCCTGAAATATAAGCCGGGGGCTTTTTGGGCGAAAAAAGAAAAATCTTCTGCACCGGTAATGGCGGGTACCAGCAACACATTTTCTTTGCCTGCTGTTTTTTGCAAAGAAGGCAGCATGGCGGCAGTGAGTGCTTCGTTGTTGAATGTGACAGGGTAGTGGGTTGCATAGGGCATTTCAACAGTGGCGGTCGCTCCGGCGGCCTCGGCGGTTTTTTCAACAATGTCGTGGATGCGTGCTGTCATCAATTTTTCATCGGCTTGGGTAAAGGTTCGGATGTCGCCTTCCATTTCCACCTGTTCGGGAATGATGTTGTGGCGGTTGCCCCCATGAATGGAACCGATGGTGAGGACAGCCGGGTTTTGAGCAAGATTGACACTGCGGCTGACAACGGTTTGCAGGCTGCTCACGATTTGTGCAGCCACCACAATCGGATCCACACTCAGCCAGGGTTGTGAGCCATGCGATGGCTTGCCTTTTACGGTTATTTTAAAGTCGCTGACACCGGCAAAAAAGCCAGCGGGGCGATAATCAATTTTGCCTACTTCTGATTGTGCATTCATGTGCAGGCCAAACACCACATCCACTTTGGGGTTTTCCATTACGCCTTCTTTCACCATCAGTTCGGCACCTGATTCTTCGCCTTTGGGTGCGCCTTCCTCCGCAGGTTGAAAGATGAATTTGACCGTTCCTTTCAGGTCTTTTTTCATGCTAGCCAATATTTCCGCCACACCCATCAGTATGGCCGTGTGTGCATCGTGGCCACAGGCGTGCATGACACTTGTTTCCTTGCCGTTGTAAGTTGTTTTGACCTTGGATGCAAATGGCAGGTCATTTTTTTCTTCCACGGGCAGGGCATTCATATCGGCACGGAGTGCGATAACATAGCCGGGCAATGCGCCTTTTAAAATGCCCACCACACCAGTCACACCTACTTTTGTTTTCACTTCAATACCCAGCGATTCCAGGTGCTTTGCAATGATTGCAGCCGTTCTAAATTCCCTGTTTCCCAACTCAGGGTTTTGGTGAAAATCGTGTCGCCAGTTGATGACCTTTTGTTCAATTTTATCGGCGGCAGTGTTGATGCTTGCCGTATAAGGATTGCTTTGCGCTGTCGCTAAATGACCAGCAGATGCCAGAAAGAGGATGGCGATGCAAATGGCTGTGTGTTTGACTATTTCGGTTTTGTTCATTCACGAATGTAAGGCTTTTCATCATTGACTTCCATTCATTTCAATTTTGGTCACGAACAAACTGACCAGGTCGCCTTCGCTTTCTAATTCTTCAATTTATCCACCTTTATCACGTTTACAACATCGCTAGTTATTACTTTAACGAAATAGATACCAGCGGATTGGGAGGTCATGTTAAACTGCGTATTATTTTGCGAAGCAGAAATAATGATCTCTCTTGTTTCTATTACAATTCCGCTTTCGCTGGTGATGACAATTTTTGTTTTGCCCGGTTTGTAATTGTTGAATTGGAGGGTGAAATGGCTGTCAACAGGATTTGGGTAAACCGTTAGATGCTCACCTGGGTTAAAAGGGTTGTCAACACCAGGCATTTGCCTTGAAAATGTGGATGTGCAGGATATTTGTGCAACAGTTATTTTGCCGCTTACGGTTGTGCAGCCAGCAGCATCTTTGCAATAGATTCTATAGCCTGCCGCTGCCTTTAAGTTGTTAAATGCAGTCGTGCTAATATAGGGGTCTGTCAGCTTCATGGCATACATGTAAGGTGCGGTGCCATTGGTGGTAGCAAGGGCGTTAATGGAACCCGTGCTGCCAGGCGTATTGCTGCAAACATTGATGATGCTGTAGGTAATATTCAACTGAGGAGGTTGTTCAATCAGGGCTGTCCCTGCCGGGCCAACACATCCGTTTGCATCCTGAATGTAAACGTGGTAGTTACCCGCTTTTAAACCAGTAATATTGTAAGGGGGGGTGAAACTAAAATAGCTGCCGGTGGTTCCTATCTTGTACATGAGCGGAGGAAGACCTACGGGATTGGTAATGGTGATCTGGCCGTCATTTGCACCAAAGCAAGATACATTGGCAGAAGTGAGAGATGCAGTCACCTGCACGGGTACGGATATAATGACGGGGGCAACCACCCCTATGCAGCCATTGGCATCCTGCACATAGACACGATAGCTTCCGGCTTTTTTACCGGTAGCAGTTAGCGGGGGAGAAAACGGTGTAAAAGCACCGACTGTTCCTACCCTGTAATTGAAAGGTGCAAGACCCGATGTGGGTGGGTAAATGGTAACACTACCATTTGTTCCACCATAGCAAGTGACATCTGAGTGGTCCACGGTGTATGTCACAGCGGGATAGAGAGTCAGGTGAAGATTGTTTGAATGGCAGTTGCTCGTGTCACTGTAGAAATAAATATAGTCACCCGAAGAAGTGTAGGTGGTTCCATTCCAGGTGAAACTGCCACAAGCTGTGACGGTGGTGTCTGAAACAATGCCTGTGCTGATTGTTAAATGTAAAGTAATGATGCTATCGCAACCGATTGAATTGGTTGCATGGTAAGAATAATTACCTGAAGCGGTGTATGTATTGCCATGCCAGTCAAAGGTGCCACATGCGGCGGCTGTGGTGTCGGATGCTGTTGCACCAAGAATGATAAGATGTAAAGTAATGGTGCTGTCGCAACCTGCGGCATTGGTGGTGTGCCAGGCATAATCACCTGTACCAGTATAGTTGTTTTCGTGCCATAGAAAACTGTTGCAGACGGCTGCCGAAGTATCAGAAGAAGTGGCTGATAAAAAGCTGAGGTGAAGGGTCACAGTGCTGTCGCAACCGGCTGCGTTGGTAGTATGCCATGCGTAGTCTCCAGCCGTGGTATAAATGTTTTGATGCCATGCAAAACTGTTGCACACCGAGGCAGAAGTGTCGGAGGTGGTGAATGCCGATACGGTAACAATGATTTTTGTTGCGGACAGGCCACCAGCACCGTCGCTGACCTGTACTGAGAACGAATCTTTGCCACTGAAACCTGTTGCAGGCTGATAAGTGATGGTGCCTTCTGAGGCAATGTTTGTGCTTCCCGAACTTGCAAAAGCACCTGCAAAAACTAATCTGCCGTGTGCAGAGCCAGTAGCTTCTGTCCATGATTCGGTTTGAAAAGGATCAACATCGCTGACGATTAAAAGGCCTTTGATATCCACTTCCGCAGCATTTTGGCAAATAGAAATTGATTGCGAATTGCCATTGATAAATTTGGGTATGGTATTGGGGGAAATAATGATGTTGGAGCCATTATCAGAACCATATATGGCAGCAGGCGATCCGTTGATGATCCTAACTCTGTAAGCCGTACCCGGCGCAATGCCTGCAGGAATGACTGCAGCAATTGGACTGGTTGAGGCTGTGCCAATGATTCCGGTTGTTGTGTCCTCGACAAAACGACCAGTTGCATCCGATAACTGCACCCTGAAATTGGGTCCGAATGGCCCGGTGGAAGTAAAACCAACAGAAAGAGGATTTGCAGAAACATTCAGAAACGGACCATAGCTGGCAGGCGTTGTAATGATGCTGGCCTGGGGAACAATTTCCCCTGTGGAAAGAATAGCTGAAGGAAACACATTTCCATTGGCATCGGCAAATTGTATTTGCGACAATTGGATGGAAGTAATACCATTGCTGTTAGAGCCTATGAACACTTTCCCTTTTGTGCCACTCGTGCCATTGAAAGCACCTTGCCAACCCGTTACTTTCAGGACGACATTGGCTGTCCAGTCCATGGAACTGCTGTTTGCAAATTGAATGCTGTGAATAGTATTTGCACCAAGGTCTATAGTGGAATTTTCTTTTAAAATAACTGATCCAAAAGAAATGAGGGGGCTTGTGGAAATGTTAGCTGTAGATAATGTGCCTCCGTTTAATTTTACCTGTCCGCTCATAGTAAAGCTGGTAGCGGTTGCAGGGTTGAATCTCATCTCACCGTTTGTAATTGTTAAGCCGCCTGAAAAATTATGTCCCGCTGAAGTCAATGTAAGTCTGCCTGCACCTGTTTTGATAAGAGAACCTGCACCTGTTATAATGCTGGTTTGAGTTGTGACCGCACCTGTGCCAAAACTAGTATTGGAAACCTGGTTGAGTGTCAATACGTGACCACTGCTTAGAGACAGCGTTTGTGTCTGCATACCGGAAACAGGAAGGAAGCTGCTTCTTAGACTGTTAATAGTTTGTGCCGAATGATTGAAAGAAATGGATGAGTTAATACCGGAAGTCAGCCCCGTCATAACCAGTGATCCCGTGCTAATGGAACTGCCTGAAGCCACAATGACAGCACCTGTGCCCACTTGTGTTCCACCGCTCCAATTGTTGGCCGTGCCGGACAAAGTAAGTGCAGAAGATGCGTTGGTGCCGTTTTTGATCAATGCGCCAATCCCGGTCACATTGCCCAATAGGTTAAGAGAACCTGTACCAAGTGTTGTAATCGTTGCATTGGAAGCAAGGTTCACATTTCCTTCCCAGGTGTAAGAAGCACCGTTTTTGACAACCATTGCTCCGCCTGTGTTAAAGCTTCCGATCATTCCCTGGTTGCCGTTTCCATTCAGGGTGGTGGTCATGTTACCTGTTGCATAAGTGCCGTTGGCTGCATTTAAAAACAGTTCGCTATTATTGTTAATTGTCAAAGAATGACTACTTACATTATTGATGGAACCAAGAGCATCTAACTGAAAAATGCCGCATTGTGTACCATCGCTTTTGCCAACAGTCATGGTGCCTGTCAGTGAAGGCTGGGCTCCCCATTTCAGCAGACCGCCAGCATTACCATTTGCACCGTCCCAGGTGCCGCCGCCCCAAAATGTAAGAGGTGCAGAACTGGTGATGGTGTCTGTGATATTAATGACACTTCCGATTGCGGTGGCTGAACTTCCACCTGCTGTCATTATATTCCGGTTGATAGTACCCGGTATTGCCAGTCTTAAAAGTGGCGAACCTACTGTGAATTGCAAAGCACTGCTGGATGAATTAGCCAAAATGACATTCGCTGTTCCGTTAACTGTAGTACCGTTTAAGGTTAAAACACCTGCGGCAACGGAGGCTCCGATGGTAGTGGCCAAAGGGCGTGAAGAAGAAACCTGGATGGCACCGGCAGCCTGATTTTTAGATCCATTGTTATTAGATGCATTCATGCTGATGGACAAAATGGTTGAAGTACCGGCGGCACCTAACTGTACCCATGCCGTGGTTGCAGGCACAGAAGCACCAATCCAGTTGCCGGGTGCGGTGTATATGCCGGAACTAACAGGGTTTGGGTTCCACAGAACCTGTGCATTACCTTCTGTGGTTAATAAAAGCAAAATGGTAACGATAATGCACTGTGTCATTTTTTTTGACAAATAAAGAGCATACTTTGACCTAAAAAACGCTGGTTTTTTAGGGTTTTCTTTACTTATTTTCATAGGATAAGTTTAAAAGTTTGAAACAGATGATCAACAACAGAATATCTTTTACAAAAAATAACTTCTGCCAGATTAAAAGAGAAAACCATTAACGAGGCAGATGATTATTTCTTTTTATTTCTGCGAAATATTATTTATCAATCTAACAATCTAAACGGTTCAACATTTATAATATTGCATCTTATTAAACGAATGCCTGCATGGCTCAACATTCAGTCGGATTTTCTTTTTAAATTTTTCTCTTAAACTCCAATGGGAATTACATTTATTGCAAGGATATTTTATAAAGGTTTTGACCTGATGGGTTACGAAGTAATTTAGGGAATCACCTGATTTTATTAGCAACTCACAACTTAAACTGCGACATATCTGGTCGTGTAATCGGGTTGTTTTGAGTGCTATAAAAATGTCACCCGTTCTATCTAAATCAAAATAAGTTTTCTTATAATGCATTAAACAGTGTGCCTTTTTTCACAATTTGTCAAAGATGCCAATCAATGGCTTCCTTGTCTTGTTTTAGTAGAAATTCGTTGGTGCGACTAAAATGTTTGCAGCCGAAAAATCCATTATGAGCACTGAGCGGGGAGGGGTGGGCGGCTTTTAAAACATGATGCCGGGTTTCGTCTATCAGAGGCTGTTTTTCCTGTGCATACTTTCCCCAAAGCAAAAATATAACACCGTTTAGCTGGTCAGATATTTTGCTGATAACTGCGTTTGTAAAGTCTGTCCAGCCAATTTTAGAGTGGCTTGCAGCCTCATTTGCTCTTACAGTCAGCACTGCATTTAACAGCAGCACACCCTGTGTGGCCCAGGGAGTCAGGTTGCCTGTACTTGGAATGGACATGCCAATGTCTGTGTGTAATTCTTTAAAAATATTAATGAGCGATGGCGGCGGTGTCACCCCATCCGGCACTGAAAAACTAAGTCCGTGCGCCTGCCCAAAACCATGATATGGATCTTGTCCCAGTATGACAACTTTTACCTTGTGAAAAGGTGTTTTGTCAAAGGCATTGAAGATGAGCGGACCCGGCGGGTAGATGATTTTTCGTTGCGCTTTCTCTGTTTTAATAAAAGTGACTGCCTGTTGAAAATATGGTTTGGAAAACTCATTCTCCAGCACGGCCTTCCACCCCGGTTCCATTTTTACATCCATACCATTGTAGTTTGGCCACTAAGCTAAATCAAAAATGGTTTCGGCTTTGGTACAGGATTTTTATTTTTTATTGAATTTCTTTAAATGGTCGTTTTCAGTCTTTAAAACAATGAATCTTTTTTCATTTCTTTACAGCCAATACCATTTCTAAAACTCATAATTATGAAAAAGACAATCGTTGGTTTACTGTTTCTTTTACCCGCTCTGTTTTCATTTGGCCAGGCCAAAAAAATAAGTGAAAAAGACTTGAAAAAACTGGTGAAAACAATGGCAGGAGAATTCAGCAGCGAAGAACAGTCAAAAGCCGATACATCTTATTTTGACATTAAACTGCGCATGAAACCAATATGGACTGAGAGCCAGGACGGCTATTGGCTCTATGTGGAACAGGCCATTGCCTCAGCAGAGCAAAAGCCTTACAGGCAAAGGGTTTACCATGTTTATAAACAAGATGATACGACCATTGTAAGCAAGGTTTTTGAGATGAAATCACCCAAAAATTACATAGGCGGATGGAATGATGCTGCCAAACTGCAACCCCTTACACAAGATTCACTTATTGATCGCCAGGGCTGCGCTATTTCCCTGCACAAAACTGGTAAAAATTTTACTGGTTCAACACCTGGCAAAGAGTGCCTCAGCAGCTTGCGGGGTGCCACCTATGCCACCTCCGAAGTAACAGTTTATACAGATAAACTGATCAGTTGGGATCGTGGATGGAATAAGGACGACAAACAAATGTGGGGCGCAGAAAAGGGGGGATATATTTTTATCAGGAAGAGAAGCTTGTGAGATTTTGGTTCTTAATATACTCGTGAATGGATAAGCACTATAAACTAAAAACAGGCTCCTACACATTACAAAGACCATCTGCAGTTTGACAAGTAGGCTCCTACACGTTGCAGAGGGCATCTGCAGTTTGACAAGTAGGGTTCTACACGTTGCGGAGGGCATCTGCAGTTTGACAAGTAGGGTCTAAAGCCCTAATAGCCAAAAATGGTTGGTAAAATCATTTGAAGCAGTACAGGTATAAAATTAAGGGTGTTGGTTCTTATTCTGCTGCAAATAAAACACATAATGACAGGCTTGTTTGGATAGATTAGAGTTATGATACAAAACATAAGGATTATCTACAGCACAAAACTTACAATCAAAATACAGAGAGGTATTGGTATACTCACAAGCTTTTAAGACGTTATATTTTACCGTCAAACGAGCTTTAACTAACATGTTTCTTTACCTGATCAATCCAAAACTACCATCAACAACAAATGGAATTGGAGGTTTCTTCAGTCATCTTGAAAATCATCTTGACCAGCATCGTGGCCTGACCGCAGAGAACAGGATAAACTTTATAAAATAGCACATCTATTTGTCCACCGATAAATGAGTTTTAATTTAAGCCATGATGCTTACCAAATAAAGGGTTGAAGAAATTAATGTCCAAACCCTTTTTCCGTGTAAGCATCAATTTTATTGCTGGCAAGTTGGTTTCCATCATAGCCTGCGTCCTCTTCAAATTGACAGCACATATTTAGAATAATAATCGAAGAAAATCACCAATCATTTATGTCCATATTGCCAAAAAAAAGACTGCCCCCATTTTGGAGGCAGTCTTTTTTTGGGTAAAAGCAATTGCTTTTATTATTTAGAAACAACTAGTTTTTGGCTGCTTATCTTGCCATTTACTACTGTTGTTATCGTATAAACACCTGAAGCCATTCTGTGATCGGCGTTCATTTGTACCAGGTTGGTACCCGGTATTACACTCAGGTTTTTGGAATTGATTGTTCTGCCGTTTGCATCAGTTACCCATATTACTGCTGCGCCTTGCTTATCAGCGTTTATTTTGACTGTAAAGCTGCTGATGGCAGGGTTTGGATAGATAGACACCCCTTTTTCAACTACATCTGTTGCAGCAAGACCAGAAGCTTTGCCTGTGATGCTTGTTGCACTTGTCGCAGTACCTTTTGCGGTTGGGCAAGTGATTAACATGGCTATATCCAATGTAGAATTGGTGTTGTTATCATCGCCATCTGTTGTAGGTTCTGTGCCAGGAGAAAGTATAATGAAATTTGTACGAACTTCATTTCCAACTTGTCTTACAGCATTGTTGTCGTTGTCTATATCATTGTTTGGCAATGGATTGCCAGATATGAAATAGTAACCGGTTGGTAATACTACACCCACAATGTATGCATCAGCCGAAAGACCTGTGAAATGGTAAGTGCCATCGTTTCCTGTAGTGGTAGTAGCTATTGCTGCACCATCAGGAGCATTGTCTCCATTGGTATCTCTGTAAAGGTTTACATTAGCACCAGGAATACCCGGCTCCGTTAAGTCTCTAACACCATTGCCATTCAGGTCAATAAATACCAAATTACCCAAACCAAGGATAGAAGGTGTTTTGAAGCCGGCATCTATAGTAAAGTCGCTAATGTTTGCAACAATATTTACAGATACGGAACCATTTATAGGATCGCTGTCTTTGGTATCATCGTTACCTTGATTTGCCGGGCTTGGGGTAAGACCTGCAGGAGTCGTGAAAGTGATAACGTGTGTACCAGGTCCAAGGTTGGGGAAGTTATAATAACCATCCGTTCCATTGAAGTTAAGAGTGGTAGTGGTAGCAGTGGTAACGCCATCAGGGAAAAGTATGGTTACAGTTTGGCCATTAATACCTGGCTCGCCTGCATCCTGGATACCGTTTCCGTTTAGGTCATTCCAAACAAAATCTCCAACATAAGCATTTCCGCAAAGTGCCATGTCGAATGTCAGGTTACCATTTGCACCATCACCATCAGTTGTTGGTTCTTCACCAAAGGTTAATGTGATTGAGTTGGTGAATTGAACACCGTTTACTACTCTTACAGCATTGTTGTCATTGTCAATGTTATTGTCAGGGTATGGACTTGTAGCCTGGGTAGATTTGTTAGGGCTTGGGGTATAGCCAGGGAGAATTGGCATTGATACAATGTATCTGCCCGGAGCGAGGTTTGTAAAGGAATAGTAACCTGTAGTCGTTGTTATGGATGTAGCAATTGCACTTCCTTTGTCAGGAATGTTGTCGTTGTTATCATCTTTATAAAGGCTAACCGTAACATTTCCAATTCCTGGTTCGTTCAGGTCTTTTTTACCATCTCCGTCGTAGTCATTCCATACAAAGTTACCCAATGTAAGACCAGTTGGTGCAGGACACATGGCCATGTCTAGTGTCTCGTTGGCGTTGCTGCCATCGCCATCGGTGGTAGGCTCTGTAAATTGCAATAAAGTAATCGCATTTGATCTTACTTCATTACCCGGAATATTTGCACCTACAAGATTGACAGCATTGTTGTCATTGTCCACATCGTTGTCGGGATCAATTGTTCCATTTATTCTTGCCTGATAGTTTTCAGGAATGATGACACCAACTATATAGTTACCCGCAGCCAATCCAGTGAAAGAATACAATCCATTTGCATCGGTGGTAGCGGTAGCTATTGCAGCACCATCTGCCACGTTGTTGTTGTCTGCATCTTTATACAGGTAAACAGTGGCGTTTGGTATTACCGGATCTGTTGCATCTTTCACATTGTTAGCATTGATATCAAGGAATACCAGGTTACCCAATGTGAGGATGTTTGGAGCAGGACAAAGTGCGATGTCCAAAGTTTGGTTGCCATTGTTGTCGTCGCCATCTGTCGTTGGCTCTGTAAATGGCGATAGGGTAATAGCAAGTGACCTAACCTCGCTACCAGCCTGATTTGCTCCTAATAGCGTAACACCATTATTGTCATTATCAATGTCTGTATCAGGGTCAACAGTTGTAACAGATCCTCTTGTGTAGTTGGTTGGTATGATAACACCAACGATGTAGTTGCCAGCGGCCAATCCGGTGAAAGAATATGCACCAGTTGCATTTGTCGTAGTGGTAGCTAGGGCAGCACCATCTGCTACGTTATCATTGTTGGCATCTGCATACAAATAAACAGTAGCATTTGGCACACCTGGTTCAGTCGCATCTTTCAGGTTGTTTCCATTGAGATCCAGCCAAACCAAATTGCCTAATGCAAGATTGTTTGGTGCAGGACACATTCCAAAATCCAGGGTCTGATTGCCATTGCTATCATCGCCATCTGTTGTTGGTTCTATAAATGGAGTCAGTGTGATTGCCAATGACCTCACTTCACTTCCCGGTTGGTTGGCACCAACAAGGGTAACACCGTTGTTATCGTTGTCAATGTCGTTATCAGGGTCGTTGCCGGCATTTACCCTTGCCTGGTAATTAGCAGGAATTGTTACACCAACGATGTAATTTCCGCCATTTAATCCTGTGAACGCATATGTACCATTTGCGTCTGTAGTTGTTGTTGCAAGGGCAGCACCATCAGCAACATTATCGTTATTTGCGTCAGCATATAATTTTACAGTTGCATTGGGAATAACAGGTTCTGTTGCATCTTTCACATTGTTAGCATTAATGTCTAACCAAACAAGGTTACCCAGTTTCAGCAAATTAGCCGCAGGGCAAAGGGCAATGTCCAAAGTCTGGTTGCCATTGTTATCATCACCATCAGTGGTTGGTTCGCTGAACGGTGAAAGGGTAATAGCCAAAGACCTTACTTCGCCACCGGCTCCGTTTGTGCCTATAAGGTTAACACCGTTGTTGTCATTATCAACATCATTGTCAGGATCAACAGTGGAAGCCGCTCCTTTTGTATATCCTGAAGGTATTATTACACCCACGATATAATTTCCACCGTTCAAACCAGTGAAAACATAATTGCCACTTGCATTAGTAGTTGTTGTTGCGATTGCAGTGCCATCAACTATATTATCATTGTTGGCATCTGCATACAATTTCACGGTTGCATTTGGTACAGCAGGTTCTGTTGCATCTTTTACATTGTTTCCGTTAAGGTCAAGCCATACAAGGTTTCCTACAGAAAGTAAGTTTGCCGCAGGGCAGAGAGCAATATCAAGTGTTAAATTGCCATTGTTGTCATCGCCATCAGTTGCAGGCTCGCTAAATGGTATGAGTGTAATAGCCAATGATCTTACTTCACCACCAGCTCCGTTTGTGCCTATAAGGTTAACACCGTTGTTGTCATTATCAACATCATTGTCAGGATCAACAGTTGAAGCCGCTCCTTTTGTATATCCTGAAGGTATTATTACACCCACGATATAATTTCCACCGTTCAAACCAGTGAAAACATAATTGCCACTTGCATTGGTAGTTGTTGTTGCGATTGCAGTGCCATCAACTATATTATCATTGTTGGCGTCTGCATACAATTTCACGGTTGCATTCGGTACAGCAGGTTCTGTTGCATCTTTTACATTATTTCCGTTGAGATCAAGCCATACAAGGTTGCCTAAAGAAAGCAAGTTGGCCGCAGGGCAAAGCGCAATGTCTAATGTTTGGTTACCATTGTTATTGTCACCATCATTTGTTGGTTCGGTAAATGGTTGCAGAGTGATCGCCAGTGACCTTACTTCGCCACCAGCGCCATTTCCACCAATCAGGTTGACTCCGTTATTGTCGTTGTCAACGTCCGTGTCGGGATCAACAGTTGAAGCCGCTCCTTTGGTATATCCTGAAGGTATTGTTACACCAACGATATAATTTCCACCATTTAAACCAGTGAAAACATAATTACCGCTTGCATTGGTAGTTGTAGTTGCGATAGCAGCACCGTCAGCTACATTGTCATTGTTTGCATCAGCATACAATTTTACTGTTGCATTTGGAACCGCTGGCTCGTTTGCATCTTTTACATTGTTGCCGTTCAAATCCAACCAAACAAGGTTTCCAAGGGAAAGAAGATTTGCCGCAGGACAAAGCGCAAGGTCTAAAGTAAGGTTACCGTTGTTGTCATCACCATCAGTCGTAGGCTCGGTACCTTGTGAGAGGGTAATGGCTTTTGACCTCATTTCCCCACCGGCAGTGCTTGCGCCAATTTGATTGACGGCATTATTATCATTATCAACATTGTCATCAGGATCAGCAGTCGCTGCTGCACCTCTTGTATAATTGGTAGGAATGATTACACCAACAATATAGTTGCCTGCCGCCAGACCAGTAAAGGTATAATTGCCACTTGCGTTTGTGGTTGTTGTTGCAACCGCTGCACCATCAGCAAGGTTATCATTGTTAGCATCATCATACAATTTTACAGTTGCATTGGGGACACCAGGTTCAGTTGCATCCTTTACATTGTTGCCGTTTAGATCCAACCAAACAAGGTTTCCCAGGGTTAAGGTTGCGCAAGCTGTTGCTTTGATCTTGATGTCATCAATAAACAAGAAGTTGTTGCTGCTGCAATTTGCGTTTTGAGCACCAACAAGTCTGTATTTAAATGAAGAGTTATTGAAGGTAGATGGAAGGGTCAGGCATATATTGTTCCATGTGCCCTGGCCATAGCTTGCATAAAGTTGTGCCGCTGTTTGACCCAATAAAGTTGTCCAGCTAACTCCATTGTCTTTCGATACTTCTACATAAAGAATGAAACTGTTATTGGTAGAAACAACACAAGCAGTATAAAGGTCAAAACACAGAGATAGTGAACTGTAACAACTGGTTGTGCAGTTGGTAGTTGGCGATGTAGCAATGGCATAAGTAACCGAACTACATCCTGTGGATACATAGTTGATCAACTTCAAAGCATAAGGACTCGACTTATAATATTCACTGTTTACAGCTACAGTTCCATACGATGTGGTTGAATAAGCAGACCATGTGCCCGTTGAACCTGAAAAGGTTGAGTTAATAGGTTTGACTAATCCAGTGTTGAAACTGTTTGGGAAGGTTTCGGTATTTAGAACCGTTTGGGCGTGGGCATTACTAAAAGCAACAATTAGCCATAGTAATAATAATTTTGTAAATTTTTTCATTTTTTTTTGATTTATAATAAATAATTAAGAGACAACTATTGGAAAATAGCAAAGGCTTTCAAGGAAAAAAACTTGGATTGGGATTAAAGGTTGAATTGTTCCTTAGGAAAAATTAGGCCACCAATTCAAGATTGTAAAAGTAGATAAAATCTTTGTGTTTTCGTGTTATTTTTATTTAAACACAATAAAATGACAAAATGCAAAGTGGCGTGTAAAAGACTGTTAAAAAGCCCTCAACGAATATTTGTTAAAACGAATTTTAAACAAAAAATAGAGAAGTGTCAATTAAAATTTGCTTAAAAAAACGAAGTCATTTTCAGCTTAATTTTATAGCAACCATGATTATTTTTTAAAATAAGCAAATCAAATAAAAGCTATTTAAAAAATTATTCAATAATTTTTAGGCATTTACTTTTTATAATTCTTACGGTTTAGTCCGAAACATTTTATTAATGTTGTACCTATCGGGCAAGTGTGAAAGATTTCGGATGCTAATTTTTTTGAAGTAGGTCCAACATTTTGAATTGAAAGAACATTCGGAGTCTTGCCTGGAGATATTTTGAATTAGCAGCGTTCAAAATATCCCCGGCTGCCAACAATTCTACCGAACTGATTTGCCCCAACCTGTATTTTTCATAATACAACTCGAAGGCTAGCCTGTTTTGTTCAAATGCCGCTGCGGTGGCAATATGGTTTTGTTTAGCCGTGTTGAAATCGTTGATTAATTGCATCGCATTTGCAATAATTGCATTCCTTGCAAGTTCTACATCCAATTGTGCATTTTTAATGTTGATTTTTTCTTTTTTTACCCGGTTGGTATTTTGCAATTGGGAAAAAACAGGAATTCTAAGGCTAATGTTGATATTTTGCCCCAGATTATTATCAAGCTGTCGTGACAACGGGATTTTTGTGTTGTTCTCACGCTGGTTTGCGTTATAGTTTGAAACAATATTTCCTCCTACAGCTAAATAGGGGAGCAAGGCACTTCTTGCTATTTTTTCATTCAAAATGGCTGCTTGCTCATTCATTTCAGCAAGCTTAACAGAGGGGTGATTCTTTAGGATATTATCTCCTACATTTCCTAAAGTAAAGTTTGCCAGTTGTATTTCATTTAGCGAGGTGGTATCGACAGTGCTTAAATCTATGTTTTGGTTGGGTATGTTCAAGAGTTGTTTTAAATTGAGCAAAGCCGCCATTGAGTCATTTTGCAAACTCAGCAGTTCGGACTTTTGAGTGTTTAACAGCCCTTCGAAAGTGTATCTTTCATAGCGGGTAAGTCGGCCCACTTTTATCTTTTCATCAATCGCTTCTAATTCCTTACTTGTTTTTTCAAGGCTATGTCTTTTATAAATCAGTTCATCATTTGTCAATAATATCTTAGCGTAAGTGAGGGTAATATTTGCAAGCAGTTCGAGTTCATTCATTTTTTCATTATATGCTGCAGCTGACAACAAAATTGAACTCTGCTTTATTGCATTTAATTTTTTGAAACCCCCAAATAGCTGGAGTTGTAGGTTAAGGGATGTGAAACCACCACTGAAAGTTTCGTAAGAAAAAGTGTTGGTCACAGGATCAATATTTTTTCCGAAAGAGAAATAATGACCCAGATCAAAACTGACGGAAGGTAGCACATTTGCCCGGGCCATCTTATTATCAATTGAGGCTAACTCAATAGCATTTTTCGACTGTCTAAGTTTTATGTTTTGTTCCAGACCTATTTTGTAAATCTGCTCCAACGAATAGCCAGTCATTGACCTGGCCGCATGATTTGTTTGCGTAACAATATTTGCCATTACGGGGACAGTTTTTTTACTGGAATCCCGGTTGAAAACTTTTCGAACTTCTCGGGGAGAAGCGGGTTGATTGGGTGAATTGATTAGAATTTTTTTACGGACACTATCGGTTGAAGGGCTACGGGCAATGGCAGGGGAAACCTGGATGCTAGGCGGTGCTTTGGTCGTAATGTCCTTAGCTAAAAACAAACTGTCCACATATCTGCGTGCCAGAACTGCCTCGCTTGAAATGCGACTTGAATCAGCTGTTTGTGGGGCACGCAATACATCCAGGATCTTCGATCGCAAAACTCGTCGTTTGCCCGACTGGCGTTTTTGTGTGTAGAGAATAACATCGCAATAGCCGCCGCCTTGCACGTCGCTGCATTTTAGAATTTCGATGTTCAATCCACTGGTTACTGTAATGATTTCATGTTGCTTGAAACCCGCACTTTCCTGTCCAAGGGCAGTTTTAGACAGGGCTAATAAGAAACCTGCTAGAATAATACCGACAATTTTGGTATGAAACGTAATGTCTGCCATAGTTTGAGAGCTACACCTTATCAAATTTTTTGAAAATCTTTTTTACAAAATAACGGTACAAGGGCAATCGCTCAACAACTATTTCACCATATACTTTATACCCGGATTTTAACGGAAGTGAAGCAGAATTGTTTAATTCAACGAGGCCAAAGAAATTTTGATTCTCCTTACGCTCTGCTATGTAAGTTAGTTTGCCCGTCATGACCCCATTTTGAAAAGTTTGGTAAGCATCCAACTTTAAGCGGGCAGATAATCCCATACGCAGGTAGGGCATATCTTTTTCCGGAATTGTTATTTTAGCATAGTAAGATATGCTGCTAGGTGCTATACTAATCAGCAACTCACTTTTAGCTATTAAGTTGCTTGATTGTTTTGTATTGAAAATATAGTTGACAATGCCCGGAGTGGTCGCTACCAGCGCTTCCTTACTCAGTTCAGTTTCTATTTTTTTCAGCGCCTCCCTGGCTTGTAATAATTGGTTTTGAAAATCGATTTTAGCCTGCACTAATGCCTGTGTGTTTTCTTCCAGTTGCACCTTGGTCTGCAACAGTGTGTTTTGTTCTTTTGTAAAATTATTATAGGCCAGATTTTTTTCGGAAAGTTGTTTTTCTCTCTGGCTGGCCATTTGGTTCAGGTTTTCCTTTACAGTCAGATGGGCGTCTTTGGTGGTGTTGTATTCATACTTGCTGAGCATGTCTTTCGTGTATAAAATGGAATCGCCTGTCATCTTCTCCGTGGTAGAGGAAAACTTTTCTTTTTGAATGCTGTACTGATCATCCATTGCTCTCATGTCTGCAACAAGTCTGTTGATATCTAATTGATACTTTTTGCTGGTAATGTCGCTGGCCTCATCTATTGTTCCTTTCTTTTTTTGCATCGTATTTTCCAGGCTGTTGACAGATTGAAGCTTTTTCTCAAGGTATTCTATCTCCGTTTTAGTCTTGGCATACTGTTCCTGGTAGTCGAGGCTTTTCATTAACAGAAGGGTGTCGCCTGTTTTTACGGTTTGTCCTTCCTTTGCCAGCACCTTTATTATTTGTGCTTCATAGGGAGCTTTGTAGTCCGATTGAGGATTCGTCGCTACTATTTCCCCATCGTTGATGGTGACTGTTTC
This sequence comes from Segetibacter sp., assembly GCA_043733905.1. GTDB lineage: Bacteria > Bacteroidota > Bacteroidia > Chitinophagales > Chitinophagaceae > Segetibacter. Next base: position 22,060 of record JAYTGA010000053.1, read on the forward strand.
ATTTATGCGAAGCACAAAAAGTAACAATAACATGACCGCTGCCATTGCCAGTAAAATACGGAAAAACCAGAGGGTGAATTTATACTCCCTGGTGCTGTAGTTGTTCAACAATTCCATTTTGCATGATTAAAGTTTTTGAAAATTGCAGGTGGTTGAGCGGCTCATGAGAAATGATGATGAAAGACCTATCGGTTTGGGAATTGATAAATAATTCAATCTTTTCTTTAGACGCTTTGTCAATGCCAGAAAGCGTTTCATCCAAAATAATGATTTCTGCATCGGACATCAAGGCACGCATCATGAGGATTTTTTTTCTTTGCCCTGTTGACAAGTTTCTTCCTTGTTCATTTATAATGTAGTCCAGTCCTTCGGGCTTTTCGGCAATGAAGTCATAGAAGCCAATTTCCCTGGCAAGTGATAAAACTTTGGAGGGATTCGTGTTGTAGTCAAACGAAATGTTGAAACCGAGTGTGTCGTTAAACAACACATCTTCGTTGCTCACCAACAGGATGCTTTTTCTTAGCAATGCTGTGCTGTAAAAATGATACTTGTCATTGTTGATGAGTATTTCTCCACCATCAGGTGTGTAAAGCAAAGACAGTACTTTGCAGAAAGTGCTTTTGCCTGCACCATTGCTACCATCAAGTTGAATTTTTTCTCCCCTATTTATTACAAAATTGAGGTTGGTAAATACCGGCCGTTGAGGGATGTAATGGAATGATACATTTTTAAACTCCACTTTTTGCAAAGTGAATGATTTGATTTTTTTGTGAATGTCCGTTGTTATGTTGTTCTGCTGATCATTGCCAAAATCAAAATACCGCTCAAGGATGATACTGTTTTCCTGAATATCAAGATTCTCACTGAGTATGCTGCTGACCGATGAAAATACCTGCCTTGACAGAGCAATGAAAGTGATGATTTGCCCCATGGTAATCGTCTTGTCAAGAATAGATTTTTCCGAAAGGAAGACCAGGATTAAAATGCCGGCGACAATAATGATGAACTCAATGACCCCGGAATTGACCAGGCTTACATACCTCATCTTCTTTTGAATGTTGAGTATGCTTTTGATTTTCGGCGCCAGCCTTTGCATAAATTTTCCTTCGAGGCTGAAGGATTTAATGACCTGTAGCCCTTCTATGTTTTCAAAGATGGAAGAAAACATGTTCGATTTCTCTAAAAAACGGCGTTTCTCATTTTCCCTGATATAAGGGGTTATTAATTTTAGCCAAAAAGTAAAAATGCCCAAAATAGCCACTACAATCATAGTAATCTTCCAACTGATGATAAATAGGATGATTAACGAGTAAACAGCCACAAAAGCATCAATAAGAATGTTGGTAAAAAAACTGATGAAAAAAGATTTCAGTTTCAGGCTGTCTTTTACCCTTTCTGAAAGGTCGCCTTTGCTAAATGAATGGATGTACCTGATGGAAAAAGTATTTAACTTTTCAGTAAAAGTGGACAGGAAAAAATTATCAAAAATATTGGCGAGGTGGATAGAAATAAAAGCTTTGTAAAGAGACAGCACAAGTACAAAAAGCCTGAAAATGCCCAGGCCAATTGCAAAAATAATCAACAGGTTCAGGTTGTAATTTGGGAGTATATCATCTATCAGTATTTGACTACTAAAAATTGTCAACTGTCCAATAAAGGCTGCAAAAATTGCAGAGAAAATATAAATGCCCCATAGTTTGCGATATACACGCATTTCGCTTACGAGCCTGCGGTATGGGTTTAGCGGCTTTGCTGATGGATCTGCCACAACAGGCAACTTAACCTGTTCTGTTTTTTTGATTGTAAGAACGACCGGGGCTGTTATTTTCAGTTTGTCATTGTTCAGCTTTAATGTCCTGAATTGTTTTGGGAGGGTATTGATTTGTTGGTTGAATAAGAGATCTCTCAAAAAATCGCCTTCTGCCTCGGTGCTTTTGAAACCAAAATTTTCTTTGAGATAGGTAAAATAGGTGAGTTTGTTAATCACCTCAATCTTATCTTTCTCTTCCACATCTGCAGGATCCATATTGTAAGCCAATAGTTCTTCATTGATTATTTCCTGAAATATTTGGCTATTGGATACATAATCATAATTGGCAGTAGCGGTATATGCAAGGTTCATCAGCTCTGAAAAAGACCAGTTATAAAGCTGCCCAACTGCGGGATCTACAATCTGAAATTTATTTTTGTAAATGCTTTTAATAACAACATAATGTTGTCCCTGTTTGCTTTTGACAGGCAAAATACAAGGCAATTTGTCGGCTAAACTTGCTGGGTTTGATTTTAATGTATTTGTATCCAACAGGTTAAAAGCTGTAGAAAACTGTTGGTGGTCAAAAAAAACTTTAAGGTCGTGGATGCTGGAGCCCTGCTCGTTTAGAAAAATATTTTCGGCAATAAAATCGCGGCTAACCGCAATGTTATGAATGTTATAAATGATTTTTGCGGCACTGATGCCGCAGTCGTTGTGCTTTAATTGTTGTTCAATTATTTTTCCCATCCATTTTTAGTTTATAACTGGTTCGTTTTGTGGATAAAAATGGCGGTTAAAATCTTTTAAAATAAAGGAAGCGTTTGCATACCTGTCAACAGGGTTTCTTTCCAAACATTTCTTCATAATACTAATCAAATTTTCAGGAACCGGATAACCGGAAAACGAAACTGTAGAAAAATCAATGCCTGCTTCTTGAATATTTGTCGCCAATTCTTCCCAGATAAATCCACTGAAAGGTAAGATTTTGTAAACCGTTAAAAACATGAGTAAGCCCACCTGGTAAACGTCTGAACGAAGATTGGCAGAAGATGATTTATATTTTTTGACGGAGGTAAGATTGATTCTTTCTGGTGGCATATAAAATGTGACCCCGCCCGATTTCATCAACTGGTCTTTTTCCAGTTCGGCAAGGCTTGAAAAGCCAAGGTCTATAATTTTTACTTCCATATTTTCAATGACCAAAATATTGGAAGAATGTATGTCGCCGTGTATCAGATCGCTTTGGTGCATAGCCGCAAAAGGGGCAATCATCCTGCTCAAAAAAGTGAGGGCAACTTCTAACTCAAACCCCTCAATATCATCCAAAAAACTATTGAGCGATTTTCCCTTGATGTACTCAAGTTGAATGTAGGCAAGCGCTTCATTTTTGTCAAATGAAAATGCTTTGCACATGGCTGGTATGTGGCTCATCCTTTGGAGCAGCGCATATTCCCGCTCAAGCCAGCCTGTTTCATTGCTGAATTCCGTATCGTCTTTTGTTTTACCCTTCAACAATATTTTCAAAACAAAATCTGACTGAGAAACCTGGTCGGAAACTTTGTATAAAGCAACTTCCTTTCTGTTGGAAATAAGGGTTTGAATTATCAATCTATCCACTACATCTCCTTCCTTAAAAAGCAAACTTTTTTCGACAATTTTTTCAATGACTCCTTCCTCAACAATAATTTTTTTAGTCAGCAAAAAATCAAAGAATTCGTTACAAACTTTTTCTACCTCGTGGCTGTCGGTGTTTAGTTCCTGTTTTACTGAATTGATCACTTCGCTAAGGGGATGGGGCGTTGTAAATTTATCCAGGAAATATTTTATAGAAGGATTGATCAGAAACTCTCTTTTCTTTATTTCATGATACAATACAAAATGATCTGCGTGAAATTTTTCAGGGACACACTCTATCCCGTAATCCGAAATAGCTGTTATGCTTATGTTTTGAGATAGTGTGTATTTGATCATAGACTTTAAGAATAAAAAAAGGGTTGGGCATTTGCCCAACCCTTTCTAAACTAATTGGCAATTAATTTAAACACCACACGGTGGTGGTGGTGGTGGCGGGCAACCACATCCGCCGCCGCTATGGCTGCTATGGCTGTGGTGGCTACCGCTTGCATGACTGTGATGATGGCTGCCATGATGGCTTCCACCGCCGCCTGCTACAATCTCATTCAGAGATTCAGCCTTCAAATCTTTCAACAGTTTTTCTAATGTAATCATAAAAAAATAATTAAGATACCGAAATGCGCTACTCTTTTACATAGGGTTTTCGCTTCGCCCTTATTTCAAAAAAATGATGAAATCAATTTGTCAGTTTCTTTCTTCTGCTATTTTTTAAACGATGATTTTCTTAGCTATCACTTCCAACTTACCGAGATGTTTTTTCGGAAAAAAAAGTTGCTTTGCGATGGAGCTTTTTCAGAATGTTGTTTGTGGAAGTTTAGAAAAAAAACATCAGGCCATAGGGTGGGCTGCGCTGTTTACTTTTGAATAAACGCATCTACCATATTGCTCAGTGGGCTTTTGCCGGCAGTATTTTGCGCCAGGCACCAGCAATAAACCTGTGTGCCGGGCGGTATGCCGGTCACCAGTTCGTGCAGGTTGCCGTCCGGAACAATGATCATGTTGGCACCCTCCGAAATTTGGATATGGTTGTCGGCAACAACCAGTTTGGGCAGCTTATCGCCCCATGCTACTATGAACAGGTTGGTGTGTGCACCCGGCACATTGGACGATTCCAGCAGCAGCCTTGCACCAGCCTCAGATTTAATGGTGAGTACGGGCTGCCCGGGCACCTGCGCAGGCACATGCACTGTGCTCGTAGCCTCAAAGCCTGCTTTTTGAATAATTAAAACGTCTCCCTTAGCCACGCCGTTTACATAATTAGCAGCGGTGTACAAAAAATTTTCTACGGCATGTTCCGCAACCTCATATTCGGTTTTTGCTACGGGGCCATTCAGGCGGGTTTGGTATTTTTTGTTCAGCACCTCTGCTGCTTTTGCCATTTCTGAAGGACTAAAATCAGGATTTATAAAAGTGTCTTTGTTCAACTCAATGTTTTGCGACACAGTGTCTGCCAGCGATGCCTTCAACAATCCTTTACCCTTTTGTCCCCAGGTTACTTTAGTTAATGGGTTGTGACTCATTTTTATATTGTTTTAATGTAGTGCTAAACTAAATGTAAAAACTTAATGAAAACATTTTCAGACATTTTTTAATCTATTTTTAAAGTGTTGTGTTGATCTTTTGTTACTACTACTAATATAGAGTGGCATTGAAACCGCATTCCTGTCCTGATTGGCTTTAGCCATTTCCTGCCAGGTATTTGGTCTTTCCTTTCAGGAAATGGGTCTTTCTTCGTAGGAAAGAGGTCTTTCCTGTCAGGAAATGGGTCTTTCTTGCCAGGAAATAGGTCTGTCCTGTCAGGTTTTTGGTATTTCCTTTCAGGAAATGGGTAATTCTTTGGGGGAAATGGGTAGTTCCTGCTAGCACGGCGAAATGTCGTTTTTTTAATAATTTGCGTCTAATACGTAAATGCCAGCGTTGTAGGCAATGCCGTTGGAAGCCTAACAGTTCAAAACGAATATCTTTGACAGGAAAACAGTAAGCAAGAATGACAAAAGATGAATTATTAGTAGCTCTACAGAAAGAAGTCGAAAATTACAATAAAGTTATAGCGACAGACAAAGGCGATTGGATTGTAAAGGGGTTTATTGACATCTACAAAAACGTTTACACTATTACAATTGATACAAAGGTTGTTTCAAAAGTGATGGAGATTTTGCTGATACCAGCTTTTGAAAAGTTTGCTCAAACCCACGACCTTAAACTTGAACTTCCGCCGCAACAAAATTTCTACCCAGACCTAACTTTTACTTGTAATAAAACAGGCAATCGTTTTGCGGTTGACATCAAAAGCACATTCAAAGACACAGCAAACAAAATCAAAAGCATGACCTTGGGTGCTTTCACAGGTTACTTCCGCAACCGTGAGAGTACAAAAAATACGCTGTACCCTTACGGTTCATATTCTGCACATTTAGTTTTAGGCGTTATCTATTCCCAAATAGAAGAAAATCCTAACGAAAAAACAATCTACACAATTGACGAATTGGATAAAATTGAATCGGTTATCAAAGACTTTCAATTTTTCGTCCAACCAAAATATAAGATTGCATCTGCCAGCCCAGGAAGTGGCAACACAAAAAATATAGGTTCAACGAATAGCATTGACCAACTCACCAAAGGAAATGGCGTTTTTTCAACACTAGGGGAAGAAGTTTATGACGATTATTGGATGTACTATCTGACGATTGACATGGCAAAAGCTTTGGAAATTCCACGTCCATACACTAACTTAAAGTCATATCTTGATTATAAGCAAAAAGGCATTAATGTTCTTGAGCAGCATAAAGATGAAATTGAAAAGTTAAGTGCAGAAGATGATTTGCAAACTCAAAGTAATGTAGAAAACGATGACTAAGAAAATAATAGTTCCGCCAATAAAAAGCCAAGGCATAAAAACTAAACTTGTACCGTGGATTATGGAACTTGTACCAGAAATAAATGGCAAATGGATTGAGCCATTTTTAGGTACAGGTGTCGTTGCCTTCAATGCAAATTTTAAAGAAGCAATTTTAAACGACACTAATCCGCATATCATTAATTTTTATAAGGGCATTCAGACAAAGGAAATTACTGCCCCTTTAATGAAACAATATCTTGAACAAGAAGGCAAACTTTTAAATGTTGCAGACGAGAACGGCTACGAACATTATCGCAATGTACGTTCTCGCTTTAATGGTGGTGAATATTCGCCTTATGATTTTATCTTTCTTTCCCGTGCAGGTTTTAACGGCATGATGAGATTTAATAACAAAGGAAATTGGAACATTCCATTTTGCAAAAAGCCGGACCGTTTTGCACAGGCGTATGTTACAAAAATCACTAACCAAGTTTCTACCGTTTCAAAAATCATTAAACCAGAACCAGCATGGACATTTCAAAATAAATCATTTGCAGACATTATTCCACTTGCAACAGAAAGCGATTTCATTTATTGCGACCCACCCTACTACGGCAGGTATGTTGACTACTACAATGGTTGGACAGAGCAAGACGAAGAATTACTTTTTACATTATTGAGCAAAACAAAAGCTAAGTTCATTCTTTCAACCTGGCATCACAATGATTGGAGAGCAAACGAAATGATTGAAAAATTTTGGAGTAAGTTCAACATTGTAACAAAAGACCATTTTTATCATTCAGGCGGCAGTATTGAAAACCGTAAGACAGTTGTTGAGGCTCTTGTTTGCAACTTTGACCTTGACCACATACAAGGACACAACCACGGACTGAAAGAAAAAGATAAGACTGAACAATTGACACTTGAATTGGCGTAACTATGAATGGTACTGCCTGCAATCATGAGGTTTTGTGCAAGTTGGGCAGAAGGAATAATAATGAGCATTTGTAATTTTTCATTTGTTCGTGTGTGGGTCTCTTGAAAAGACAAAAATGCTTCTCTAAAAACTACCCAAAGGCCTACTGCGGAAGATGGGGCAGGAGGCGGACCGCTAATGGGTCGGGGCAGGCCTGCTCCAGCTCTGCCATCGTTTTTTTCAACAGCGGATGGAGCAATGCTGGCGCTATTTCTACCAGGGGAATGAGGACAAACCTGCGGTTGGCTATTGCCGGGTGAGGGATGGTGAGGTTGCTTTGGTTGATGATGTCGTTGTTGTAAAACAAGATGTCTATGTCAATGATTCGAGGCCCCATTTTTTGAATTCTTTTTCTTCCCATTTCTTTTTCAATCGTCTCTATTACCTCCAGCAATTGTTGCGGCTCAAGAGTGGTGGACACTTCAAGCACCTGGTTTAGAAAATTGGCCTGATCGGTCAGCCCCCAGGCAGCCGTTTCGTAAACTAACGACTTGATGACTATTTTTCCAATCCTGTTTTCAATATGATGTGTTGCGAGATTCAGATTGGCCGCCCTGTCGCCCATGTTGCCGCCTGTCAGTAAAAAAACCTTGTTCATAAATTTGCTGATTTAAACCGCTTCAAATATCATTAATTTGTGGGCTAAATTATCTTTTTTAAAATGAGAAATTTCTTCAAAATATTTTTTGCATCGTTTTTCGCCTTGTTGGTTTTTACCGTCATTGTCTTCTTTATCATAGTGGCAATAGTAGCAGGCATTACCACCCCCGACAAGCCCAAAGTAGCAAGCAAAGCTGTTTTGGTGTTAGACCTTTCTAAACACTACAAAGAGCAGGAGGAAGAAAGTCCGATCAACAACCTGACTGGCAATGCTGATGACAATGTACCCGGTCTGTATGATGTGGTCAAAATGATTGCTTACGCAAAAGGTGACAGTGCAGTGAAAGGTATTTACATTAAGTGCAATGACAACGCCAATGGCTTTGCTGCCAGCGAAGAACTTCGCCATGCACTTCTTGATTTTAAGCAAAGCCACAAGTTCATCATTGCCTATGGCGATGTCATTTCGCAAAAGGCTTACTATGTAGCAAATGTGGCCGATAAGGTCTATTGCAATCCGCAGGGAACAGTGGAGTGGAAGGGGCTGTCAACAACCCTTATGTTTCTGAAAGGCACGTTGGAAAAACTGGAAATAGAACCGCAGATTTTTTATGCAGGCAAATTTAAAAGTGCCACAGAGCCGCTGCGTGCCTACCAGATGTCTGAGCCAAACAAGCTGCAGACTTCGGTTTATCTTGGCGATTTGTATAGCCACATGCTAATAGCTGCTGCTGAAAAAAGCAAATCGGACACTGCCCTGTTGCATGGGCTGGCCAATGCAGGAAGCATTCAAACGGCATCGCAGGCTTTGGCCTATCATCTGATAGACGGCGTGAAATATGACGATGAAGTGAAGGACGAAATCATCAACCATTTGAAATTGGATGCTACTGCAAAAATCAATTTTGTGAGCATGGGCAAATATGCCAAAGCAACCGAATACAAAGACGGCAACGGCAGTAAAATGGCACTGATATTTGCCGAAGGCGAAATAGTGGACGGCAAAGGTCAGGATGACCAGATAGGTGCAGACGAGTTTCGGAATCTGCTTCGCAAAGCGAGGCTTGACAAAGACATAAAAGCTATTGTACTGCGTGTCAATTCTCCCGGCGGCAGCGCACTTGCCAGCGATGAAATCTGGAGAGAAATAACCCTTGCCAAAAAAGCCAAACCGGTGGTAGTGAGCTTTGGCGATGTAGCCGCATCGGGTGGCTATTACATATCGTGCAATGCTGACAGAATTTTTGCACAACCCAATACCATCACAGGTTCCATTGGTGTGTTTGGCATTGTTCCCAACATGAAAAAGTTTTTCAACAACAAGCTCGGGATCACTTTCGACGGTGTGAAAACCGGGCCGTTTGCCGACTTGCCTTCCGCCAGCCGACCTTTGAACGATGTTGAAAAAGTCTTTGTTCAAAACATGATTGATACCATTTACAATACTTTTAAAAGCCGTGTGGCTGAGGGCAGAAAATTGTCGCCTGCTATTGTGGACAGCATTGCCCAGGGCCGTGTGTGGACGGGTGAAAGAGCATTAAAAATAGGGTTGGTTGATAAACTTGGAAACTTGAACGATGCCATTAAATGTGCTGCACAAATGGCAAAACTGAAAGAATATCATTTGAAAGAATATCCTGAAAAGAAGAATTTTTTTGAAAAACTATTCAACAAATATGGCAATGATGTGAAGGCAAAAAGCATTCAGGAAGAAATAGGAGTGGAGCAGTACATGCTGCTAAAGCAAATGAAAAATTTCAGAGCCATGATGAATACGCCACAGGCGAGAATGCCTTTTGAAATATCTTTTAAGTGAGTTGAGGGTTTAATGTTTAGGGTTGAGGGTTGAGGGTTTTAGGGTTGAGGGTTTTAGGGTTTAGGGTTGAGAGTTTAGGGGTTAGGGTTTAGGGGTTCTTCGTACTTTACAAAACATGAATAGTTCATACTTCATAGCTCATAGTTCATACTTCATAGCTCATAGTTCATAGTTCATACCTAACATCTAACACTTCACACTTAACACCTCCTTTTGAAATAGCTTTGCGGCAGTAAAAACGATTATGGAAGTAAAATATAACCAGTTCAGGGCAATGTGGGCCATCACCCGTGCAAGCCTGAAAGCTGTCTTGAGAAGCCCGTCGGCAGTGGTTTTTAGCCTTGCATTCCCACTTATTTTTATTGTTGTTTTTGGTTTCATTGGCGGCGGAGGCCGCATGGTGTTTGGCATTGCAATGGACAAAAACTCTGATACTGCTAACCCGGTTTACACAGCTTTAAAGACCTTTCCCGGCGTTTTGATTGAGCATGAAACCGATGCGGAGCTGAAAGAAGACCTTGAAAAAGGGAGGCTGACTGCTGTCATTAAAATTGAAAAAAACGCAATGGGCAATCCGCCCTACATTGTTCATCTCAAAAGCTCTGAAGCTGTTAAACCGCAAAACCTGGAAGTGTTGAAATCGCTGCTCAACTCAATTATTGGAAGCATCAACAAGCAAACATTTCCGCAGGCGCCAACGTTTGCAACTATCAGCGAAGACATACAAAAAGTACCCGGCAGAACCTACCGAACCATTGATTTTATTTTGCCCGGCCAATTGGGCTTTTCGCTGCTAAGTGCAGGTGTCTTTGGGGTTGCATTTTTGTTCTTCAACCTGCGGCAGCAGTTGGTGTTGAAACGGTTTTATGCCACTCCCATCCGGCGGCCATACATTATTCTGGGAGAGGCCATTGGCAGGGTCATTTTTCAATTGTCAACAGCAGTTGTTATTATTTGCATTGGCACATTTGCTTTTCATTATACACTCGTTCATGGCTTCGTTACTTTTCTTGAAATCATGGTGTTGAGTTTTGTTGCCCTTGTCTTGTTCATGGGTTTTGGATTTATTGTAAGTGGCATTGCAAAAAACGAAAGCACCATTCCGCCATTGGCAAACATTTTTACACTGCCACAGTTTTTGCTGGCAGGCACCTTCTTTTCCATAGACGTTTTTCCTTCGTGGCTACAGCCCATTTGCCGTGTGCTGCCACTAACACACTTCAACAATGCCATGAGGCAGATTGCTTTTGAAGGGGCTAACCTCGGCGATGTTTATAAAGAACTTGGCATTTTAATGTTGTGGATTGTACTTGTTTATGCTGTTGCCATCAAAGTTTTTAAGTGGGAATAAATATGCGTCTTATCAAATTAGCTGTCATCAGTTTCATTGTTTTAGGACTGCTTATCACGGCCTTGTCTTCGCTGTTGCCATCCACGGTTTATGTGACCCGGACAATTAACATCAGTGCGCCGAAAGATTCGGTATTTGCCACCATCAACAACCTTGAAAAATGGAAGAACTGGTATGCAAACCTGGACAGCGCAACCATTGTGTACGGAGCTGTGACAGCCGGGCCTTCTGCATCTATGAAAGCTGATAAAACCACCATCACCATCAACTCCACTACCCCCGACAAAATAACTGTGACGTGGCAAACAGCCGACAACCGCCCACTCACGGGTTCTTTCTCTTTTAGAAAAGACAGCACCGATTCGGAAACCTCCGTTCAGTGGGAATTTGTTATTCCTGTGAAATGGTATCCGTGGGAAAAATTCGCCTCCATTGTTTCGGACAAAGCACTTGGCGGAGTGATGGAGAGGAGTTTGGATAAACTGAAGGCGATATGGCAATAGTTAATTGGTTAATTGGTTAATTTGGAGTTGGTTGTGAGCGCATGAAGTTTTCATATCTCTTTTCCTTTCCTGATTATTTTTCCTGTGCAATGCAACGGTGCCGCAAAAAGCCATGTCAACCTGCTGAATATACCCAATGACAGGTCACCTGCAATTAGTAAAAGATTGTTTGAAACACAAGCCTGCTGCGCAAAAGCAACTCTACCAGGAGTTTGCAGAGCAGATGCTTGGGGTTTGCTACCGCTATACTAAAAGTGTGCAGGATGCCGAAGATGTACTACAGGATGGCTTTGTAAGAGCCTTTCAGTTTTTGAATCAATACAATAATGATGGTGACCTGGGAGCATGGCTGAGAAAAATCATGGTCAACACAGCTTTGAACTACCTGAAAAAGAACCGAAAATACCAGCATGATTTATCGTTCGATACGATTGACCTGACCATTGTTTCCAATGACAACCCGGGTGATTTTCTACATGCAAAAGAGTTGGCGGAACTCATCAGGCAATTGCCCACGGGCTACCAGACCATATTTAATCTGCACGCAGTGGAGGGCTATAATCATGCAGAAATAGGTGTAATGCTGGGTATATCAGACAACACATCGAGGTCGCAATACATGAGGGCAAGGCAGTTGCTCATTAGCTGGATTAAAAATTCGGAGGGAAATAAAAATGTGATTTATGCAAGCAAATGAATTTGAAAAGAATATTCAAAACAAACTGGACTCTTTCAAGCTTGTTCCGGCTGATGAAGTGTGGAACAAAGTGGCCGAAAGAATCGCCTTGCAGAGAAGAAAACGCAGGGCTGGGTGGTGGCTTTTTTCGGGCATCTTTCTATGCGGTGGAATATTGCTTTGGTTTTTGAAAACGGAGAAATATGATATAGTGCCTTCTGCAAAAACAAGTACATCCATTTCGCAGGAAACAAACAATTTGCCTGTGGCAAAAGATAAGCAAGAAGGCAAGCTTAAAGATGCAACAGTCACCGAACAGCATGAGAAGTCTGCCGATACGTTAAACACCAACAAACAATCAATTGCAAAGTTGCAGGCAAAGCCTGAACATGAAAATGAATGGGGAAATGCAGCAGCAGAGAGCCTTTCAACTAAAACAAAAAGCAATAAAAGCAAAACCCAAAATTCATTCCCTAATGCACCTTTGATAAGGAGTAGCGATAAACTGTCTTCCGGAAAAGAAATTGAAAGCAAAGCAATGAACCATTTTCCAGCAACTGGTAAGACGATTGTTGATTCCCTGTTACCATCAAATAATGAGGAGCATTCAATTACTTATGACAACTTAAAAGCAAAAAATGAAAAGGAGACTATTGCTGCAAAACCAGATACTTTTAAAAGTAATCAGCAGTCAAAACCATTGGCAACTAAGAAAGGAAAATGGAAGCATGGCTTCAATATTTATGCAGGTATTTCTGATAATAAAACATCAGTTCTTCAAACTGCAAATGAAAGTGCCGTACTTTATTCTCCGGTAAACAGTTTTGACAGCAGAGCAACCTCCAACCTATATACTGCTGCATTTTCGTTTGGTTTAGGAGGGTTTACAAGAAAGCAATTGAACGAAAAATTCTACTTCACTGCCGGGCTTGACTATCATTTTTACCAGGCAAAGTCATGGGTGGGAAATAAAGTGGGCGAACCATTCAATGCTTATGATTCATCGCTGTTGCAAGGTGTTTCTGTCAATGAATATTATCGCTCCGGCGGTTCGGTTCATTTCAGCAATCAATACCATTTCCTGCAATTGCCGCTGACCATTTCTTATCAATTAAACAAGAGCAAACAGCGGCCATTACTGGTAGGTGCAGGCATCAGCCCCAGTTGGCTGATTGGTGCAAGGGCTTTGTTTAACAATCAAAGCAAAGGCATTGCCTACACAGACAACACACAGTTTCACCTTTTTCAATTGTCGATCCATGCCAACATCAGCTTTACTTTGAAAGATGCAAAAGGCTATCAAATAGAGGCCGGGCCAATGTTTCAATGCCAGTTGAACAACCTTTCCAAACCAGTGAATGCAGAAAAGCAGCAATTGATATTTACAGGCATCAAAGCCAATTTCATTTTTAAATAAACCAGTTAAAAACCTACCGCCATGATAAAAACAATTTTTAAACCAGCCGTCTTTGCAATGCTCTTCTGCATTGTTTGTTTCTCCTCTTGTCTGAAAGATAGTGCCACCAAGACTTACACCGTTTTTGCGCCTGTTTACATGAGTAAAACTGATGCAAGAAATGCCATAAAAAGCGATGTTCCAAAAGCCGTTTCAACCCCCGGTAAAATCTTTGTGCTGGGCAACTATATTTTTCTCAACGAGGTGGACAAAGGCATCCATGTCATCGACAACACCAACCCATCGAACCCTATCAATCAATATTTCATCCCCATTCCGGGAAACATTGACCTGGCGGTGAAAGGAACGACACTGTATGCGGACATGTACCGGGATTTGATAGCCATTGACATCAGCAACCCCGCCGCTATACAAGTGAAGAAGGTGATTGATAATGTGTTTCCTGCAAGAGCTTACAGCAACGGATTTGTAAGCGATGACAACGGGGTTATCATCAACTGGATTAAAAAAGATACCACCATCAGCATCAATGATTACAGGGGAGGCTATTTGATGTATGAGGATGTAAGTTCGTCCGGCGGCAACTCAGGGCCATCTTCGGTGGGTGTGCCTGTTGGCATTGCAGGCTCCATGGCCAGGTTTTCGTTGGTCAGCAATTATCTGTATGCAGTCACCAACATGGAACTGAATGTGATTGATGTGTCGCAGCCGCAGAACCCTGTTTTCTCCAACATATTACAGGTAGGCTGGCGCATAGAAACCATTTATCCTTTTCAGGACAAACTCTTCATTGGTTCGCAAACTGGCATGTTCATATACTCCATCGCCGACCCGGCGCATCCATCGTACCTGTCACAGTTTTCGCATGTTACCTCCTGCGACCCTGTGATTGCTGCAGGCGATTTTGCTTATGTCACACTTCGTACCGGCAACACATGCGCCAGCACAGTAAACCAACTTGACATTTTGAATGTGCAGGATGTGCAGTCGCCTGTGCTGGTCAAATCTTATCCGCTGGCCAATCCGCATGGGCTTTCCAAATCAGGCAACCACTTGTTTATCTGCGATGGCGACGGCGGCCTGAAAGTATTTGATGCAACCGATGCCAACAACCTGCTGCTATTGCAAACCATCAGTGGCATGAAAGCTTATGACATCATCACCACTAACAACAACGCCATTGTGGTGGCAACAGACGGGCTATATCAGTATGATTATACCGACCCTGCCCATCTTGTTTTGCGTAGCAAAATGGGTCTCTGATTTTCAACCATTCAACAGCACTTACTAAACCATTTGAACCATGAAAAAACTATTTGCAGGTTACATATTGATGCTGGTATTTTTCAATGCAGAAGCACAGGTCAAAAGTTCCCGGGTTTCTTTTTCCTCCATCAGCAAAGTGGGTTTGGCAGTGGGAGAGGCCGACAATGCCCTGGCTGTTTCGTGTATCAATGGTGTGCAAAAAGGCAATTGGTTTGCAGGCATTGGAACAGGAATTGACTTCTATAAAAAGCGGTCAATTCCACTATTCTTATCTGTGCAAAAAGAGTTTTCGTCCTCGTCCAAAAGACCTTTTGTGTATGCGGACGGCGGTGTCAGTTTTCGCTGGTTAAAGTCAGACGATTACCTGAAAACAAATTCCACATCATCGCCGGGGCTGTACTATGAAGTGGGCGCAGGGTGGAAAGTTCGTTTCAAAAACAATACTGCACTGCTGTTTTCGGCTGGCTTTAGTTTTAAGCAGGTGAAGGAAAAAGTAAGTAACTACTGGTACCTGAATGACCCGCTGTATGCGGATACTTATGAACGGTACAACTACAAATACCGCCGGGTCATGATTCGGCTGGGGTTGCAGTTTTAAGAAAGATTTTTAGTATTTAGTATTCAGAATTTAGACAAAAAAACTGCGGAGTGGTCAACCGCAAGACATGGAAAAAGCTGAATAGCATTACCCAAAAGTACAAGGGAGTGACACAACAATGCTGCAAAAAGCTGCCATGTCGGCACATAAAGAACTAAAAATGCTCTGCCAAATAGTGATTTTGAATAACACAAAAGTTTGTGACCCTATACCGAACAGCTCTCCATAGGCATACAAAAGTTTGTGACCCTATACCGAACAGCTCTCCATAGGCATACAAAAGTTTGTGACCCTACACCGAACAGATCTCCATAGGCATACAAAAGTTTGTGACCCTACGCAAAACCTGGACAAGCCGGGTGTTAAACCCTAATAAACATTAAACTCCCTTCAAAAACTTCAAATTCCTCCTCACCCCATCAAACTTTGCCCGTTTCAGCGGCGAGTTTTTGAAAACCTGTTTGAAAGTTTCTTCGGTCATTTCTTCCCAGTCGGCGGTGGTAAAGTTGAGGATTTGCGGTAGCGGTGCAAACTGCAGTTCGTGGTTGGGCGTGGAGAAGCGGTTCCAGGGGCAAACGTCCTGGCAGACATCGCAGCCAAACATCCAGTTGGCAAACTTGTTTTTCATGCCTTCGGGAATGAGGGCATCTTTCAATTCAATGGTAAAATAGCTGATGCAGCGGCTGCCATCCACCGTTTTGTTGTCAAGAATAGCATCGGTGGGGCAGGCTTCTATGCAGCGGCGGCAACTGCCACAATAGTCTTTGGCAAACGGGTCATCAACAACCAGTTCAATGTCCACAATGAGCGTGGCAATGAAGAAAAACGAACCCGATTGTTTGTTGATGAGGTTGCCGTTTTTGCCCACCCATCCCAGGCCGCTTTTTACCGCCCATGCCCGTTCCAGCACAGGCGCACTGTCCACAAAGCCACGTCCGTTTACTTCGCCTATTTCTTGTTTCATCAGGGCCAGCAAGTGTTTCAGCTTGGCTCTGATCACTTCGTGATAGTCATTTCCAAAGGCATATTTTGACACATGCGGCGCAGCCTCATTTTGTTTTTCCGAAGGGAAATAATTGCACAGCAGCGTGACCACACTCTTTGCCCCCGGCACCAGCAGCGCAGGGTTTGTGCGCAGGTCAAAATGGTTTTCCATGTACTGCATCTGCCCGTGCATACCCTTGTGCAGCCACTGTTCCAGGCGGCGTGCATCGTCGGGCAGGTGTTCTGCACGGGCAATGCCGCAGTAGTCAAAACCGAGGTCTTTTGTTACCTGCTTCAGCCAGGTGGTGTGTTGCTGTTTCAAATGAAAATGTTGTGTTGCAAAGGTTAGGATTTTTTGAGTTGACTTTTTGGGAAAAATGAAATAGACATTAAAGTGACATCTACTGCATCATGTATACAAATTTCCATAGCCTTAAATAAACTTCTCATTAATTCCTAACTTTAATCATCAATTCTAATTTCAGCTTTATGAACAAACAAACCTTTTCCATATTTTATCTACTTATCCTTTTTTGCGGTTCAGGATGTTTATCACTCAAAGAGGTGAATGAATATGCAGCAACCTCTGTCGTTTCTCTGAACAGGGTCAGCGAATTAAACTATAGCTATTCTGAATATTGCCGCCGTGATTGTGAACTCAGGCAATTACGACAAGGCGAAATAGACACCTTATACAATTGCTCCTGCACCGCGATTGCAGCCAAAGCAGACAGTACTATTTTGATGATTAATCACACGCTGTTGGCATACCTCCAGGCTGTTGAAAAAATCAGCAACAATCAAAATTTTCGATACGATGTGTCGGGGCTGTCGGGTGCTGTGCAGCAAAATTCTTTACTGAAACTAAACAACCAGCAAACCTCTGTCATTACAAAAGCAGGAAACATCCTGGCGACAGCAGCCACTTCTTTTTATAGAAAAAATAAATTGAAAGAATACCTGGAAAAGGCGGATCCTGTTTTTTCAGACCTTGTACAAACATTCATCTTTCTATTGAACGACAGGCTGCGAATTCAATTAAGGGAAGACTACGAAATAAGACTGGCCAACCAAACCCAAATGCTCGGCAATGCTAAGAATGACAAGGGTTTCAAACAATTTATCGTAAAACAATCCCTTGATGAAAGAGCCTGGTACACCAGTCATGTTGCTTACCTGAACTGCTATGTAGCATTGCTGCGCAAAGTGCAGGAAGGTCACCACCAGCTTTACCTGCAGAGAGATCATTTGAAAGACAGCAATGTAAAGAATTTGGCAAAACGCTATGCTGCCGATTTGCAAGACATTGCAGCCTCGGTTAAACAATAATTTAAAAACCTCCTAAAATAAAATGCTATGATAAGTCCCGATATTCAACAGGTCTTTTTATTGTCCGACAATTTTCATGCAATGGGCAATGCTTTAGGAGACTACATCAAACAAAACAAAACAAAACTAAGCGATGATGAAAGGAATAGCTTACTGGATCAGCAGATCAGTTTGCTGCAACAGGCAGCAGATATAAACATGTCTGGCACTGCCCTGGTCTTTGATGATATCCGGCAGTCGCTTGATCAGTTAGACAACATTACCAAAGAGATAGAACAATCTGTGAAAAAAGCATTAGCGGTTCAAAATGCTATCAACATAGCTACTTCCATTGTGGAATTGGGAAATGCTATTCTTTCCAAAAATCCCAAAGAAATAGGTGCCAAAACGATTGCAGCGTTTAAAACAATCAAAGGATAAATTTTTTTATAGAAATGAAATTTGTTCCGCAATTGTAAAGCAAAATCCTTCACATTCTCTTGCTAAAAAGCCCTGTATAAATGCTATACAGGGCTTTATTTAACTCAGGCACATAAGCCAGACCGAACGATGTAAAAACTACTTAATAACTCTTCGGCCACCAATAAGTGACAACAGGAAAAGTATGATAAATATGAAAAACAATATTTTGGCAATGCCTGCTGCACTGGCAGCAATTCCACCAAAACCAAAGATGGCAGCTATAATAGCTACAATTAGAAAAATGATTGTCCAGCGTAACATAATAATGGGTTTTAAATGAAGAAATCGTTTCTTGATTATTAGAAATAATCATTCCAGCATTAATGAACGAAATTCATGACCTAATCCTGAATGCTACACTTCTTAATTTACACAATCCATTTTCTGCCCTCAGCCAAAGTGTTAACGGGCAAAATGAGTAAGATTATGGACAATATTTTCACTTCAATAAGCCATTTTTGAAAATGGTGTGATTGAATGGAATTGTTTAAATGGAAACTTGCAAAGCGTTTGACTGCTTTGCATGTTTCCATTTTTTCTGCAAAAAAAAGTTTTAATGATTACTAACAAGCATCTTTTTAGTTTCAATCAACCTGCCATCTGCATACAAGCTATAAGAATAAGTTCCTGCTGAAAGACCTGCAGTGTTAACGTTCACACTGCCTTTACTGCTTTTGTCAAGTGCAATTTGCTGAATAATTCTTCCTGAATTATCGCTAACCACCAATGTTGCCAGTGCCGCATGAGCGGGCAAAGTGTAGTTGATCTTAGTAAAATGACTAACAGGCGGATTTGGTACATTTTGCTCAAGCGAACCATTGCTAAGGCTAACAGATTGTTGCTTTACATTAGCAGTCAGGTTAAGCAGGCTTTCAACTTTTGTAAGTCTTGCTTCCATTGCTTCGTTGGCAGCTTTCAATTCATCATTCATCATTCCTAATTGATCATTCTTAGTTTTTAATTCATCATTTTTCTTAGAAAGCTCCTGCATCCCTTTCAGCATAACGGGTATGAGTTCTGTGTAGTTCACCGCCTTAAAGCTAACCAGTTTACCTTTGCTGAAACCATTGTCTATGCCGGGTTTCCGGGTTTTATCTTTTATGTAAATGTTGGTTTCTTTCACCAGGTTGGGTAATACTTTTTCCAAATCCTGAGCTATAAGACCATAGTGATTGCCACGTGGCAAATTGAGTCCGGCAAACTCTCCATCTTTTTTATAATCATAATTTTTGGGCTGCAGTGCGCCAATGATCTGCATAGCGTTACCAAAGTCTTTGATGTTATTTTTGAGGCGGGCATCGGAGCCGTAATAGGTTCCGCTGCTGTAAACATCGCCTACAAAAATGCCTGCAAAGCTAGAGCTGTCACCCGTTTCGCTATAAAGCCCATGACTTTGTACACTGTAGGCGTACAAGCCTGTAGCACTATCGCTTTGCGCAGACACGCCGGAGCTTGAACTGCCGTAGCCCTCAACACCAATACCAGACCCTGTGGCCACACCTACAATACTTCCCGTACCAGAGAGAGTACTCGACTTTGTAACATAAATACCTGCGCCAATGCCGGATTTTTGTGAATACAAAACATACTTATCTTTTGAATCTTTCACCCGAATGCCATCGTTTGCAGAATCTGCATTTACATACAAAGCAGTACCTGCAACTGTATCGCCATTGACCCCTACAATGCCTTTGATGTTTGCCTTTTTTGCCACCAGCAGGTTGCCAGTGCCAATGCTTACATCACCTGTTGCTTTGGTGACTGATAGCTGAGTTCCGTTCATAGATATATCACCTGTGTTGCCAATTTTTAAACGCTCGGCACGGGTTGTGCCATTGGTACCGGTTACAAAAGAAATGCGTGTCGGCACATTACCTGCAGTCGGTGTTCCATCTACATAAAAGTCAATGGCAGCGGGGTTTTGAAACGCACTTCCATCATAGCCGGAAGACAAAAATGACATCAACTGATCGTTGTTGACTACAGCACCTGGTGCTGCCAGAGTGCCACGGCTTTTGCGGCCTATAAACACAGGGCGGGCATTGGCAGCAGCGGCTCCCATACCGAGTATAAAGTCTGCATTACCAACGGTAGTTTCCCCAAAACCAACAAATAGGGGAGCACCTGCATTTGCCCAGGATGCAATAGGTGTGCTGCCTGCACCCTTTACGGTCAGAATATTGACTGGCAAAGAAGTGCCAACACCCACACGGCCCAGCGTGTCAATCACAAGCCGTTTGGTATTTTTCGTGACCAAACTTAGTGGAATGGCATTGGTTGTTCCCAACACCGATGCTGAGGTAGCATTGGCATTGCCCGTAAGCTGCCACTGGCCATAACTGTTCATTCCAAAAGCAAAGAGAATAATCGCTGTAAGCGATAAGATTTTTTTTTCCATAACGTTTTGTTTTTTTTGATTGTAATAGATTTTAGATGATAGATTTTAGATAATAGATTTCAGACTTGGATATATTGATTAAAAATCAGAACACGGATCAACTTTGTCACCGTATTCTTATTTTTAAATATTTACAAAACCTTCATTGGCAATTCCTTAATTCATGTATTTTCCAACCTGTCCCGACAAATTCGGGATTGAGCCATTTTCAAATTGAGTCATTTTCACATTTTGATGGCCTTCACCGTTTTCACTTCATCCCCTTGCCTTAACTCTACCAGGTAAACCCCAGAAATAAATTCACCTCCAAACCTGAAAGCCTGGTCTGGTTGGCCTTTGGCGGTATAAATGGCTTTGCCGTTTACATCCAATACGCGCAATAGTATTGGGGTTGTTTTGTCGGAATGAACAAGCAGTGTAAAAGCACTGTTGCTGGGGTTGGGGCTTAGGGAAATGTTAAATGATGCAGCACTTATATTGTCAACAATGGCACCTTCTCTTTTTGTGAAACATGGCGTAGGTGGCTGGTTGATGTTGATAAAACCTGTGGAGCCTGTGCAGCCTGCATTGTCTCTTATGTACACTTTGTATGGCCCGGCTTTTAGACCTGTAAAAGTGGATGGATCCTGGTAAACACCATTGTTACCCAGCTTATATTTATAAGGCGGTTTGCCCCCTGTCGCAGTGACAGTGATGGTTCCATCCGGCTTATTTAAACAGGTTGCATCAGTCTTGGTAAAGGTAGCGGCGATGGGTTGATATTGGGTGATAACAATAGGTTTTGTACTACCCGTGCAGGTGTTTGAATCTTTGATGTAAATGGTGTAAGTACCCGCTTTCAGCAATTTGAAAATGTTAGCTGGCTGGTAAGCGCCTGAGCTGCCATTTTTGTATTGGTAAGGTGCTATCCCATTGGTAGGAGTAACCGTAATGGAACCTGCGGAACCACCATAGCAACCTGCATTTATTGAGGTGACGGTGGAGGTGATAGCAGAACCACTGATGGTATCTATTGTTGCTACCGCTGTATCCCTGCAACCGAAAACATTGGTTACAATAAGTGTATAGCTTCCCTTGCCAACACTGTCTGGCCGTGCGGTATTCCAAGTGGCATTGCTATAAGCAGTGGTATTGTAAAGTGTGTTTAAGTTGGCACTGCCTTTACTGCATAGTTTTATCAACGTGTCTTTGCCCACATATGGTTTGTTGTTTACAAAAATTATTTTGGATGTATCATTTCTGCGAACAGTATCGCTTACCAATCCGCTGGTGTAAGCCTGTATAGTGTAGATGGCACCTTGCCCCACGCCCAGGTTGGCAGGTGTACTGAAAATGAAATAGGCAAAATTACCACCGGCAATGGTAAGTGAGCCTACATTTTGCGCTACAATAGCACCATTGTTTAGGCGATAGCTAACATTGAAACCCGTTTGTGGCACATTGCCATAGTTGCGGATTTTAATCTTTACCGCTTCATTGGCAGTAAGGCTGCAATTGGGATAGGGTGTCACAATGCTGTCTATGCCAACATCATTGACTGCCACATCTACATAAGCCGATGTTAGGAAAGGCTTGTACAAAACTTGCAAGCTAACCGGATTGCCTGTGCCAGAGGGGTTAGTGGTCGTTTGTTTGGGGCCATTGCCTCCACCCCACCAGCAGGTACGGGCATCTACAATGTCTAAAGTATTACTACTTGCGTTGAGAATACCATATACACTATTGTTGTAAATGTTGCAATTTTTAAATGCAGGGCTGCCTGTAGCAAAGTATGCTCCGTATTGATTTTTGAAAATGTCTGTTTTACTTACTGACAATCCAGACATATCTCCAGTACCACGAATGCCAAAAGCTTCACTATTTCGAATGCTACAGTTGGATACTTTAACAATCCCGCTGTTCAAATCCAATGCTGCCTGTATACCGTCATAAGAATCTTTATCGCCCATTCTGTCCATAACTACACAAGCCATCACAGAACTATCAGTAATATTTGATGATTGAATTGCTATCAAACCTCCATGAGTAGAAGCAGGATCAAGACCTGTATTAGAAAAGCCGTTGA
>JAYTGA010000054.1:0-11178 GCA_043733905.1 Segetibacter sp.
CAGCTTCTTTCAGATTCGCAGTCGCACACGACACCCTTGCTCTTGGCTAACACTCCCTACTGTAAAGTGTGTTCGGGACTTGCACCCTATAGTTTATTAACATGCCGGACACACTAAATAAATAAATTTTATAGAAATTTATCTTTTTCTTTTTTTTACAATAATTACGGCATTTAGTAGTTATACTAAAGTAAGTATTCGTAGTAAAAATACGAAACGAACCCTTCATTATCCTATATAAAACCGTTTTTATGAAAGTCCTATTTGTACAAGAACAAACATTTTTAGCCACCGCATTGAGGCTTGCACTCATTACCCATGGGTATGAATTAATTGTTTCTAATGAAAAAATTTCACCTTCTGTGGCTATCGAAACTTATGGTCCACACATTATCATAGCCGACATTACCCGCAACAGTGGGTTCAATTATGTAGAAGAGGCGAAAAAGAAAAATGTACCTGTGATTGTTATTTGCAACAATGGTGGAGAAGATAGTTTGCAGAAAGCATTTGAAAAAGGTGCAGACGACTATATTAGCATGCCTTTATCTTTTGCTGAACTGGCTCTGCGAGTCAATATTCTTACAAAAAAATATTCGTTAGCATAATCCATTAAATATCTAAAATTTAAAAAGTGTAGATATTTAAGAAAAAAATTCCCCAATCTTGTAAAGATTGGGGAATTTGAATGAAAAGTATTTAAACGATTTATTTTTTATTTCTAAGATTAGGGTGAGGAGCCGGAACAGTGTTTGGACCATTTTCTTTAGTACCTACTAAATCCACACTATTTACATCACCTTCTTCACCATAAGTGAATATAAAACGACCTTGTGAAATTCCTTGTTTTTCAACAAAATAACGGATAACAGCGTTTACTCTGTCCCAACTCATTTGCTGTGTATGTTTGTCGCTTGCACCGTGACCAATTACTTTAACATGGCAGTCAGGTTGTGCTTTTATTTGAGCAGCAGCATTAGCAAGAAGAGACATAGCTGCAGGATTTAATTTTACTGAACCATTAGTGAATTTGATAGAAGGAAGATTATTTAGACCGCAATTTCCACCACCATCATCACCGCCTCCACCACCACCATGGTGCATAGTATCTAACCTATCTCTTAACTCTTTGCAACATGCAGGTTCAGGACAACTTCCTACACCATCAGCACTAACCGGAAAGCATTTGGATGAAGTAATCAGTTCTTTATCTTTATAATCAGGAACGCCATCACCATCTGTGTCTTTAGCAACTCCACGCACATCGACTGGAGCACCGGAAGGAGTATTAGGTTCCATATCGAATTGATCTGTAACACCATCATTGTCCGCATCAGGAAGCAATTGAGTAGGTATTAGCATATGAGTTGGGCGATTCAACTCATTGTAAACATAGTTATTAGGGTTAAGCCACCATAACGGTTCAACTTTCTTAGATGAACTACCGATATTTAGATTAAGCCTTGCACTTGTAAAACTGTAAACATCAGTAGCACTTCCAGCTTTATAAGCATCCAGGTAATCATAAATGGTGAAAGTAAATCTTTGCTCAAGACCAATATTGACTTTTGGACTTAATTTAAAAGCAACACCAGCACCTGTGCTTGCTCCTCCTAATATGGACCACGCCCTTCTTTGGGATAAGCCTTTATTTTTAAAACCAACGGTTGTTATTAAACCTGTTTGGCTGCTGGGTTCTATGACTATACCCGCTTGTCCAATCCTAGGATAGCCTCCATAAAAAGTTTTGTAAGCATTGTCTATCTGGTTTCCTTGTCCAGGGTTTGCCCTATAAAAAACCTTACTTGCAATCAAATCAACACCGCCTAACAGATAGATATTGGTCTTGGGATTTCCTCTGTAATGACTGATGGGATTGAGCGAAGCAATAAAATCTAAAGCTCCCCTGTGTGACCAGTTTTGATAAGATCTTTGTCCTATCAATGTGCCATATCCACTTGGGTAGCCTTGATTGTAAGAGCCAAAGTAACCGGCTCTTAACGAAAACGTGTGGGATAGTGCTTTTCTCAAAGTAACGGCACCCCCAACATCTGCTTTAGATTTTATGTCACCTAGAATGACACTGTTACCTACTGCAAATCCAAGTTCCCATTTACTCCTTGGTTTGGGAGGGTAGGGATAAGTGTGGTTGTTGAACTCATTTTGCTGAGCCTGACTACTTCTTGAAATCTTTGAAGTATCTCTTGTTACAGAAGCTGCATCTCCCTGTGAGAAGCCAATCTGAGAAAACAAGCTGAAAAAGGCTAAAAGTAAAACGTACTTTTTAGTTTGCATACAATCAATTTATTGTGTTGTTAACTTTTTTGGTTTTATAACCGAATTCCCCATAATTGGGATAATGTAATTTAAAATTATGCCAAAATTAAAACAAAATTAAAAGAAATGATTGAAAAAAGAAAACTTAATTTTTCATTCATAGATCTATTTTCTAAAATTTACTGTTATTTCATAGCATGTTATTGACAAGTTATTCACTAAGACAGGTTATTTATTGAAAAGGTGGCATTTGGATTTGAACTTTTTTTTGATCTGCATCGTTGTACCAACCTGCATTTACAAGACTTCCTTTTTCAACATCATTTAAGATTTTCAAATTCACCGCAATTTCCTGTTGCATTTCCTCCACATGAGAAATGATACCTACGATCCTGTTTTCTTTTTTTAAACCTCTTAATGTTTCAAAAACAATATTAAGCGATTGTTTGTCTAACGAACCAAAACCTTCATCCATAAAAAAGAAATTTTCCGAAGAGCGGGTCAGGTGCTGAATATTATCCGCCAGGGCAAGTGCCAGTGAAAGTGCAGCCTGAAAAGTTTGCCCACCGGACAAAGTTTTTACACTTCGCACTTCGCCATTGTTGAAAAAATCTTTTACCTGAAAAGCATTCTCGCTTGTTAACTCTAACAGCAATTTTTGGCGGGTCATCTTATAAAACCGCTGATTGGCTGCATTGACAAGATTCTGCAGATAAACAGAAGACACATAATTGACAAACCCGCTCGACCTAAACAGGTTGGACAATGTTTTTAAATTGTCAGACCTTTCTATCAATTTGTCAAGTTCGGTTTGCAATCGTCCCCTTTCCGCCAGTTGCGCTTTTATGTTTAGAAGATCGCTTTTTAGGGTAGCCAGCAATTCTGTTTGTTGTTTTACTGTTGCCGAAAGTTTAATTATTTCTTCGGAGTAAGCCAAATGGGTGTGCTCATCGTACTTCTTTCCTTCTACTTTTTTTTCTGCTTCTCCTTTTTGAATGTTGGCTGCGTACATTTCCTTTTGATAGTGTGCAATGTTTTCCTTCTCTTCAACGAGGTTTATTTTTTTATCCAAAATTTCCAAAACTGCAGCAGCGTCCGGGTATTCGTGCTCTTTCAACAAAGACTGAAAAGAACTCACAATATTTTCCAAATCGGCATTTTCATTCGTTAGCTGATTTTGAACTTCTTCCATTTTACCTCTTATAATTCCGTGAATTGTTTGGTTTTGCTGTAGTGCAACAATGGCCTGCTCATAACGTGTCGTTATTTGGGCGAAATCATTTTTATGCTGCGCAATATTGTTTTGTAAATCTTCATTCTCTTTTTCCAATTCCTTCTGCAAATCGTGGAGCAACACCTGGCTTTGTAATGTTTTCAGCTCACCTTCCGATTGAGCCATTTCCCGGTTTATTTTTTCAATGCCAAACTGGTATTCAGTGATGTTTTTTGACAGCTTTTCCGCATCTGCGAGGTTGGCGTTTATTTGCTTTCGCAATTCATTGATGGCTTTTCTTTCATCGTCAAATTGCTTCAACTCATTTTTGACACGTTGTTCATCACCAACGGAATAGCCGGAAAATAAAAAGCTGTTTTTATACAAATCAAGTTCCTTTTTTAGCTTCGCTAAGTTTTCAGCTTTTTGAGTGGCCAAGTTGCCTTGACTGGCATAATCCGCATAGAGACCTGACAATGCAATCAAACCCATTTGAATAGCGGTATTGTTACCGTCTGCAAGTTTTATTCTTTCCTTTACAACAATGATTTCTCCTGTCACATTCTCAACCGACAAAATATTGGGATGATGAACAGACCCGCAAAGCGGACACTCCTCGCCGGGTTGAATTTTCTGCACAAAGGCTTCCAGCTTTTGAGAAAGTTGCAGATGAGCAAGTTCATCTTTTAATGTCTTTAAAACATTGCTGTTTGCAGCAATTACCTGGTCTGCTTTTGCCTGTACCGTTTCTATGGTTTCTGGTATTGTTTCAAATACCATTTCAGCCGGAAAGCTTTTAAACTTTTCAGCAATCAATTGCAAGGTCTTTGGCGGCCTGCTTTGGGTTTCATCGCTTTCTTTTAATTCTTTCGCTACATCAATTGCCAACTGGTTCATTGTAGAAAACCAGCCGCTTAATTCTACCAGCACATTTGTATCAGGCAATGATTTTTCTTTTTCTGAAACTGCTTCCTGCAAAGCTGTTATCGCCTTTTTCAAATCGTACGATTCCGTTTCTTTTTGATTGATTAATTCTTGCCCTTTTTTGATTCGCTTCGCAAAATCTTCAACAGAGGTTTTTAGTTTTTTTATGGAAATGATCTTTTCAAGTTCACCAGCTTTTTGTAGCAAAATGTCTTTTGTCTTGTAGCTTTCTTCCAAATTTTTCACCAACAACTCACCATTTTTTATTGCAGTTTCCAGCGAATCACTTTCTTTTTTTTGTTTCGCAAAATTTTCCATCTTTTCTGTTAATGACTTTTCAATTTTGCGCTTGCTTTCCAACAAGCTTTTAAAATCTTTTTCGCAGTTTTCAAATTCATTCACTTCCTTTTCCAATTGAAGAAATATAGTTTCTTTTTCCTTTAGCCTGGTCCAAAAAATTATTTTGGTTTGCAGGTCAGCAAACAGATGTTTCAGGGTTTCAAAAGCTTTTTCTGTTTCAAGCATTTTTTGTAGTTCAATTGTTTGCCCGTCTAATTGTTTTTGATGAATGGCAATAGCATTTTCTTTTTCCGGCAAGGTGGCTTCATCCATCGTTGGCAGGGGTTGCATCTGTCCTTCAGTGTGGCTTATTTTCAGGTCATTTGCTTTTGTTAGTATGGCCACATTAGGGCCGATTTCATATTTTTCAAGGTTGAAGATTTCTTTCAGCATCTGCACTCTTTCGGTTTCTTTTAGTTGCAAAAACTCCTGAAATTTGCCTTGGGGAATTATCACTGTTCGTTTGAAGTTATCGTAAGACAATCCCAATATTTCAGCGGCAGTTTGTGAGGTTGGTTGCCAGTCGCCATTGATCCATTGATATGTTTTTCTTTCAAAACTGGTTGTTTCTAAATATCGTTTTTTGTTGCGTTTGGTGCCGACAATAAATCTATATTTTTCCTGCGGAGTACCACATGTAAATTCAAAGTCAATGAGCAGTTCATTGCTTTTTAGATTCATCATATTGTAGCCACGGCCGTCGCGACTGTTGAGGCGTTCTGTTTCGCCATAAAGTGCAAATGTGATGGCTTCAAGAATAGTGGATTTGCCGCTGCCCACTGCACCGAATATGCCAAACAAGCCAGCAGCGGTTAATGGGCGAAAATCAATAGTGGTTTGCTGCTGGTAAGAATACAATCCTTTTATGGTGAGGGTTACAGGTATCATGATTGTTGTATGTAGTTATGCTTCTTCAGTTGTTCCTAAAACTTCTTTGAACAATTGCATCACAGCTTCATCAGGTTGCTGGCCTTTGCTGTGTTGAAAATATTCCAGGAATAATTGTTCTACAGATTTGTTAAGGTCAATTGAGCCGCTATTATTTAGAGTAAATGCTTTGTTCTTTATTTCGGGGATGATATTTACAATACCGTTGTGAGCATCGTTTAGCCTCTTTCGGTCTTTGACGGCCAGAAATTCATCGGCTACGATGGTTAATTCCACAAGGGTTTCCGGATTTTCATTGAGCCAGATGATTGCTTCGTCCATGTTTTCAAATCTTTTGCGGAGCAGTTGTTTTCCTTTTGTCAAAGCGGTTTTGCGAAACTGCAAAGGTTCATTTATAGTTGACTCAATGATGACCACATATTTCTGCTGGCTTGCTTCGGCAAAGCTATAGGCTAAGGGGCTGCTGCTGTACACTACAGGACAAGGAACGGTGTCTATGACCTGGTAGCGGTGCAGGTGACCAAGTGCTGCATACTGGATTTGGCCAGGAATGTTTTCGGAGTAAATAGCCTGCGCGCCGCCAATGTGCAATATCGGTCTTTCATCATCCGGCTCTTCGGGAGGTGTAGTTCCTTTTTTCATAAAGAAAAGATGGGCGCACAAAATATTGATGCCGTGGCTGTCACAATATTTGTCGGCAAGTTGTTGCCATTTTTGTTGCAGCACAGTTCTTAATTCTTCCTCGGGATTGTCTGCACCGAGATAAGTTTTTAGCCTGAACTCATTAGCATAAGGTGTAACCAAAAGGCGCAATGGTTCTTTGCAGTTTTGCAATTTTATTTCTATAAAACCGGCTTCGCTTTTGGTGATGCAAAACTCGCTGCCGCTGGTAATTGGTACAGTGGTATTTGGGTATCCAATGAAAACGATACCATGTTCCCGGGCAAGGTGATCGGGTGCCTCTATGCGTTCGGGCTGGTCGTGGTTTCCAGCTATGACTATAACTGCCCGTTTGCCATTGCTACCTAGTCTCCGCAGGGTTTTGTAAAGCAGTTCCTGCGATTCGGCAGAGGGGTTGAATGTGTCGTATAAATCGCCTGCAACCAGTACGGCATCTACGTTTTCGGCTTCGGCTATTTCGCAAATCTCTTGCAACACTTCTTTCTGTTCCTGCAGACGGGAGAAATTGTCAAGCCATTTGCCAAGGTGCCAGTCGGCTGTGTGGAGAAGCTTCATATGAATGTGATAATGTGCTGATTTGCTGATTTGGTAATGTGCTAATGCCTGCATTTTATGCCAAGGTAACTGGCAGACGGTGGAAAAAGCTGAATAAAGATATATCGTAGAAGAGTGCGACGCCAATGAAGCTTAATAGATATTCTTTTGCCGGGCTCATAATTATGCTCCATAAACTTCATTCCCGGCACTTATCCAAATGAGAAGGTGACTCTGTGAAAAGTCCTTTTGATCTAAATACTAAGTATTGAATACTGGCTTTCTCTCTCTATTGCTCACAAAATGACATTCTCTTTCAGACCATTTTTTTCTGGGTAATCTGTGTTGAAATGAAGACCCCGGCTTTCTTTTCTAAAGGAGGCGCCCTTGACAATAAGATAGCCAACTGTGATGAGATTTCGAAGTTCACAAAGCTGGATGGAAACCTTGGTGGAGCGGTACAATTCTTCAGTTTCAGCAAACAACAGATCGAGGCGCATCATGGCCCGGGAAAGTCTGACATTGGTGCGGACAATGCCCACATAGTCGCTCATGATTTGCTGAAGTTCTTTAAGGCTTTGAGTAATTAGAATAAGCTCTTCGGGTTCATGTGTGCCTTCAGCATTCCAGTCGGGAATGGCGGCTGTATTGAAGGTGTTGAAAATGGAATTGACCTTCTCAATTTCAATGATCTGGCGTATGGAATGAAGGTAAGCACGATGTCCAAAAACCATGGCCTCAAGCAGGCTGTTGCTGGCAAGACGATTAGCCCCGTGGAGGCCTGTGCTGGCACATTCGCCACAGGCATAGAGGTTGCGGATGGAAGTGCAGGCGTGTTCGTTGGTCTTGATGCCGCCGCAACTGTAGTGCGCTGCCGGGGCAACAGGTATCATGTCTTTGGAAATATCTATGCCAATGCTTAGGCACTTTTGATAAATGTTGGGGAAGTGTGTTTTAAAACTTTCAAGAGGCATGTGGCGGCAATCAAGCCAGACGTTTTCAGTACCGCTTTTTTTCATTTCGTTGTCAATGGCACGAGCCACAATGTCCCGTGGGGCAAGGTCGCGGCGCTCATCATATTTCTCCATGAATGCCTCGTCTTTTTTGTTTCGCAGAATGCCGCCATCGCCACGAACGGCCTCTGTAATAAGGAATGATGGCGACTCTCCGGGATGGTATAATGCAGTAGGATGAAATTGGATGAACTCCATGTTCTCGATGCGCCCTTTAGCCCGGTAAACCATAGCAATACCGTCGCCTGTGGCTATGGTGGGATTAGTGGTGGTTCTGTATGCCTGTCCATTGCCACCAGTGGCAAGAACAGTAATTTTGGAAAGAATTTTTTCTATTTCATTGGTCTGGTGGTTGAGGACATAAACACCAAAACATTCAATATCGAGGGTGGACTTGGTAACAAGGTAGCCAAGGTGATGCTGTGTAATGAGGTCTATAACAAAACAATGGTTGATAAGACGGATGTTGGGCAGCGATTGTATTTTTTGAATCAATGCCCGTTCCATTTCCCTGCCAGTAATGTCTTTGTGGTGAAGGATACGGTTTTCGCTATGTCCGCCTTCTTTGCCCAAAGAATATTCGCCCTGGGGGTCTTTGTCAAACATGGCACCCCACTCAATAATTTCTTTAATTCTCTCTGGCCCTTCGTGAATGACAATATCAACGGTGTGTGGATTGCAAAGTCCGTCGCCTGCTATTAGTGTGTCGACTATGTGCTTGTTGTAGCTGTCTTTTTCATTGTCCCAAACCCCAGCTATGCCGCCCTGGGCATATTTTGTGTTTGTTTCGTCCGGGTTGGATTTTGTGATGACAATCACCTGGCGATGAGGCATGGCTGCTGCTACTTTAAGTGCGTAAGTAAGACCGGCTATGCCGCTGCCAATGACAAGAAAATCAGTTTGCATTCTGTTTGTTTGAATAAATACAATGTGGGGTAAAGATAGTTTGGTGAGGAGGAAAGCTGTGAGGTTGAATGTGTTCAATGTTTTGGTCATTGGGGCTTGGGATTTGACAGGGAGTAGCTGGGTTGCATAAAGTACAAGCCGGAGGTGGGGCGAATACCTCTCATGCAGAATTTAATAACCTTTGTCCAGCTTGTACCTAATCCAAAAAAAATTATTTCTTTTCCACTACCTCCACTTTTATATCAACTCCAAGTTTTTGAGCTACATTTTCTAAAAATTTCTTTTTTGCATCAGTGTTATTGCCGTCATTAATATAATAATTGGTGCCAGGTATTTTCGTAAAAACTTTCTGTACTCCATTGTTAGCTTTATCTGAAACAATTTTAGTATGAAGTGCAAAAACTTTTTCAATATCAAGTTTTTTGAGTGCTTCTATTAAAGTTTTTTTTGCGTTATTGTCATCAATAATTTCACTATCCGGAAATGTTACCTTCAATTTGGTGTGTGGGGTATTCTCCTTATTTTCATTTTTTTTGTAGCTCTCTTCATTTTTGTGATTATTCAAATTTTCACTTACAGTGCTTGGAAAATTATTTTTATCTGGAGATGATTTTTTGCTTAAATTTATTTGATTCAATTTAAGTTCTGGTTTAAAGTAACATTTCAGAAAAACATCCTTATCGCCATCCAGAAAAATATCATTATTGTCAATTACATTCTGACATTTTTCAAGAATTAAATCAAAGACTTGTTCAAACCTTTCAGGTTGATCTTTTGCTTGTAAATCATAAAGTTCTTTTTGCAAGACAATAATGTTTTTGTCGTCGATCTGTTGCAAATACGGATCTGTTTCATTGGCTCTACGTTGTTGCAATTTCTTTATTTGTTCTATTTTTTTTTCCCGTTCTTCTCTCATTTTACGAATTTTATTATCAGTTAAACTTTTCTCTATAGTGCTGTAGTCAATAGGATTGTCGATTATTTTGTCTTCTAACTCACCTACCTCAACAAGTTCAATGCTCTTACTTTCATGTGGTTCATTATTTTCTCTACTGATAGTTTGTTTTATTCCTTTTATATCCTTTTGGGTGGGACAAATAATTTTGATAGACCCATCTAAAGACCAATATCTTTCCATTTTGGGTAAGCCATATTCTTTCCATAAACCGGCATTGTCGAGTACGATTCCAAATGATTTATTTTTATGAGGTCTCATGCACCTGCCTACCTGTTGCAGAAAAAGGGTTAACGATTTGGTAGGTCTTGCGAGTTGTACAACTTCTACATCGGGGCAATCAAAACCTTCTGTAAAAATATTGACATTGCATAAAACAGTGAATTTGTTACTTCTGAATTTTTCAACTATTTCCTGCCGTTCATCTTTAGGAGTCATGGAATCTATTAATTCTGCCGGAAAGCCGCTATCCCTAAACTTTTCTACGATTTTAGCACAATGGGAGCGGTTTACAGCAAACACAATCATCTTTTTGCCCAATGTAAAATCTTTGTAACTCTGGACTAAATCAGCCATTACTCTATTGTCTTGCATTACCTCTGCCAATTCAGTTTCATCATAGTCGCCTGCTTTAATTTTGATATTACTGATGTCGGGTGCGTGGCTTGCATAATATTTGACATCGGACAACCAATTTTCCTCTATAAACCATTTTACAGAATTGGTAGTAATCAATTGTTGAAACAAATCCTGAAAACCTTCGCCGTTTGTTCTGATAGGAGTAGCAGTCACTCCTAAAAACTTGCTACTAGGAAAAAACTCCCAAAGCTTTCTGTAGGTGCTTGCCAAGGCATGGTGTGCTTCATCAATAATTACTAAGGAGAATATGTCTTGTTGATGCGCAACCCTTCTTACTAGAGTTTGAATGGAAGCTACCTGAATCGGCGCAGATAAATCTTCAATAAAACTTGCTGAAATCCTACCTGCTTTTAACCCGAAATCATCATTTATTCTGGTAAAAACCTGTTGTATTAATTCTTTGGTGTGGGTTATAATAAGGACCTTTTTCTCTGGAAATAATTCTTGTGTAAAGTGTTGTGCAATTTCGCAAAAGAGCGTTGTTTTTCCCGTTCCCGTTGGCATCTGAAATAGTACGCTGTCGCAATTTTTCCAGGCATTTTCAATGTCACTGATTCCTTTTTTTTGATAATCTCTTAGTGCTACATCCATTTTTAGTAACTGATATCTTTTTTAAAGATAGGGATGTTTGAAAGCATTTTCTTAATTGTTCCTCCAAGAAATACGTCCCTACATTTTTCGAAGCTTTTACTAATCAAATTATTTTTTTACATAAATCGAGTAGGAAGGTAGCGATTAGTTCGCTACCTGTCCTCTCACACCACCGTACGTGCCGTTCGGCATACGGCGGTTTGTTAGAATAATGTTGG
>JAYTGA010000055.1:0-28285 GCA_043733905.1 Segetibacter sp.
ACCAAACAGTCTTTGAACAGTGCTGCTACGAAAAACGAAAATATCGAGAAAACATGATCCAAACCATTACAAAATGCAAAAGTTAAGTTGACGCTAATGGCCGCTGGCAGGGCAATAGGTTCTTTACTTCATTAAGTCAATAGCTCATTTTAAGGTTGCCAACTTTTCCAAAAGTTGGCAACTGTTGTTTAGGGGGCATTCATCATTCATCATTCATAATTATCCCTATTTTTATCATTCATAAAAAACTTTCTGTAACATGAAAAAACAACTACTCACTCCTCTCCTGACGTTTTTCTTCTTTGCTGTCGCAATGAACAGCAATGCACAATGGAACCTCACCGGCAATGCAAACGCCACCGCCACTTCCATCCTCGGCACTACCAATGCCATTCCGCTCAATCTGACCACCAACAATGTGCAGCGGCTGGTCATTGATGCCAATGGGAAAGTGGGTATTGGCATTGCGGCTCCGCCAAATGTCTTTAGCGTAAAAGGTAGTGGTGGTGTGCCATCTTCTGTTTGGACGAATGCAGGCGCACCGCTCTTTACCGGATTCGGCGAGCAGACAATCGGCAATGCCGATTACATTTTGTCTATGGCTTCTTCATTGGCGAATGCCCGACCTGTTTTTATTGGAAGAAGAGCAAGGGGAACTTTAGCAACCCCAACAGTTGTAAGCAACAATGATCAGATCATGTCTTTCATGTCCAGCGGATTTGATGGCACAGGTTTTCAAAACCCAGCCGCCATTGATTTCTTTGTGGATGGAACACCAACAGCCGGCAATGTGCCTGCACGTATTTCCTTTGTCACAGGCACCAACGGAGCAACCCGTGCAGAACGGTTGAAGATTGGTAGCACGGGTGACATTACCGTGAACACAAACCAGTTGTTTGTTCAATCGTCCGGTGGCAATGTCGGCCTGGGAACAACGACACCATTGCAAAGGCTGCACGTGAATGGTTCTTCATTAACAACCGTCAATGCACTGGTGAATGGAGCAGTCGTCATAGACGCTTCCAATACCAACGATGGAACCCTGGCAACAGGAGGCAGCCTACGGTTTGGCAACGCCGCCACAGGGGAGGCGATCATTTCTAAAAGAACAAGCAATGGCAACCAGTTTGGAATAGATTTTTTGACAGGAGCCGCCAGCAGGGTCTCCATCGCCAATAACGGTAATGTAGGAATAGGAACCACCACACCAACAACCAAACTTGATGTGGCCGGACAAGTAAAAATAGTAGACGGCACACAAGGTTCAGCCAAGGTATTGACCAGCGATAGCACTGGTCTTGCTTCGTGGCAAGCGGTCCCCGTGATACCGGAAACAGATCCAAAAGTAGGTAGCCTAACAACTAATCAATTGCCGAAGTGGAATGGAACAAGTTTGACAGATGGCACCATCACCGATAATGGAAGTGTGGGAATAGGAACCACCACTCCGGCGGCGAAACTGGATGTCAGCGGCAACGTAAAAATAGCCGATGGTACACAAGCAATAGGTAAAGTTTTGACCAGCGATAACACGGGTCTTGCATCGTGGAAAGCCATACCTATCATACCAGAGACAGACCCCAAAGTGGGCAGCCTTTCTGTAAATAAAATGCCAAAGTGGAATGGAACGACTTTGGCAGATGGAACCATTACTGATAATGGAAACGTTGGCATTGGCACTCTTGACCCACTGACCAAATTGCATGTGTCTGGCAATCTCCTGGTTAGTGAACCGCTTTTTAGTAATACAAACCCTAGAGACAGAACACTTATAAATGCTCAAACTTTAAAGATTAGCTCTTTTGACTCTTCTGATCGCCTTTTTGACCCCGGTGGTCCTGCAGGTAATTATGACAACAATATTTCCGCAAAAGCTTTTTTTGTTTCCAATCCTGATTCAAGGGGGTTTCAAGTAATCATTGATTCCATCAATCTTGGGTCTGGAGATTCGCTTTTTATACAAAGTGTTTCTATCAATCCTTCAGCAACTTTTCTCGCAGTTGGAGGAGGCAAGCAGCCAAGCAGTACTTTTATAATTAATTCTACCAAAGTAGCAGTCTTTTTTAAAAGCGATGCAAATGGTATAGTAGGCAGTGGATTTTCAATAGTATTCAAAAAATTGTTTCCACAGCCCGGACAGTCAGACGTGAGTGGATATGCAGGCCAGGGATTGTCTTATAATGCTTCAAAGGGATTTTTGAGAGTCGGCAACCCTCCCTTTGACGAAACACCCGGCGTAGGGTCGGCGGCATTCGGTTTTCAAACCACAGCAAGCGGGCTTTCATCATTTGCAAGCGGAAGCCAAAGCATTGCTACCGGTGACTATGCTGTTGCCTTCGGGGATTCCTCACGAGCAATCGGAAATTCATCATTGGCAACCGGGTATCATTGCTCTTCCTTTGGGTACAACTCTGCGGCAATAGGCTATTATAATTCCACCGGAGGAGCTTCTTCAATAGCATTAGGTTCTGAATCGTCTACAAACGGATATAGTTCCATTGCAATGGGACGCAAGTGTTCTGCTACTGGAGACTTTTCTCTTGCAATGGGCGATGGTGCCATTAGCACAGGTAAAAATTCCACAGCTTTAGGACTTGACGTAAATAGTTTTGCTGATAAGTCTATTGCTATGGGAAGAGCTGTTACTTCTACTAACACAGGCGCCTTTATCATTGGCGATGCTTCGACCAGCACAACAATGTTTAGTTCTGCTGATAACCAGATGAGCATGCGCTTTGTTGGTGGTTACAAGCTCTATTCAAACACTTCCCACACCACAGGTGTATCTCTCGCCACAGGTGGCGGTGCATGGAGCAATGTCAGCGATCGCAGGCTCAAAGAAAACTTCCGCACTATCAATACCGAAGAGGTGTTGCTAAAGCTAGCCGCTATCCCGGTCACCAACTGGAACTACAAAAGCCAGCCGGCAAGTCAAAGGCACATAGGCCCTATGGCGCAAGATTTCTTTGCTGCATTCAAGTTAGATGGCGAAGGTGCAGACACCACCATAAACACCATGGACATTAACGGAGTGAATATGGCAGCCATACAAGCACTAGAAAAACGCACAGCAAAGCTGGTAGCGGACAACAAAGACCTTGCAAAAAAGAATGAAGAGTTGGCTACGAATAATGCCCAACTGAAAAATAAAGATGCAGACCTGCAAAAGCAGTTAGACGACCTCAAAGCGATCGTCTCAAAATTAGTAAATGATCGGTCTGCCTTGCCTTGTCCGCCGCTGGCGGAGAAATAAAAAAGACATTGTCTTATGGGGGATTGAAAGGGGCAGATATATTTCTGCCTCTTTCTCATTATATTTATAGAATAACTAAACGACCTATCATGAAAAAAATTTTTGTCGCCTGCGGGATTGTATTCTTACTTGCTATGGCAAACAACAGCTCCGCCCAATGGAACCTCACCGGCAACAGCAATGCCACCGCTTCATCAGTCTTGGGAACCACCAATGCGGTGCCGCTGAAACTGATAACCAACGGGACCCCGCGGATGGTAATCGATAATAATGGGCGAATCTCTGTAGGCAATTTCACCCCAACTGGTCTTTTATCAATTTATAGTACTACTGCCCAGCCTTCGTCTAAATGGATAACAACGGGTGTTCCACTGTTCACAGCATTTGGCGAGCAGGTCGTTGGCAATGCTGATTACATATTGAATATGGCCTCCAGTGCTGTCAATGCAAGACCTGTTCTCATCGGTCGCCGTTCAAGGGGCATTTTAGCAGCCCCTACGGGTGTAAATAAAGATGATCAGTTACTATCTCTATTATCATCGGGGTTCGATGGAAATAACTTTCAAAACGCTGCTGCCATAGATTTTTATGTAGATAGTACGCCCATTAATGGTAACGTGCCAACCCGTATTTCGTTTGTCACCGGCAGCAACGGTAGCAACCGTACAGAGCGAATGACCATTAACAGAAATGGGGTGGTAAATATTTTTAAAGACGGATTTATCAATGGAAAAACGATTGGCCGTGGTAAAGGAAGTGTTGCCTCCAATACAGTTTTTGGCGATTCCGCTTTATTCTTTAATAACACGGGTGTCGCAAATACTTCCTTTGGATTTTTATCTTTAAAAAACAATACAGACGGAATAGACAATACGGGTATAGGTGCAGCCAGTTTAAGGAACAATACTACGGGAATCAGAAATACGGCCTTGGGAAGAACGGCATTGACAAATAATACAATCGGTGATGGCAATGTGGCTATCGGTGCAAGTGCTTTATTTGGTAACATTGATGGAAGCATCAATGTAGCAGTTGGGCAAAATAGTCTAATAAATAACACCTCGGGTGACGCCAATATTGGAATAGGCTCGGAGAGCTTATTAACTAATACAATTGGGTCTTCAAATGTGGCAATTGGTAGTACCAGTATGCAATTTAATACAGAAGGTTATTATAATGTAGCTATTGGCGATAGTGCTCTAAACTCCAATATTTCCGGTTCGGAAAACGTAAGTATTGGTGCCTCAAGTTTGTGGTCAAACGAAACAGGCATACAAAACATTGCGATAGGAAGTTCTGCACTTACTAACAGTATAACATCCTCGCAAAACATTGCCATCGGTACAAACGCTATGTTTAGCAACACTGATGGCGCCAATAATATTGCGCTTGGCTCCCAAAGCTTATTCAACAATGTGAGCGGGGCTGCGAATGTAGCAGTTGGTGGTAGCAGTTTACAATCCAATACGGGCGGTAACTTCAACGTAGCTATTGGCGATAGTGCCCAGAACTCCAATGTTTCCGGTTTCGAGAATATTAGTATTGGTAATTCAAGCCTATTGACAAATGAAACAGGCTCCCAAAATATTGCCATAGGCAGCCATGCACTTTATAGCAGTTTAACTACGTCCGACAATATTGCCATCGGGCCGTTTGCCATGCTCAACACTACCGAGGGAAGCGGAAACATAGCAATCGGCCTGGAAGCACTCCGTGATAATCTGGACGGGCATGATAACTGCGCAATCGGGAATAGTGCTTTAAAAGCAAATATCGGCGGTAGTGGAAATTGCGCTGTAGGAGTTTCCGTGCTCCAAAGGAATACGACCGGAAATTCAAATACTGCTGTAGGCAATAATGCTTTGTCTTTTAACTCAACCGGAACAGAAAACTGCGCATTTGGCAAGGAGGCTTTAGCTAGAAACGTGGGAGATGGAAATACCGGCATTGGCACCTACTCTTTGAGCTCCAATACGGATGGCGGCAATAATACTGCAGTCGGCTATAGCGCACTCCTTTCTTCCTATGCTTCCGACAATACTGCCGTCGGTGCTTCTTCGTTGTTAAATGATACATCAGGCCGTGGCAATACCGCTGTTGGTGCTTTGTCCTTATTTTCCAACCTTACAGGAAATGGGAATGTGGCAGTTGGCAGAAATGCTTTGTTTGCTAACTCCGAGGGTAGCGAAAATGTTGCTCTTGGCAATAATGCCTTTCAATCCAATACTACTGGTTCTAAAAACATATCTGTTGGAACGAATGCACTATCATCTAACCAAACCGGTAGTTACAATATAGCTATTGGTGATAGTGCCGCCTATAACAACAAGGGCAGTTTTAATATTTCCATTGGAACACAAGCGCAAGCCAACACCACTACCGGTGTACAAAATATTGCCTTAGGACAGCAGTCATTGTTTAACAATACTACCGGGCATGGCAATGT
The DNA here is from genome assembly GCA_043733905.1 of Segetibacter sp. GTDB lineage: Bacteria > Bacteroidota > Bacteroidia > Chitinophagales > Chitinophagaceae > Segetibacter. The sequence continues at coordinate 5,700 of JAYTGA010000055.1, forward strand.
AGCAGTTGGTACAGAGTCAATGTTCGAGAATACCGCCGGGAAGCTCAATACAGGTCTCGGTTTCGTGACATTACAAGATAACCAAGGTGATTTTAATACAGCCATAGGGGGAGGTGCAATGGATAAGAATAATACTGGTAATAATAATACGGCACTGGGTGAAAGTTCTATGGATAAATCGACCACCGGCTCATTTAATACAGGCATAGGCGCGCTTGCACTTCTCAACAATATTAACGGGAGCGGTATCACAGCGTTAGGCTATGGCGCAAATGTGAACAGTGGCGGTTATGTAAACTCCACTTGCATAGGCGCTAATTCCGTCATTACCGGCAATGACCAGGTGCGTATAGGTAGTAGTAGCATGGCCAGCATTGGCGGCTTTGTTAATTATACCAACATAAGCGATGGGCGATATAAAAAAAATGTCGTGGAAAATGTGCCAGGTCTTGAATTCATTAATAAGTTACGCCCTGTTACCTATCACCTTGACATAACCGGGATGAACAAAGTTTTGTATAAAGACTATCCAACAACAACTAACACGGGCAGAAAGGTGACTGCCCCCGAAATTGATAAAGCAGCAGTAGCCGCCGCCGAAAATGTAGTATCAACAGGCTTCATAGCCCAGGAAGTAGAAAAGACCGCTAAAAGCATAGGTTACGATTTCAATGGTGTAGATGCGCCCAAAAATGAAAATGATTTTTATGGCCTGCGCTATGCGGAGTTTGTGGTGCCGTTGGTGAAGGCAGTCCAGGAGTTGAGTAAAGACAATGAACAATTGAAAGTAAAAGCCGCAAAAGTTGATGACCTCCAAAAACAAATAGACGAACTAAAAGAAGCCCTCATGAAACTGGTGAATCAGCAGAAGTGTGTGCCGACTACGGGGAAGTAGATGAGGGTTGAAAGTTGAACCAAAGCCGCAACCAAAACTAACCAAACAACTGGAAGTTTCTAAAACCTCTGTCGTTTTTGTACAAAGCCGTTCTGACACATCAGTCAGAACGGCTTTGTCATTTTAAATTACTTTATAATGACGGGTTGTTATTTTTCTAAAAGCTTAATACACTTCTCCAGGCTTTCTCTCCATGGTTTCAGCTTAAGGCCAAATGTTTCTATGATTTTGGCTTTGCTCATGACGGAGTAAGCAGGGCGTTTGGCAGGTGTGGGATAGCCGTCTGTGCCGGTTGGGTTCACCTGACACGGCAGTCCTGCAATGTCGCGGATGGCGGTTGCGAAGTCGTACCAGGAAATGTTGCCTTCGTTGGAATAATGGTATGTTCCTTCATGCACATTTGGCGAAGACGCAATAACCACCATAATGGCTTCGGCCAGGTCGGCGGCGTAAGTGGGAGATCCATATTGGTCACTGACTACATTCAGGCTTTCACGATCTTTCATTAGCCGCAGCATTGTTTTTACAAAGTTGGTTCCAAACGAGCTATAAACCCACGATGTGCGGATGATGACCGTGTCGGCATGAAGGCTGATGGCAGCCTGCTCTCCTTTGAGTTTGGTAAGGCCATAGTAGTTCACAGGATTGACCTTGTGTTCTTCTTTATAAGGGGTGTTGGCAGTGCCATCAAACACATAATCAGTCGAAATGTGAATGAACCGTGTGCCATGAAGGTGACAGTTTTTAGCAAGAATTCCCACAGCTTCTGCATTAATTTTCATGGACAGTTCCCGGTCGGTTTCGGCTTTGTCCACTGCTGTGTAGGCAGCGGCGTTGATGCAGACAACAGGTTTTTTTTCTGCGAAAAAAAGGTCAACCTTTTCTTTGTCGGTAATGTCAAGTTCAGCCACATCCGTCAGTTCAAAATGATACTGTGGGTATTGTGCTGCAAGCAGTTGAAGTTCATTTCCCAACTGCCCGTTTTTTCCGGTAATGAGAATGACTGGCTTTGACATAAAGTTGATTGTTTAATTTTTAACCCGGCAGTTTGATGAAGTCCTTTTTACAAACTCCAATATTTTCTGTCGGTTATTTTATTTCTGTAAATGCCTTTCAAATCCGCTATCAGAGCCTTTTCCTTTGTGATGGAGCAGAAATAGTCGTTATCAAATTTGGTGTAAGGCTCGTGTGGCACACTAATGAGAACAGCATCGTAATCGTTGTCCAGATCAGGTGTAAGTGTAAACCCATATTCTTCTTCAAGCTCGTGGCTGCTGGCATATGGATCATGGACGAATACATGCAGGTTATAAGACTTCAAACTTTTGATAACGTCTGCAATTTTTGAGTTGCGGATGTCACTTACATTTTCTTTAAAAGTGGCTCCCATGACCAGTATTTTTGCATGTTTCACATTCTCTGTATTAGCAATAATGTGCTGCAAAATTTTCTTTGACACAAAGTTTCCCATGTTGTCATTGATGTATCTGCCCGATAAAATGACCCTGGAATTAAATCCCAGTTCGGCTGCTTTGTAAGTCAGATAATATGGGTCAACCCCAATGCAATGACCACCCACAAGACCGGGAGAAAATTTTAGAAAATTCCACTTTGTTCCGGCTGCTTCCAGCACTTCGTAAGTGTTGATGTTCATTCGGTCAAAGATGATTGACAACTCGTTCATGAGTGCAATGTTCACATCACGCTGGGTGTTCTCAATGATCTTGGCCGCCTCTGCCACTTTAATGGACGATGCACGGTGTACGCCAGCTTTTACCACCAGTTCATACACCTTTGCAATTTCCACCGCCGATTCCGCATCGCAGCCGCTCACCACTTTCACAATTGTGGCAAGGGTATGTGTTTTGTCACCTGGATTAATGCGCTCAGGTGAGTAGCCTATTTTGAAGTCCTGCACTCCTTTCAGGCCGCTCAGTTTTTCGATGATTGGCAGGCAATCTTCTTCTGTGCAACCAGGATAAACAGTGGATTCAAAAACGACGTAATCTCCTTTTTTAATTACTTTTCCAATAGTTTCACTAGCACTTTGCACTGGTTTCAGATCGGGTACATTGTGGGCATCCACAGGTGTGGGCACAGCCACTATAAAGAACTTCGCTTCTTTCAGGTCATCAAGGTGGTTTGTAAATATGATGTCACACCCTTCAAAAGCTGTTTTGTCCAATTCGTTGCTGGGATCTATGTGGTGTTGCATCATTTCCACACGGCTTGCGCTGATGTCAAAGCCAATGACAGAAGCTTTCCTGGCAAATTCAAGTGCTATTGGCAGACCAACATACCCAAGGCCAATAACAGCGATTTTCGATTCTTTATTTACAATGGAAGAATACATGATTAAGATAAATTTAGTTGATTGGTTTAACTAAAAAATTGGATTAACTCTTACTGATTAATGAACTTCAAAACATGAGAAGTGATGTATTGTAACTGTTCTTCTTCCAATTCTGTATGGATCGGTAATGAAATAACTCTTTCAGTCAGCCAGTCTGTAACCTCCAGGTGATAATCGCTTCCACCCAGTGCGGCAAACATATTTTGCCTGTGTGCCGGAACGGGATAATAAATCATGGAAGGAATATTTTGCGAAGCAAGATATTTTGACAACTCATCGCGGTCAACACCGTTTAGTATCAGCGTATATTGGTGGTAAACATGAGTGGTATAAGAAGCCACAAAAGGCACAGTTATTTTTTCATTTCCTGCAAAAGCCCCGTTGTAAAATGCAGCCGCTTTTTGTCGTGCTTCAGCATAATCGTCTAAGTATTTCAGCTTCACATCCAGCACGGCAGCCTGAATGGAATCAAGCCTTGAATTGCAACCGACCATTTCGTGGTAATAACGGACTTTTTGCCCGTGATTGGCAATCATTTTCAGCTTTTCCGCCAGGGCATCATCGTTGGTAAACATGGCACCACCGTCTCCATAAGCTCCTAAATTTTTAGAAGGATAAAAAGAAGTTGCACCGATTGTTCCGATTGTGCCCGTCTTCTTCACCGTGCCGTCACTGAATATATAGTCCGAGCCAATCGCTTGTGCGTTGTCTTCAATCACAAACAGGTTGTGCTTTTGCGCAATGCGCATGATCTCTTCCATATTGGCCGCATGTCCATACAAATGAACGGGAACAATCGCTTTTGTTTTTGAAGTGATGGCAGCCTCGACAGCTTTTGGATCAATGCAAAATGTGTCTTTTTCCACTTCAACAAAAACCGGCTTCAACCTTAGCAGCGCAACCACTTCTGTGGTGGCAATGTAAGTGTAAGAAGGTGTAATGACCTCATCGCCGGGTTCGAGACCCAAGGCCATCATGGCTATTTGCAAAGCATCGGTGCCATTGGCGCAGGGAATGGTGTGTTTTACATTCAGATATGCCGACAGGTTTTTACCAAAATCCTGCACAGGCTGACCGTTGATGTAGGCTGCACTATCAAGCACAGCGTGTATGCCGGCATCCACCTGGTCTTTTATTTTTAAATACTGCGACTTGGTGTCAACCATCTGAATTGGCTTCATACCTGCTTTTTTTAATGGCCGCAAAACTACATTAAAAAGCAATGAAAAGCAGGATTCAGACTGGCGGCCGGTCTGGTTTCAACTGGCTGTATTTGAAGATAATACTTCTTCAATACTTGTTAGTTCATTATGTGTGAAATGAACATTTGTGTATGCTTTCAGACAGTCTTCCAGTTGGCTGGTTTTGCTTACCCCGATTAAAACAGATGTTATTCTGCTATCTTTTAACAGCCATGACAAAGCCATTTGAGCAAGAGTTTGCTGCCTGTTTTGTGCAATATTGTTTAGTTTAGAAATCTGCTCAAGCCTTTCCGGGGTTATCTGGCTTTCCTGTAAAAAACCATGGGGATTGGCTGCACGGCTGTCTTTGGGAATTCCATGCAGGTATTTGTTTGTAAGCATTCCCTGCGCCAGAGGTGAAAAAGGTATGCAGCCCACACCTTCCCTGTCCAGTATGTCCAGCAGTCCACCTTCTACCCATCGCTCAAACATGGAGTATTTGGGCTGGTGAATGAGACAAGGAGTACCAAGTTGCTTCAAAATTTCGATCGCCTTTTCCGCTTCTTCATTTTTATAATTGGAAATGCCCACATAAAGTGCTTTGCCTTGTCGCACAATTAAATCAAGAGTTGCCATCGTTTCTTCCAGCGGAGTGTCCGGATCGGGGCGGTGGTGGTAGAAAATGTCCACATAGTCCAGTTTCATTCTTTTCAGGCTTTGATCCAGGCTGCTGACAAGATATTTTTTGGAACCCCATTCGCCATAAGGTCCTTCCCACATGTGGTATCCTGCCTTGGTGCTAATGATGAGTTCATCCCTGTAACCGTGAAAATCTCTTTTCAGAATGGCACCAAAATTCTCTTCAGCAGAGCCAGGGGGCTGGCCGTAGTTGTTGGCAAGGTCAAAATGGGTAATGCCATTGTCGAAAGCCATCTGAAGGATTTTGCGGCAATTTTTAAAATCGTCGTCATCGCCGAAGTTGTGCCACAGACCGAGTGACAAAGCCGGAAGTTTCAGCCCGCTGCGGCCACAGCGGCGGTATTCCATTTGACTATATCGCTCTTTTGCCGGGGTATATTTATTCATTTTTCTTTAGTTTTTAATCGGTTATATTTTGCCGGTTTATTAATTTTAGTTTAAATTTACAAGAGTTCTTTTAAATGATCACACCTAAAATTCTGCCGTATGAATTACATTGAACGTATGGAACAATGGGGCGACACCCATCATCCAAAATGGATGGACATTGTAAGAATTGCTTTGGGTATTTATTTATGCTATAAAGGGGTTGATTTTGTCCGAAACATGGGCGCAATGAATGATTTGCTTGCCCATAATATGTCTTTTGGCAGCCTTGCCGTAATGATGATCGGGCATTTTATTGTGTTTGCACACATTCTTGGCGGTCTGCTGATAGCCATGGGCGTTCTCACCCGTTTTGCATGCCTGATTCAAATACCAATTCTTCTTGGGGCTATTTTTTTAGTCAATCTGAAAGGAGGCATGTTTACTCCTTACTCAGAATTAATTATCTCCATTGTTGTTTTGCTGTTGTTGTTTTATTTTTTAGTTATAGGCAACGGCCAGTGGACAGCCAACTTTGATGAAGAAGAGAAGAAAAAAGTTTAGGGATGTAGAGTTTATAGTTCATAGTTCATAGCTCAATACCCTTTATTCCTGTTTTTGTAAGTTCAATTTTTTTCTGTTTAAAAAGATTGCCCACTGCCATTTTAAAGGCTTTCTTACTCATGCCGAAGAAGTCATAAATTTCTTCAGGCGAAGACTTGTCGTAATAAGGCAGGAAGTTATTGTTTTCGTTTAAAAGACGTAATATTTTATCTGCTTCGCCTTCTATCCTGTTATACCCGATTTTGCCCACCACCACGTCTATTTTGTTTTCTGGCCGAATGGTTTTTATGTAGCCTTTCATTTTGTCGCCAACACCTATGTTGCGGTATATCTGGTTGAAATGAAGAACACCAGTATGCACATTGTTGATGATGACAAGGTAGCCAATGTCTGTGCGGCGATACACTGTCAGATCAACCTCATCTTTTTCCCTGACTGTCAGTGTTTCATTGTTAAGAAAAAATTCAATTTTTTCAGTCGCGGCAACCCTTCCAGTCTGTTCGTCCAGGTATATTTTTACCAGATAATAGGCACCTTGTCTCATTCCGCTTAACTGCTTGCTTTTAGGCACAAAAAGGTCTTTCATCAATCCCCAGTCTAAAAATGCCCCATGCTCGGTCACTGCGACTGCCTGCATATTGACAATATCACCTACCACTCCTTTGGGATGTTGTGTAGTAGCAATGAGCCTGCCTTCGGAATCGTGATAGATGAAAACCCTGATCTCATCATCAGTTTTTAACCTTTCTGGTACAAATCTTTTTGGCAGCAAAATACCTTCTGCTCCATCATCTAAATAAACGCCAAAATCTACTGCCCGCAATACTTTCAGCGTGTTATAATCACCGGTTTTTATCATTCTTTACTTGTCTTTATGATTAGTCAAAGGTAACTATTTCGATTGCCAGAATCTTTTGAAATGATCGTAGACATTTTATCGCATTTTTTTTAGGAGTGAACAATTTCTACTTACTATTAAGCCGGTTCACTCCCTCACCAGCTTCCTTCAACTGCTTATCCAAAGCAAAAGCATGCTCATAACTCAATAATGCTTCCTGCTTATTACCCATTTGCTCATTGCATTTTGCTATCCAATAATAAACCTCGGCATTTGCATTGTTGACCTTTTGTGCAGTTTCAAAAACCTTTAAAGCTTCGGGATAATTTTTTGCATCGAAATATATAAAACCCTTTTCCAGGTAAGCGTCTATTAATGTGTACTGGTCGCCAATAGCCTTGTCAAAACCTTCAATAGCTTTTTTCGTATTTCCAATGCGGGAAAAATAAACCGCTGCAATAAAGCTGCAACTGGCATCGGTTTCGCGGCCAAGCCCCATGCGCAGTACATTTGTGCAAAGCCACAATGCTTTGGGGTTTTTTGTTTCGGCAAACAGGTTGGCAAGATACAGTTGCGCCTCCACCGCCGGGTAAATTCTAATGGCTCTCTCGTAACTTTTAATGGCGTTTGCAGTGTCTTTATTATTTTCCTGCAAATGGGCTTCGGTCAGCCACAAGCCTTCATTCATGCTGTCTCTGGCTATCAGGCTGTCCGTGTGGGCAATGGCAACATCGTATTGCTTCAGACTATCGAGTGAATTGATGAGCCGCATCCTCAACCCCGTACTATCAGGATTTTTTATTACTTTTTCAGAAAGGTCTTTTGCCACTTTATCTTTTGAAGTATTTGCGTTTTCTTCGTGATGAGCACCATTTTCGCATGACAATGAAACTAATATTGCTGTAATTGCTAACCAACTTTTCATTCAGCAAAAATACTGCTTCGTAAAATGGAACAATAAGAACATAAAAAATTGGATCAAGTATAGCATCTTATCAGTCTGTCATTTCTTTCATTCACTTAATTTTGGAAAATTGTAGGAACAACGTCAACACGTTGCAACAACTCACAACACGATCCGCTATGTCATTAAGAGAAAAATTGAGAGGCACAGGTGTAGCAATTGTTACACCTTTTAACCAGCAACACGAAGTTGACTTTGATGCTTACAAAAATCTGGTTGATTTCCTGTTAAAAAATGGTGTGGAATACCTGGTAGTGCTTGGTTCTACCGGCGAAGCGGCCACTCTGTCGCAAACAGAGAAGATTGACATTATCAATTACACTTTTGACATTGTTCCTGCTACAGTGCCCGTCATTGTTGGCATTGCAGGCAACAACACAAAAGAATTGCTTGAAGATGTTCATCAATATCCGCTTGACAAAGCCACGGCTATTTTGAGCACCAGCCCATGGTACAATCGCCCTTCACAGGAGGGAATTTACCAGCACTTTAAGCAGCTTGGAAACATTTCACCTAAACCTGTCATACTCTACAATGTACCCGGCAGAACAGGCAGCAACATGACTGCAGAAACTACCATCAGACTTGCCAACGACTGCGAAAATATAGCTGGCATAAAAGAAGCCAGCGGCAACATGATACAATGCCTGCATATTTTAAAAAACAGGCCGGAACACTTCTTCGTCGCAAGTGGCGACGATCATTTGGGACTGCCACTCATAGCAGCCGGAATGGACGGTATTATCAGTGTGGCGGCCAATTGTTTTCCAAAAGATTTTTCGGAAATGGTTCGCCAAAGCCTGGATCATGGTATGGATAAAGCCAGTCAATTATTGTATAAAATGCTAGATGGCTTTGATCTTTTGTTTGAAGAAAATAACCCTGCTGGTGTCAAAGCTTTCCTGGCGGAAATGGGAATCATTCAAAACTATTTGCGTCTGCCTTTGCTGCCATTAAGCAGGCCGGTTCATGAAAAGGTAAAGGCTTTTATAAAAGTAATGAACGTTGTTGCATAAACAATCAATAGTCATTTGCAAAGCAAAAAAATCCATTTTCAATCCATAAAAAACCCCCTTTTAATCCTGTTAATCCGTTCAACCCGTGTCATCCGTGTTCTATAATGTTCCATCATCCTATTTAAATCATTTTCTATGAAATATCTTTTATCATTTGTTGCTTTTTTCTTTTTGCTAAATGTTGGCGAAGCCCAATACACGCTACGTTTGGGCGTTACTTCCGCTGCCACCAAGCCGCAAGATGATATTTATGTGGCAGGCTCCTTCAACAACTGGAATCCCAAAGATGAAAAGTATAAACTGAAACCCTTTGGCACCAGCCGCAGAGCCATTTTGCTCAAAGACATTCCCGCCGGAAAATATGAATTCAAGTTTACAAGAGGCGTGGACAAATGGGAAACAACCGCCAAAGGCGAAGACATCCCCAACCATGAAATCAACCTGGCAGGGGATGTTGCACAAGATTATGTAGTAGCCGGTTGGAAAGATGCTTTTCCTGATAAACCAAGATTGAACACAGCCACAAAGCAGGTCAGGATTTTGGACACGGCTTTCTTGATACCGCAGCTCGGCCGCACAAGAGGAATATGGATTTATTTACCAAAAGGTTATGAAACGGCAAAGAAAAGCTACCCTGTTTTGTACATGCAAGATGGACAAAATCTCTTCAACGAACAGACTGCACCATTTGGAGAATGGGGTGTGGATGAAACACTCGACTCATTGTCTGCCAAAACCGGAAAAGACCTGATTGTCGTAGGTATAGACCACGGCGGCGACAAACGAATGACTGAATACAACCCTTACAACAACAGTCAGTTTGGCAAAGGAGAAGGCAAAGAATATGTTGACTTTATAGCCCTTACTTTAAAGCCATTCATTGATAAAAAATACCGGACACTCAGCGATTCATCGCACACATTTGTTGCCGGCAGCAGCATGGGTGGCTTAATTAGTATTTATGCTATCATGCAGTATCCATTAGTGTTTGGTGGTGCAGGCATTTTCTCACCCGCCTTTTGGACTGCCCCTTCCATCTACGACGATGTGGTAAATGTGAAATGGAACGGCCTGCGCAAATTCTACTTTTATGCAGGTGGAAAAGAAAGCGATTTTATGGTGCCTGACATGGATAAAATGCTGAGAATAGTCGAAGGAAAAGGAAGCTATAAAACAAGGCGGGTTCTTGACCCCCTCGGCAAACACAACGAACCAACCTGGCGGAGTGAGTTTCCGGGGTTTGTCGAATTTATTTTGCAATAACAACTTGCTATAAAGCCAATGAAAAAACTAATCTTCCTTTTATGCCTCGTCACATGCAACCATGCCCACTCGCAGGACATGGCTTTTGCAAGAAAACTGGTGGACACGTTAACCTCTCCCTATTTCTGGGGCCGTGGCTACACCAAAGACGGGATGAAAAAAGCAGGTAGTTTTATTGCAGAACAATACAAGTTGTTTGGCCTGCAACCCATTGACAGCAAGGATTTCAGGCAGGAGTTTTCTTACCCGGTCAATACATTTCCCGGCAGGATGGAATTGAAAATCAATAACAAGAAACTGGTAGCAGGAGAAAATTTTATTGTACTTCCCGAAAGTGGAAAAATACACGCCAGTGGAATCTTAAAGCAAAAAGACAGTGTCAATTATGTAAATCAGAATTACAGGTTTATCGTCAGTTTTGAGGATAAACTCACCTGGTCTGTAGCACCCGAAGCGGCGGATTTTGCGCAAGTCATTGTCAGCAAAAAAAGCCTTGAGGAAATCCCCATCAGTTTTGAAGCCGACATAGAAAACAAAGTGGTCAAAAACTTTGAAGCAGCCAATGTTTGCGCCTGGGTAAAAGGGACGCTGCAACCCGATTCCATCATCGTTCTTTCTGCACACTACGACCACCTTGGCGGCATGGGAGCGAATGTTTATTTTCCAGGTGCAAATGACAATGCAAGCGGCACTTCGCTGTTGCTGACACTGGCTCGTTACTATGCTGCACATCCGCAGCCATACACCATTGCTTTTCTCTCTTTTGCTGGTGAAGAAGCGGGGTTGATTGGCTCAAAATATTTTACCGAGCATCCGCTATTTCCTCTTAGCAATATCCGCTTCCTCCTCAATCTTGACCTTGAAGGAACCGGTGATGAAGGCGTAACAATCGTGAACGCCACGGAATATCCAACAGAGTTTAAACAACTGAACGAGGTGAACGATAGTGGTCACTATCTCACGAAAATAAATGCCCGTGGCAAAGCCGCTAACAGCGACCACTACTGGTTTTCAGAGAAAAAAGTTCCCGCATTTTTCATGTACACACTCGGCGGCATCAAAGCCTACCACGATGTGTTTGACAAAGCGGAAACCCTGCCCATGAATGAATATGAAGACCTGTTTCGGCTAGTCGTTGGGTTCAATAAGAAACTTATGGGGGAGTGAGGAAGAAGTTGAGGGTTGAGGGTTGAGGGTTGAGCGTTTATCTGGTGTTTGTTGTTTAGAATTGAGCGTTTGGAGTTTTTTTGTTGGGTTGTTTTATTGGTTTATCTATTTTGCATCAAATATTGTTTTTGCGATTGACACCCCTCACTTATAAACCTTTCTAAAATGCGCTTTATTCTACTTGCTCTTCTTTTTGTCAAATGTTCATTTGCATTTACCCAATCTTACACAAGCTATTTTACAGGTGATACTGCCAACGTGAACCCACCAACACAGTTTGGCCTCTGCCTGATGGGCGGTGCAACTGAGGAAGACCATGCCATGCGTTGGTTCCTGCAAAAGTCTGGGGGTGGCGATGTGGTCGTGCTGAGAAGCAGTGGCGGCAATGGTTACAACGCTTACCTCTATTCGCAGTTAGGTGTCACAGTCAACTCTGTGGAAACGATTTTATTCAACAGCGCAACTGCGGCTTATGACCCTTATGTGCTTAGAAGAATTGCCGAAGCTGAGGCCATTTTTATTGCCGGAGGCGACCAGTCCACTTACATGCAGTATTGGCGTGGCACCCCGGTTGACAGCCTGATTAATTATCTTTCAACGGTTAAAAAAATTCCGGTAGGCGGCACAAGTGCGGGCATGGCGATTCTTGGCTGGTCTTTCAACTCGGCGGCGGCTGGAAGTGTGACATCTGCACAAGCTTTGGCCAACCCATTTAGCAACCTTGTGACAGTAGAGCAAAATAGTTTTCTGAAGCTGCCTTTCATGCAGAAAACAATAACTGACACTCACTATGACAACCCCGACAGGCGAGGCCGCCACGTTGTTTTTCTTTCGCGGATGATGGCTGCAAACGGGGACACGGTTCGCGGCATCGCCTGTGATGAATACACGGCTGTGTGTATTGATTCTACTGGCATTGCAAGGGCATTTGGCGGTGCACCCACATACGATGACAATGCGTATTTTCTCCAGGTTAACAGGTCATTGCCCAACAATCCTGAAATGCTGATGTCTGGTATGCCGCTGACATGGGACAGAAACCATGCTGCCATCAAAGTCTATAACGTGAAGGCAGATACCGCAGGTTCTAAAACGTTTGACCTGAACTCATGGTGCCTGGGAACGGGTGGCAACTGGCAAGATTGGTATGTGCTGAATGGTGTACTTTCTACCGCAGCCGGAACTGCTCCTTGCAGTCCTTTGCCGCTAAATTTTCTGCAAGTTTCCGCAATTGAAAAAAACAAAATTGTAGTGATAGAGTGGAAAGTAGCGCAGCAAGTGAATGTAAAACAGTACCAGGTTCAGCGGAAAACCTCTACCGGAAATTTTGAAACCATAAAAACCATTCTGGCAAAAGGAAACAGCGGCGATGCCATCACCTACCAGTTTGTGGACAATCAGCCATTCAATGGCGATAATTTTTACAGAATCAGAAGTGAAGATATTTCCGGTGAACAAAGCTTTTCTGCAACAGTGAAAGTCCAGTTCAAAACTTTGCAATTCACCATTTCTTCCAATCCGGTGAAAGACAAGTTGACTATACGCTTTGCAGAACATGGTGGTGAAAAATACCAGTTGCGCTTAGTGAATGCACAAGGTCAAACCTGCTACAGCTCTACATTTTACGACAACGCAACGATGGCTTTCAGAACAATCAGCTTGCCTGTGTCTGTACGCAGCGGCACTTATGTATTTCAGTTGTTGAGTAAAGGAAGTGTGGTGGCGATTGAAAAGATATTGGTTGTGAGGTAATGTTTTGGAGACTTTTTTTCTTACTGAAATATAGTTATGGCCGTATCGCTATAATCAATCAAAATGTCGGTTTCAGGGTTAAAAACCAAACCTTGCATCTTGCTGTATTCCTGTTCCTTCCCCGGGATTACACTTCGTTTAAAAACTGAAGGCAATGCAAATTGAGTTGTGTCCTTTATCTGTATTTCTAACTTCTTTTCAATGTAGTACAACTCATTTTTATTGAAAGAAACAATCCTTATTTTTTGCGAAGCGGAATCATTTTTTGTTTGCCAGTTGACTCCTTGTTCCAACCCTAATCGGAACATGGGAACACCATAATTTTCTCCCGGTAAATTTTTGAAATAAATATTGCTGACACCTTTATTTCTTTTAACAATTTGCATTGTCTTGTTGGTAATGTCGCCAGCCACGGCAAAGGCGTTGGAGGATTTTAGCAAATAATATTGGTTGTAAATGAAGTAAAGGAAAAAGGAAAAAATGGCGACACTTTTTTTTCTAAAAGAACTAAAAAAAAGAGTAACCAAAATGCAGGTAAAAACAGAAGGCAGATATAAGTACCGCTCTGCTTCCACCCCGTGAGTGTCAATGCCCAGTGAAATGTAAGGAAGAAAAGAGAGGAGAAAAATCAGCAACAAAGTAATCAAGAGCTTATTGGCTGAAACCTTTTTTACCTGATGAAAAAATAACGTGACTGATAAGACAATAAACGCCACTATGCTTATCAGAAATAATTGGGTGCTTGTTTCCGGGGCTACAAAACTGCGGATAATGAGTTTGGCATAATTGCCTGCAAGCACAAAAGCATGGAAATGGTTGATGTTTTCTCCTTCATAATTTCCTGCAAGTTCACCCGTCCATTTTATTCTTAAAAAGAGGTAATAAATGAGAAGCAGCCAATGACCTGCTATAAAAATTAAATTAACCCGGCTCCTGAATTCTTTGAAAGCGATAGCCAGCAAAACCAGGGCAGGTGGCAAAATAAAAACGGATTCATAAGTGAGCAACCCACAAAAATAACAAGCGAAGGACAGCAATATAAAATACCAGTTTCTAAGGTTGATCAAAAAAATGAGAAAGCAAATAAGGAAGAACAATGTTGACAAAGGCCCTGTTCGTCCAATGACCCAAAACACTCCTTCTGAATGAAAAGCATAACCAAAAAAAAACAAGGCGGCGCATCCACTCCAAAAGGAAACATTCCCCTCAAAACTCAACCGTTTGAAGATTTGCTTTGCTAAAAAATACACCAGGAATGTATCTGCCAGGTGGAGCAAAAGATTGGTCAAATGATAGCCTGCAGCCTTGTTTCCCCAAAGCAAATAATCCATGTACAAAGTGAGGTCGTTGAACGGTCTTATAGAATTTCGCTGTCCCCAGGTGGCCAATTGACTTAGCGGCACATGAATGAAATCATCGTTCAGAAAGTAGAGTGGATGCGGGTTGTAAGCATACAAAGCAGGAAGTGCCAACACAATGAGCACAGCGTAGGAATGTTGTGCTGCTATCCGTTTTAAATAATCGTACATTTATTTTTAGTATTAAATCAAAACCATTTCACCCAATCAAAAAAATGCTGAACTATCTGGCCGAAAGGTATAAAACAATCACTAAAAGAAAATACTTTAACAAGGCGCAGTCTATTAAACATCGGTATGCCTTTGTAGGAACGGGCAACCATGCGACCACACAACTTTACCCCGTATTGCAGCACCTGGGGGGTCCGCTCAAATACATTCTTTCCGGTAATTTGAAAAATAGCGAAAGCATGTGTGCTATCTTCAAAAACTGCATCCCGGCAGCCGACCTCGCCACCATACTAAACGATGATGAAGTGAAAGGAGTTTTTGTATGCACCACGCCAAAAGAACATTTTGGAATAGCACAACAATTACTTGAAAACAAGAAACATGTTTTTGTAGAAAAGCCACCTTGTCAACAGTTGAACGAACTCGAAATGCTTGCCGCAAAACGAGGTAACAGTATTTTCCAGGTCAACCTGCAGCAGCGATATTCACCAGCCATAACTTCAATAAAAAAAATAACTCCGCAAGCAAGGTTTTATCGTGTAGAATACCTTACCGGCCTTTATGATACCACCAATGTTTTAACCGAACTTTTTATTCATCCGCTTGATATGGCTTTGCACCTTTTTGGAAAAATAAAAGATTGGACAGGAAAAAAAATAAGCACCGCATCAGGAGTTACTTATTTGCTGCAAATGACACACGAAAACAATATTGTCGGGGAGCTAAAACTAAGCACCGCCTATAACTGGCAGGGTGCAAAAGAAACAATAGAAGTACATACAGACAGTTCATTTTACACTTGCCATTTCCCTTTTGAATTGAGAAAAACACATTTGCCAAAACCTATTTTTGGTATGCCGATGGAGAAAATATTGCACTCCCCTATTCGTGAAGAAATACTGCTAAACGGGCATACCATTTCTACTTCTTTGCCCAATCACACCAGCTACCTTTATGGGTTTTACCAATCAATAGAACACTTTGTTGACGGTGTAGAAAGCAACAAAAAATACAACGATTTTGAAGGATTGAAACAGTTGTATGAACTGATTGAGGAGCTAAGAAAACTGTAGATTTTTCTAAACTTTTTCTTTATTCAGCTTATCAAAATAAGAAGCGTAGGTTTCTGTTGCAGTGCCTTCCCAGCAGTAGTATCCAAAGAGTTTTGTAGTGACAAAACGGCCAAAATATTTCTCGAAAGTGCGGTACAACACCACATCATATTTGCGGTGAAAGTTAAGCCAGCATTGGTTGCAATTGTGAACGTAGTTCTTTTGTGTCTTGATAGTTTCTTCTCCGTTAAAAACTTCATCAAGGCTTTTTTCAAAAATGTTTCCAATCTTCAGGTCAAGGTTCTGGCAAATGGGTACATCCCCATTAGGGAGAATTACCAGGCTGTCCAAAATGCTGTAACATCGAACCCGCAAATTGTTTTTTCTCCACTCATCATACAACACCAGGAAGTCATAATTTTCACTGAAGTCTTTAATGATTTCGGGGATGTCTTTTACAAAACTTTTGCCAGTTTCCACCCTGGCATGTTTTAATAAACTAAGGTCGCCTTGTGTTTCCTGTTCTTTAAATTCTTTGATTTTCCTGATAGCACCGCCCTCTTGTTTCATACGCTCCACATCGCTTACTTTCAGCGGTGCTGTTTCCGATATTTTGTTGCTGCCGATAAAGTTTTCATGGGCTTTATCTACCGTGTCAAAAAAGGCGATGTCGTTGTAAATGCCAATTCTTAAATCAATCTTGTTGGCCTTGCACACTTCAGCCACATGTTGCAAATCATTGAAATCGTTGTAAGGAGAAAGTGTGAACATGACCGATATAGGCAAGACATCTTTGAGGCTGGTGATGACCTGTAAAACACTGTCGTATCCTGGCTTTCCACGCATATACAGGTATGTTTCAGCAGTGCCATCCAGTGAAATATATAATCGCCTCGGCGGAAATTTTTTAACTGCTTCTATTAGTGGCTCGGGTTTCAGGCAGTTGCTCAAAAGGTCAAAATTCTTGTGATTGGCATGAAACCATTCCAAAATTTTCAACGCATCGGGGTGAAGCATAAACTCTCCACCTTCCAGGCCAATGGAAGTATTTTTGGTAATGCACTTGCTCTGCATTACTTCTTTTATTTTTTCAAAAGGCAGAAAATTGACGGGCCTTTTAGCCCAGATAAGACAATGCTTACACGCAGAATCGCACAGATCCGTTGCATAAATCATCAACGTTGACAACTTTTTATTGGATGGAAAAACCTGGTTATTAACGAATGTTCCAGCCCTCACCACATAATCTTTCAATCCGTACATAAAACTAAAAATAAGGTTTTCTGAATAAAGGTCATTCAGTCAATTGGTCATCAAGTTAACAGTCATTGTTTTCTTCATTTTCAAATTGAGACATTTTTGCATTTTCAAATTTGCTTCCCTTTCATTGCCCCGCTCACCGCTTCGTCCATCACCCTTTCAGCATAGGGTCGGCTGATGTCGTTCAGTTCTTCCACTTTGCGGTGGATGAGGTCTTTGTCTTCCATGGTGAGTGCAAGTTGCAGTGCCTGCATGGCTTCGGCAGTGGAGATGAGTTCATTTTGCGTAAGCAATGCACTGTTTTTTCCAATGAATTTTTCGGTTGTTTCCAGCAGTTGTTCTCCTTCGGTTCTGGCCTCTACCAATGCACGTTTGGCAATATCGTCTTTGGCATGGGTAATGCTGTCGAGCAGCATTTTTTCCACGTCTTCATCACTAATACCGTACTGAGGTTTCACTTCAATACTTTGCTCTACACCGCTGCGGAGTTCCTTTGCTTTCACCACCAAAATGCCATCGGCATTGATGAGAAATGACACCTCCACTTTAGGGAAACCAGCAGGCATTGCGGGGATGCCACTTAGGTTAAATTCAGCCAGTTTGCGGTTGTCTTGCACCAGGTCGCGTTCGCCCTGGAACACGCTGATTCTCATGCCGCTTTGGCCATCTTTGTGGGTTGTATATTGGCGGCCAACCTTTGTCGGAATTTTTGAATTGCGGGGTATCAGCACATCCATGAGGCCACCCATAGTTTCCAGGCCCAGGCTGAGTGGTGTGATGTCGAGCAGCAAAAAATCTTTGTTGTTGCGTGCTAAAATATCGGCTTGTATGGCTGCTCCCAGCGCAACCACTTCATCGGGGTTGACACTGTCGTTCACAGGCTTTCCAAAGAAGGCGCTCACGGCATTTTTCACCGCAGGTATCCTTGTGCTGCCGCCCACCATCACAATGCTTTCTATGTCCTCAACTTTTAGTTTTGCATCGGACATTGCAGCTTTGCAACTGTTGATTGTTCCGGCAATCAACGGCTCTGTCAATTGTTCAAATGTTTCTTTGGTTATTCTTAGAACATTAGCATTGACGGAGGTTTCAAAGCTTTCGTGGCTACTCAAGTGTTTTTTGGCTTCTTCGGCTTTCAGCCGCAATGTTTGCGACAACTCTTTGTTGCCGGAGAGTTCCTCTTCTGATAATTTCAATTGCTTCAACCAGTGTTTGATGATGGTTCTGTCAAAATCATCGCCGCCGAGATAGGTGTCGCCGTTGGTACTCAGCACCTCAAAGATGCCATTGGTGATTTGCAAAATAGAAATGTCAAAAGTGCCGCCACCCAGGTCATACACTGCAATGGTTTTTGTTTCTTCTTTTCCCAAACCAAGACCATAAGCCAGGCTAGCCGCAGTTGGTTCGTTGATGATGCGAAGCACATCGAGGCCGGCCAGCTTACCGGCATCACGGGTGGCCTGCCGTTGCGAGTCGTTGAAGTAAGCAGGCACCGTGATAACGGTTTTGGTGACAGGTGTTTTGAGGATGTGTTCAGCTCTTGATTTCAGTTCTTTAAGAATGAAAGAAGAGAGGTCAATAGGTGAATAAAATTTTCCGCCCACCTGCACTTTCACCAGGCTTTCGGCATTGTCGTCAATGACTTTGTAGGTAAAAAAAGACGAGTGTTCTTTGATGTCGTTATAGCTTTTGCCCATCAGCCGCTTGGCACTGAAAATGGTGTTGTGCGGCTCGGTGACAAGGTATTGTTTTGCAGCTTCTCCCACCGTCACATTGCCCAACTCATCAAAGTGGACAATGCTTGGCACAAGGCTGCTGCTGTCATGTTCTTTCAAAGCCACAGGTTGCCTGCTATCAGGGTGAATGATGGCTACCAAACTATTGGTCGTTCCCAAATCTATGCCCACAATCATCTCCGCCTGCTGCAAAGTGCCGGTGGCTATGTTGATTGCTATCTTGGCCATACTGATTATTTTGGTGCAAATGTAATGGATGTGTGGAGATGGACGGGTGCGGATGGAAGAATGGGTAATCTGAAACAGATTATAAAATGATTTGACTTTTTCCTTTGGTAAATGTTCCGCATTCGCTACTTATTCTTTAATCCCGATATCAATCAATTCTTTTAAAAAAATAAATTATCCGGACATTCTCCTTTTAACGTTCATTACTATTCAATTCCTGAAAGCAAAATATTTCTACCTCCAATACGATTTTCCCTCACGATCCCTGCAAACAAAGTTAGTGAGGAATAAAATTTTGCTTGAAGGAAGCAATCTGGCACGCAAAGTGAATGCAACAATCTCAAGTTGGTTTATATCTCCAAAAACACCGGCATTGGTTCGTGTTTCATAAATTGTAGGGAATCAACAAATCAATTTTTACTTTTTGAACGTTAATAAGATAGAGGACTGACTAAATAAAATAGTTGACTGCAAAAAACAACGGATATGAAGACACTCTCAGAAACATGGTTTACCGAAGGATACATTGACTTTGAACTCAAGAAATATACCCTTCTTGCTTACCTGAACGAAGTAAGCAAAGTCTTTAACCAAAATATGCTTTACCCACAGTTGGCGGATGTCATTTTTCACTACAACAACATTGTTGCATTTCGCGAAAATAAAAAATTTCTACAGGAAAATTTCCCAAAACAACTAACCGATATCAATATTCAAAAGCTGCAACTTGCTTACGAAAAAATGATTGAAGACGATGAACTGATGAAGGAACTGGAAGACATTATTCAATACTCTGCACGCAAAATAAAAAGCACCATAAAAGTAGGTGCAGAAATTTATGAGTTTGTAGAAGATAAGCTAAACATTGAACCCGTTGGCCTCATTCCGCTGGATGTAAATGAAGGCTATCTGTTCATTAAAGACGGCACCTATAGCAATACGGTCGTCTATCAATATCGCCTCACCATTTTTGAGAAACACGATGAAAAATATCGTGGCATCCGCACAGATTATGTAGAAAGCTGGCAGCGCACAGTCAGCAACTCGCCGCAAAACATCAAGAGCCAACTCATTCGCAACAAAAAAGACCTGCCCAATCCGGCAGTCTATCACATAGAAACAGATCTTGCTTATCCGCTGGAAGAAACGCTGTTGCCGATTGCTAAAAGGAGTTTTGTAAAGTATTTGACGGAGAGGGCTTAAATTTTATTGCTTAGGGTTTAAATCCAGTATTAATTCTTAATTCCTAATTTTTAATTCCCCACCACTTCCCCTTCTAAATCATAGTCATACGCCTTCGTTATTCTCACGTTCACAAACTCGCCTATCGTTAATTTTTTATCGCTATTGATGACCACTTCGTTGTCCACTTCCACACTGTCAAACTCGGTGCGGCCGAGGTAGCGGCCACTTTCCTTTTTATCAATCAGCACCTTGAAGATTTTACCTACTTTTTCTTCATTCTTTTCAAAACTGATTTCCTGCTGCACTTCCATGATGTCCTGTGCACGGCGTTCTTTTTCTTCATCGGAAATGTTGTCTTCAAAATCGTAAGCACCTGTGTTTTCTTCGTGGCTGTAAGTAAAAATGCCCACCCTGTCAAACCTTGTGACCCGCAGAAATTCTTTTAGTTCCTCCACATCTTCCTCCGTCTCGCCTGGAAAGCCGGTGATGAGTGTTGTGCGCAAACAAATGCCCGGCACTGCCTCACGAATATGATGTACCAATTCCGTCATTTCTTCACGGGTAATTTGTCTGCGCATTGCTTTCAGCATGTTGTTGCTGGCATGTTGCAGCGGCATGTCTATGTATTTGCAGATGTTGTCCCGCTCCCTGATTACATCCAATATTTCCAGTGGAAACTTGCTTGGGTAGGCATAGTGCAGCCTTATCCACTCCAACCCTTTAATGTCAGCCAAGGCATGAAGCAGCCTGGGCAATTCACGTTTTTTGTAAAGGTCAAGCCCGTAGTAAGTCAATTCCTGGGCTATGAGCATAATCTCCTTAACACCCTGCTTCACCAGCTTTTCGGCCTCAGCCACCAACTGCTCTATTGGGCGGCTCACATGCTGCCCACGCATCAGCGGAATAGCGCAGAAAGAGCAGGTGCGGTTGCAGCCTTCACTTATTTTCAGGTAGGCATAGTGCGAAGGTGTACTTAACAGCCTTTCGCCGACTAACTCCGCTTTGTAATCAATATCGAACCGCTTCAAAATCTGCGGCAGTTCCATGGTGCCAAAGTAAGCATCCACTTCGGGTATTTCTTCTTCCAGGTTGCTTTTGTAGCGTTCGCTCAGGCAACCGGTCACATATACTTTGTCCAGTTTACCTTTCTTTTTCAGGCTCACCTGTTCGAGGATGGTGTTCACACTTTCTTCCTTGGCTTTGTCAATAAATCCGCAGGTGTTCACAATCACAATATTATGGTCGCGTTTGCCGCTTTCATGCACCACATCCACATCGTTGGCTTTCAACTGACCGCTAAGCACCTCGCTGTCCACCATGTTTTTGCTGCATCCCAGCGTAATGATGTTGACCTTGTCTTTTTTTAATGTACGAACCTTCATAAGAGGGGCAAAGATAATGCGATAATTTGCTAATGTGCTAATCTGCTGATTTGGGACTGCAAAGGGTACATTTCATTCATTTTTTAACAAAAACGTTGAAAAACAAATGCCGCTATATCTTTACTAAACAATGTTTTTAATGAAAAATAAAACACTTTTTTGTAGCTGTATTTTATTGGCATTATCATACGTTGGCTTTGCACAAGGTTCATCAAGAATAATTGGCCTGAATAGTGATTCATTGGGAAATCTCAAAAGACATCCGCAGCACATACAAGCAAAACATGGGAAAAGCTAAATAGTAGCACTGCCCTATAGACGTGTGACACAACCAAAGCCCTATCACAGAACCAATGCCTGCTCCATAAATCCTTCGCTATCATACCATTGTTCTAATTCTTTGATTTATTTTTACTGCCTAAAAAATTCAGCTTATGCTTTGGAAAGGACGTGAAGGCAGCGATAATGTGGAAGACCGCAGAGGTGTAGGTGGTGGTGGACTGGCAGTAGGCGGCGGCATTGGCGGGTTGGTCATTTACCTGCTCTATGTGCTGCTTGGCGGCAATCCGAGCAATGCACCTGAACTGCTGCCGGGGCAACATGCTGCCAACGGCAAGCAATATAACAATGAACGAACTGCCGCAGACGATACCCTGGCGCAGTTTGTAAGTGTCGTGCTGAAAGATACAGAGGATGTGTGGGGAAAGCTGCTGAATGGCTACCGAAAGCCCCGACTGGTCATGTTTAACGATGCGGTGCAGAGTGCCTGTGGTAATGCAAGTGCAGCAGTGGGACCCTTTTATTGCCCTGGCGATTCGAAAGTATATATTGATCTTTCTTTTTTTAGGCTATTGAAACAACGCTTTGGCGCAACGGGAGATTTTGCGATGGCTTATGTGGTAGCACATGAAGTGGGGCATCACATTCAAAATCTGATGGGTACTTCCAACAAAGTACATCAGTTGCAGCAGCAAAGCAATGAAAAACAAGGCAACCATTTGTCTGTAAAATTGGAACTACAGGCCGATTTTTTTGCAGGAGTATGGGCTCACCATGCACAGCAGATGAAAAACATACTGCAACCCGGAGATATAGAAGAAGCCCTGGTGGCCGCCAACGCCATTGGTGATGACCGCCTGCAACAGGAAGCACAGGG
>JAYTGA010000056.1:0-10541 GCA_043733905.1 Segetibacter sp.
CAGCTTCCTTACACGCACCTGACTCCGCTTGCAGCGAAGCCTTTTGCCTGAACGTTCAGCACCGCAACTTTTGATTGAAGCACCTTCAGGTGGTTTGCACACCCCGCCTGTACAGCGTATGCGGTAGACCTACTACCATCTTCTATACAACATTGAAAAGAAATTTTAGTTCCTCTTCATTCGTGACACACCCGGCAAAGGCAAAATAATGCAATAGTAAAGTTCCTAGAATTTATGATTTTTTACACCCAAATAGTTCTCGGTCAGCCTGATAACACCCTGCCTACAGCGCTACTAATCGTGCTTCTGTTTGCTAGACCCCCGCAAGTGCAAAAAATTTAGTCTACGCAGAATGCTCGAATTTATTAGAATTTTAACTTTTCTACATATCCAATAATTTTATTGATTTTTTGATATTTGCCACCTTCTTGGATTACAGACCAATAAACATTTTTGGTTAAAATAATTTTCTTGTAAGTTTTTATTTGATATGCTAGAATTCCAATTCCAAATTCAATATTGTAGTAAGGGTTAAGTATTGTAATGTTAGGATCCTTAGGATTCTTAGTAAATAACTCTTTGTCGGCATCCCAGTTGAATTTACATTGAATTTCTACCTTGTCGCGATAACTGGGCTTATCTTGATATGATAATTGTAATAGACCTTCACTAGCAACCTGATGTCCAGTTATTGGGTCTGTATGCATAGCTGTTTCAACCATTCTTGAAGTTGGATTCCACCCACTTTCATAATAGGCAATGGCTGATATAAGTTCCCCCCAAACATTAATCTTTTGCGACCTGTTTAATGAGTTGTAATCTGCGCGTAATGTTGTCATATCTTCACAGAGTAAAAAGGACGTATCATACAGTTTCTCAATTGTCTCAAACACGAATTTTGACCAATTCGCTCGACTTGTATCTGTACTTTCCCAAGATAAAGGTTTAAAACCAGTAGGAATTACTTCACCATCTCTTAGGGTTTGTAAAGTGATTTCACCAATACTACCTCCAGCTTTTATTTTGCCACTTTGAATAAAGTTATTTAAGGCGCGTTTGGTAGCGTTTCCAAAAATACCATCTGCTTTTGAATTGCCTATGTCATAACCAAGTTCAAGTAATAACTTTTGAACGTTGCGAACATTCTCACTTTGTTCCATGTATGAAAAAGTGGGAATTGAGGAAAATGTTAATTTTAAATTCATGGCTATTGATTTTAATTAGAAATATATGCAATTTGATGCACAACAAACAATTTTTGCTGATTAGGAGATGATTGAAAGCCTGTATTAGTACCAGAGACCATGCTGGGGACTGCTATTGGAAGGTTTTTTCCAAATGTATAGTCAACACAATCTACCATATTTTTCTAAATAAAAGTCTCAATATTGAACTCACTATCCGAGCAGACTTAATTAATGGCTATTAATGTAAACGGTTGATTATTTACCTAACGCTCTCCAATTTTGTAATTAGTAAATTATCTTTCTAGTAGACCCCACGCGGACATTAACCATGTGTTTGACATCGGTGCTAGGTTAAAAGCACCCTGCGATTGCATTACTTATGTGCCTTTTTAGAACCAGCTAAAAATTTTTACAAGTCAAAATAGAAAAAAAAATTTATTATTTTAACCATATTTCGATTGTCCCACTTTTTGTTTGAGTATTAAGGCGTGGGATAAATTTTATGTCTGCGTTAATGTTAATACTCCCTAATAAATTTTTAATCTGTTCGCAATAGGATTGATCGCTGGGATAAAAATATCGGATTTCATTAGTGGCTAAACCAGTATATTTAGCCTTATCCATATACTCAATAGCCGGCACTTTAAAACCAGTGCTACCCAATAACACTCGGATCTTTTCCGAGTTTTCGGGTGTAGCATTTATGGACTGAATGTAGATAGTGGCTTTTGACGACGCTATATTATCGGGCAATGTAATTGGTTCACTTATGATTTGAGCGTTGATTTTTAATGTATCTTCAAGTTTTGATTTAATGAATTTTTCTTTCTCTGTCAAGGAATCTTTACTATTCAATGAGTCAAGCTTATTTTTAGTCCTATTATTCGAATGTATGAACGTTACATATTCAATATTTACAGAATCGTAATAAGATTGCCATCCGTCTCGCAGTTTTTTAGATGGGGAAACATTTGAAAAAAATTGAGCAAGCATTCTTTTTTTGACTGGATCACTATTAAGTACTACCAAATCTGTCGCATACTTATCATATTGCGCAATTTCTTCAAGTCCTTGCCGCCTATCTTGAAAACCCCAATTGATGATATAAGTTATAATTGTAAGACCCACTGTTCCAATTAACCATTTTAAAAGATCAACTTTTACTTTATAGCGTTCAAATCGTTCCGTAAATGTTGCATAAGTATATTGCTTATTTTCAGGAACATTAAATAATTTCGAGAAATCGCTTAGAGGTACTTTGCTAGTATCTGGCATTTCGGATGCTTTTAAATGTTTATCAAATTCCTCTTGTGTCATATCATTTTGAGAACCGTCAGTTTGTGGCATAAAATATTAATTAAAAAGTGGTAAAAAATTTGTATGGTAATCTCTCAAAGTATTTCCTCCAAAGAAGCTAGTTCCAGGGCATGTTTTAATGCTATTTGGTTCATCCGTAGGTTTTCTTTCTCCCGTATTTAAGTCAAACCAATGATGGTAGACAAGAGAATATTCATTGGGTATTAACTTAAATTTAGCCAGTAGCAATTTGGTTAAACTTATAATAGTTTGTCTATGCGCTGCTGTCATTTTATCTTTTCCAATGTCAAAGTTTCCAACATTTTCTATACAAATTCCACCACTATTAACAAACTTAATACCTGCGGGTTGTGTATTTAAGTTCCGGCAAACCATAATGGTGCCGTCAGAAAAAGTAGTGAAATTTTGTGCTATTTCTGTCATACCAACTTCAGGACTTGTATGATATTTCTCCATTGCATCGCACAATTTAAAATGATTATCACCATTAAATTCTTTATAGTTTGGTAGCCAGGTGTGGTGTTGTTGTATGTGGTTAATGTTTCTTGAACATTTAAATGCAGTAAGCCACCCTTCAAACTCCTGCAAATCAAATAAGATGTATTTCCCTACTTGTTTCATAACATGTTTGGTTTTTTATTTAAGAATCTTTATTTATTAATCTTTAAATATTTTTAAAACATTTGTGTTTATTTAGATATATCATCTAATCTTTTACTTAATGCTTATAGGTAAACGCATAAGGTCAATTTTTTTAAATAAACTTATACCTTAATGCTTGTAAGCGCATCAAAAAAGTAAAAGTGAAAAACACATCAATCACATACAAACGCTGTCATCTTTAGGGGGGTAAGAATAGACAGTCGTTTGCTTCCAGAGGAAAATTGAATTTATAATCAAATTTAAAGAGAGTTTATTTTATTTACCAAATTATTTCTACATTTTTTTAAAAAATAATTTTTGCGTTCATTTACCAACGTTTAAGAAACGAAGTTTACTGCTGCCTCTATGACAGCAGCCGTTTAAGAAATAGATTTTGACTCTGCCTCCATGTCAGCGGCTGCACGAGAAATGAAGTCGGCAGCTCAAGAAACGTAATCGGCTGCTCAAGTAATGAACTTGGCTGCTCAAACAATTGTATTGGCTGTTCAAGAAACAAAGTCAGCCGCTTAGTAAATGAAATTAGCCGCTCAAGAAATGATGTTGGCTGCTCAGGAAATGAATTGAGACGGATTATTTACGGTTGCAACTACCTGATTAGTAGACAGGTTTAGATTATTTATGATTTTGGTTGTCGAATCTCACTTACACGCTACCATCCGAAACCACATGCTATTACATTTAAACTGTTCAATCTACGGCAAATAGTTGTTTGCTGGCAATACAATTTTTTGCAAAGCTGGAACGGTTATTTAACTATCATTGCTTTGTAAAAATTCCATTGAACTCCTCTTTTTATCCTCCAGGTATTTTATACAAATCCCCTTTATGAAAACAATGAAAATAGCAGTCTTTAGTGCTAAGTCTTATGACCGGAAATACTTTGACAAGTGCAATAGCAGCGGTCACTTTCAGATCACTTATTTTGATGCTTCTCTTAGTCTTGATACAGTTGCTCTGACTGCGGGGTTTCATGCGCTTTGCCTGTTTGTGAATGATAAAGTTGATAAGGAAATAATTATTAAGCTGGCGCAAAATGGTGTGCAAATTATTGCTTTGCGCTGTGCGGGCTATAACAACGTGGACATTGCGGCCGCTAAAGAAAATAATATAAAACTGGTAAGAGTGCCTGCCTACTCGCCACAGGCTATTGCGGAACATGCGGTGGCACTCATTCTTACATTGAGCAGAAAAACACACAAGGCATATAACCAAACAAGGGAGGGAAATTTTTCTTCAGAAAAATTGATTGGCTTTAATCTTTTTAATAAAACGGTTGGAGTAATTGGCACAGGGCGTATTGGTTCTGCTTTTTGCAGCATCATGATGGGTTTTGGCTGCAAGGTCATTGCATTTGACATAATAGAATCTGCGACCCTGAAAGAAACAGGAGTCACCTATCTGCCGCTGAATGAAGTGCTGCAACATGCAGACATTCTTTCCCTTCATTGCCCTCTGACTCCAGACACAAAGTACATGCTCGACAACCGTGCATTTTCACAAATGAAAAAGGGTGCAATGGTCATTAACACCAGCAGGGGAGCGCTAATTAAAACACAGGATGCTATTGAAGCACTAAAGATTGGGCAGGTGGGCTACCTGGGCATAGATGTATATGAACAGGAGGAAAATTTCTTCTTTAAAGATTTGTCGGGAAGCATTATCCAGGATGATGTGCTGGAAAGATTGCTCACTTTTCCCAATGTTTTAATTACACCGCACCAGGGCTTTCTGACCACAGAGGCCCTTGACCAGATAGCTGCTATCACATTGCAAAATCTTGCTGATTTTAGAGATGGTCTTGCATTAAAGAATGAAGTGACTATCTAAATTTTCACTCACTTTAAAGTGGGATATTTTAAATGGCAGCTAATCGAATTTGGTATAAGTCTAAGTATTATTTGGCAAAATGTAGCCGACGGTTTTTTGGTGATAAGACGAACATAGGCGGAAAGGCAGAACATCGGGCTGTTTGTTGGCGATAATACCATGAAAGGCTGCAATAAAGGCGGAAAGACGAAACACGGCTTTGTTTTTATAAGACAATTAATCATTTCTATAAACCTCTTTTTTTATGAAAAAACAGAACTATACAAACTACAGGAAATATTACATCCCTCATCATTTTATCTTTCTCCCACTTATGATTTTCCTGATTATCTGGGGCTTTGGGAATAGCAATAAAGATGATGATCACAAACTTGAATGGCGGCTGTTTGGCCTGTTATCGTTTTGCATTTTGTACCTCGGTATCATGTTGAGACAACATTATGCACTGGGAAACCAAAACAGGATTGTGAGGCTGGAATTTAGGTTGCGCTATTATGAACTGTTTCATCAAAGTTCTAAACAAGTGGAAGAATCGCTTTCATTTTCACAGATAGCAGCTTTGCGGTTTGCAGATGACCAGGAGTTTTTGGTATTGCTTGACCGTGCTATAAAAGAACAAATAAGCAGTGAGGACATTAAAAAAGCAATTAAAAACTGGCAGGCAGACCATATGCGTGTGTGAATGAAGACACCTGCATGGTATGAGGGCAAACCAAAAGGTTTGATGCCATTCTCTGCTTGGCATGAGGACAAACCAAAAGGTTTGCGGTCATCCTCTGCTTGGCATGAGGGCAAACCAAAAGGTTTGCTGTCATCCTCTGCTTGGCATGAGGGCAAACCAAAAGGAAGATAAAAATGTTGACCTTTGAAATTGTAACCCGAGGCAGAAAATGGTTTATTCAAAACCAGTTCAAAATAAAAGGGCAACCTGAAAGACATTTACAATGCTGTGTTATTCATCCGACCTGGCAAAGAATAAAGAAAGCAACACCAAAATTGATATTTTATATGAACGTACAGGAACAAATCGCAGCATACATCGCCAGTCAACCTGAACCCAAACGGAGTGACATGCAAGCATTGCACGGCATTATTCTGCAAGTGATGCCAAAATGCAAACTATGGTTCCTGGATGGTAAAAACAGTGAAAATAAAACTGTCTCAAATCCTAATATAGGATATGGGTCTTACACCATAAAATATGCGGATGGAACAACCCGGGAGTTTTATCAAATTGGCTTGAGCGCAAACACAACTGGCATATCTGTCTATATCCTTGGTATAAAAGATAAAAAATACTTAGCCCAAACCTATGGGGAAAAACTTGGCAAGGCAAGTGTGACAGGCTATTGCATTAAGTTCAAAATGCTAAAAGACATAAACGTTGATATTCTGGAAGCGGCAATACGGTATGGGAGTATTTATTAAAGTTGTGGGTGAAGAAGAGAGAGGTTATGTAACAAAACATTTTTTGTGGGGTAAAGTTGTTCGCATATTTTTGAGCAAGCTGCCATTATAGTGAACCGCTTTCTGACAATGAATTCTTACCACCTAAACACTTATTCAGACACAAGACACAACTCCACGATTTTCATCGGCTCAATGATTGGTAGCAGCTATTTACCAGTAGTTGCAATAAATAAACAACCTTTTATTCATTGGATAATTTGGATGGTCTTTGTCATTATTGTAGCGAAACTTGTAGCGAATAAGTTCTACAAAGCCAGAGCGATTTTTACTGTTTTTGATTTAGGATTTACCGTGTCGTGGACCGAAAACTTTTCAGTTTTTTCAGAAAGTGATTATAATTTCACCTTTGAAAATTTGCAAGAGTATGTATTTGAACCGTGGGGTGAAAAATATCGTTTGAAAGTAAAAACGAAAGAAGGGAAGACTGTTAAGTTTCTATTCAAACAGGGAAAGAATGATGAAGTCAACTTTACTGCCTTCTGTGACAACCTTCAGAATTCAATCAACATTTACAATAGTAAAGACACAGACCCAACAAATGATCTGAAAGTTGGTGGAACTTTTTGGGAAAGCAAGACAGCACAAATAACTGTAGTTATTCTAACTGCACTACTTGTGTGGGTTTGGACAAGGACACTTTCAGGAGAAGCCAATGTAAAGCCAGTAAAGCTTGTCCTGTTTTCAGTTCTAGCAATACTGCTTACTGTGCGAATTGTTTATGCATTCTTGAAACGAATAAAAGAAAAGTAACTTCGTACAAAAAATGGCAGCTAACATTTTTTTACCCTTGTCGGTTTCAAAAGAAGAAAACAAGCAACGCCGTGGCCGGTGTTATTCACCTGCCACAAACAGGAAAACATAGATAGTTATTGGTGAAGAACACAGACAGGGGCGCAAGGGACAAGGAATTATTATCTTTACTCAACTTTTAGAACATGAAACCGATTACTACAAAATGGATGAACATTTCCCGCAGATTATTCGGCAATGGTTGGGTAACCAACGAGGTGCAAGTAATGAAAGCATTGACTCACCAACAGAGGAAGCTGCCAATATCTGTGGAGCAAGCCAGGCAGCAAGTGATGCGGCTAAAGGAACAGAGCCTTTCAATCGTAAAGAAAGGACACGATATAACGCAGCCGTAAGATCTCTTGAAGAAAGTGCTTTACGAATTTGGGCACAAGGCAAAGGTTTGTGGATTAGCGAACATGATTTCATGCAACAATACGCCTCCCGAAAGATTGGAGCAGGAGCTGAACAAATAGTTTATTTGCACCCGAATGGTCACGAAGTTATAAAGGTAAACACAGGCACATACCATGGTAATTGGTTGGAATTCTTTAATCGTCTACTTTGTCACGCTATTCTTTTTCCGGCTACAAAGTATACCACTATAGGTTTTACAACTACTGAGCAAACTTTTGCTGTCCTTATTAAGCAGCAATTTGCTTTACTTAGCGAAGGTGCTCTGCGTTCCATAGTTGAACCGTATCTTAATCGGCATGGCTTTACAAGAACTAAGAATGATGATTATTACAACGGTGCCTTAGGAATTATACTTGAAGACTTACACGATGAGAACATTTTTTTGTTGGAGGGGCAATTACTATTCATTGACCCCGTAATTTACTTCGAGACTACAGATATGGTGCATGCTCAAAACGTCTTGTTTAGATTTCCATTCAGTTGACGTGGGCTATTGAGTTTTTGCTCTTGTCAATGTTTCCAAAGAAGAAAACAAGCAACGCTGTAACAGTTGTTTTTCACCACATTGCCAAATAGATAGCTGTTTGTGGAGAACACAGACAGCGGCGCAAATATCTGCCCGCACTATAAAAATCCTTAAACGATCCACTCAATCCGGGGCATCCATATTCTCAAAAAACCCTCCCACCTCCTTCATTTCCTTCAGAGCCGCATACAAATGATCCAAATCCCCGCTGCTATTAAATCCCTGAACAGAATAGCGCAGAAAACAACGGTCTTCATGCAACATCACTGGCACCTGGATTTTATATTTCCCGTAGAGTGTATCATGAATCTTTTGGGGCGAATTGGTTTGTATAGGAATGCTATACAACTGCCCGATGAAATCATCGTTTACAGGGCTGAGAGGCGTGGCTTTGAGCAGTTCACAAAACCTTGCTGCATTGTTTTGGGTCAATGTCCTGCAAGTTTTATTAACACTTGCCCAATCATGTTCTTCCATAAAACGGATGGCGGCAGGAATGGCCAGAAAGGCTGAATAATCCCTTGTTCCCTGCATCTGGTGATAATCCAAAAACTTTGAGGAAGAGGGACTCACAGCCTCGTAGCCCCAGCTAATCAGCAACGGGTCAAACAGGTGTTGCAACCGCTCATTGACATACAAAAACGAAGAACCTTTTGGCGCAAGCATCCATTTGTGACAGGCACCTGTGTAGATGTCCGCACCCAGCGTTGACAGGTTCACAGGAATGTGTCCGGGTGCGTGTGCGCCATCCACAAACGTGAGGATGTTACGTTGTTTTGCCAGGGCGCAAATCTCCTCTACCGGCAACCGCAAACCCGTAGTGCTGGTGACATGGCTAATGAAAATGAGTTTGATTTTATCAGTCAGGCCATTCATAAACTGGTTGATAAAATCGTCTTTGCTTTCTAACGGAAAGCGGATTTTTTGACGCACATATCTCGCTCCTTTCTTTCCGCAATAATAATTCCATGTGCGGTCGCAGGCGCCGTATTCCAGGTTGGTTGTCAGCACCTCATCACCCGGTTGCAGGTCAAGGCTTTTGGCTATAATGTTGACTGCATAAGAGGGATTGGTGACACAGACCACATCATCTGCATTGCAGTGCAGATAGGCCGCCAGGGCGGTTCTTGCAGTTGTAAGGTATGCGGGACCATTCACAAGAAAGAATTCAACCGGGTCTTGTTCCATCTCCCTTTGAAAATTTTGGTAAGTTTCAAAAACAGGCTTTGGGCAGGCTCCAAAAGCTCCGAAATTTAGAAATGTAATCTCCTTGTTCAAAAGGAAATGTTGCTTTAATTCGTTTGGATTCATGGGATGATCAACTATTTAAAAATTTGTGGAAATTTTGTAATTCTTTATTCATGTTTCTATCTATTGGCCGGATTTTTCCAACCTTGTGCAAGCCGTTCTATTGTGGCTTCAACCCGCTGTTTGCGGGTTTCTTCTTTCCTGGCGTTCACAATCCATTCCACATATTCTTTGCGATTACTGAACGATAATTGGTAGAAAATGTCGCTTTCTTTTTTATGTTTTTTAAAAGCTTTTTCAAGATCCTCGGGCAGTGACATTGTTTTATTTACATTGTCAATGTATTTTGAAATTTCACTCACTTTAGGCTTTTCGTCCTTCTTTCTGTCGGCATCTGTTTTCAGCCTGAAGGCAAATGCTGACCATGTATCATCAAAGGAAATGAGACTCAGCCATTGAATCTCCTTTTCCAGCAAAGAAGTCCAGCCTTTGTCCCTTGTCAGGTCGGTCTGCATTTTGGAAGTTTCTTTGGGATAATAGCACCAACACACAACGCTCTCTTTCAGCAGTTTCATTATTTTATTCACCTCTCTGTCTAATTGTATCCTGTTCTTTACAAACCAATGAATTTGGTTGTAATCGTCCGCTTTTTCAACAACAGACACATTTTCCGGCAACGGACTCAATTGCTCTGCAAAGTCTTCCGGTGCATGAATGGTGAGCAATGTAATGCCTTGTTTTATTTTCAGTTTTTGAGCAAGCATGGGGGAAATAGTTAATTATTAATTATGGTTAGCTGTTTCATTTTCCGTCAAAGGGAGCAAAATATGAAATGTTGTCCCTTTGCCTTCCTCTGTATCGAACCATATTTTGCCGTTGGCATTTTCCACAATACCCTTGCTGATGGCAAGTCCCAGGCCCGTGCCGGATGATTTGGTGGTAAAGTTCGGGGTAAATATTTTGTCCAGCTTTTCTATCGGAATGCCGGAACCGTTGTCAGCAAAATGAATGAGCAATTGATTGTCGCTGATTTCCTGATCAATGTTGATAAGGACAGTATCCCGGTGTTCAGATGCTTCAATGGCATTTTGAAAAAG
>JAYTGA010000057.1:0-5463 GCA_043733905.1 Segetibacter sp.
CGTGGTCAGGTTCAATAAGCTTGGCATCACCGATGTTTGGATGAAAGCCAAAGACAAAATTGTATCGACTCAAAGTTTTCTTAAAAAAAATAATCTTAGCTGGAACAATGTTTTATACATGGGCGATGACATTCCCGATCTGGAGGTAATGAAGAAAGTGGGCATTTCCTGCTGCCCTGCCGATGCTGTTCAGGAAATAAAAAATGTCTCTGCCTTTATTTCACACATCAATGGCGGAATGGGTTGTGTGAGAGACATTATAGAAAAAGTATTAAAGCTAAGAGGCGATTGGAACGAGGATATTTCTATACCATCCACATAATTGATTTACTTCATTGATATATTATCCATAATTTGCTGAAAATTTACCGCTTCTTTTGAAACTCATTAAAGCATTTTTAGCCTTAGTCCGGTGGCCCAATTTGTTGTTTATCGCCATCACCCAAATGCTTTTTGTGTATTGCATCGTTCACCCGATCATTTACCAGGCAGGTGCGGTTCCTAATGTTAGAGGGCAATATTTTGTGCTGTTAATCATCGCCTCGGTGCTCATAGCCGCCGGGGGATACATCATCAACGATTATTTTGATTTAAACATAGACCAGGTCAACAAGCCTGATAAGCTGGTGGTGGCAAAACTCATTAGCCGCCGCTGGGTCATTTTCTGGCATTTGTTTTTAAGTATTGTCGGTGTTGTCATGGGTTTTTATATTGACTGGTTTACCCGTGTGCGGTTTTTGGGCATTGCTAACCTGGGCTGTGTCGGCCTTTTATTTTTATATTCCATTTCTTTAAAAAAGAAACTTCTTTCCGGTAATGTCATCATTTCCCTAATGACAGCCTGGGTCATTATTGTCATTAGCTGGTGCGAAACATCTAACCTTCTGCAACCTTCACTCCGTGGATTATTTACTGAAAAAATTACCCGCATTTCGTTTTTATATGCCGGGTTTGCCTTTATTATTTCCCTCATCAGGGAAGTAATTAAAGATATGGAAGACATAGAAGGCGACCGTCGTTTTGGGTGTAACACAATGCCAATAACACTGGGCATAAATGCGACAAAAGTGTTTGTAGCAGTGTGGCTGGTGGTGTTGGCAAGTGCTTTATCTGCAGTTCAGTTCTACTCTTTTGTACTCAAGTGGTGGTGGAGTGCGGCTTACTGCATTATGTTTATCATTGTACCGCTTATTTATGTATTTAAACTGTTGTTAAAGGCTTCTGCCAGCAGAGACTATCACAGGCTCAGTTCATTGGTAAAAGGAATTATGTTTACTGGCATTTTATCAATGATATTTTTTCGGTTGTATGGACATTAAAAACCTTGAAAGGAATACCAAAGAAATTTATATGATCAACCTGCCAATGGGCGAAACCTACTGGAACGGCCGCTATGCGGACGAATCCACACAATGGGATTTAGGGACTATATCGCCTCCCTTAAAAGCTTATGCTAACCAATTAACCAACAAACATTCCCCTATTCTTATACCAGGTTGTGGCAACAGTTACGAAGCTGAGTATTTAATTCAGCAGGGTTTCACCAATATTACGGTCATTGACATAGCTCCTT
This sequence comes from Segetibacter sp., assembly GCA_043733905.1. Classification (GTDB taxonomy): domain Bacteria; phylum Bacteroidota; class Bacteroidia; order Chitinophagales; family Chitinophagaceae; genus Segetibacter. The sequence goes on from JAYTGA010000057.1 coordinate 1,574, forward strand.
TGGCTGTAAAAAGTCTAAAGAAAAAGTTTGAAGGAAATGTAAACATTCATATTGTTTTAGGCGATTTTTTTGAGCATGAAGGACAATATGATTTAATCATTGAGCAAACATTTTTCTGCGCCTTACCACCTTTATTTCGAAATGATTATGTTGCTAAAATGAAAACATTGCTTACGCAAAATGGCAACCTGGCAGGTGTGTTGTTTGACAGACGGTTTGAAGCTGACGGCCCGCCATTCGGCGGTTCCAGAGATGAATACCTTGAATTATTCAGAAATGATTTTGATGTCAAAACATTTGAAACATGCTACAATTCCTTTCCTAAAAGAATGGGAGCGGAGTTGTTTATCAATCTTAGGAAAAAGAAAAGTTGATGAAAGATTTTCTAATTGAGGAAATGCGTTTTTATTCGTGTATCCATTTTTGTTCTTCTTTAGTAATGTCTGTAATGGAGTAGCTTTTTATTTGGTTAATGAGCATTTCATCCAGAACATTCACCAAGTCTTTATAGGTTGAGGATTTTGTTGGTTTAATGATAATGAATAGCTTCCCCGGTGGAGTATTTTTCTTTTTTTCAATTAAAATATTCCTTAGAACATGAGAGTTCCTTTTTTGCAGATTGGATCCCGTTTTATCTAATTTCCCTTCATAAAAGTACACATTTCCATTGCTAACAGGGATAATGGTCAACGCACCGGTTTCGCTTATTGGCATTTGTATCGGCGAGTCTAAGGGCATACTTAGTGACATTGTGTGAGGTTGACAAAGACTGGTGGTAAAAATGAAAAAAGTAATGAGTAAAAAGCCAAGGTCAACCATTGGAGTCAGATCTATGCGGGTTGATTGCTTTTTCAACTTTCTGACGCCGCTATTTCTTTTGTGCAAGCTACTGTTGCCGGAATTTATTTCTGCCATAGCATCTGTTTATAATGAGATGCTTTTCTTATAAAATTCCATAGCAGATTCAGAATAAGATTATTCGGAAAAAAGAGTCAAATTAAAAAAGCCCCGCTTTCACGAGGCTTCTTTAATTTTTTTTAGAAATACAATTACTTGATTTCTACTTCAGCACCGGCTTCTTTCAGCTTCGCTGCAATATCATCAGCTTCTGCTTTAGCAATACCTTCTTTGATTGCTTTAGGAGCGCCATCAACCAGTTCTTTTGCTTCTTTCAAGCCAAGACCTGTCAGGTCTTTTACCACTTTTACTACACCCAATTTACCGGCACCGGCATTGATCAGGACTACGTCGAAAGTAGTTTTCTCCTCAGCAGCAGGAGCAGCAGGACCAGCAGGACCAGCCATAGCTACAGCAGCAGCTGCAGGCTCAATACCGTAAGTGTCTTTTAAAATTTTAGCCAGTTCGTTAACCTCTTTTACTGTCAGGTTAACCAGTTGTTCTGCAAATGCATTTAAGTCTGCCATTGTTTCAAATTTTTTCCGCCTTCATTGCCTGTGCTCCGGCGGATGTTTATTAAAAAAATTTGTGAATATCAACCATCAGGCTGGTTGAATAATATGAAAATTTGAAAATGGCACAATTACTCAATGGATTTCCATTTTCCCATTGAGCCATTTTCAAATTGAGTAATTAGTTTGCTCTCTCTTCCAATGCTTTCAACAAGCTGGCAAGTTTTGTTCCTGCATTCAGGCCGCTGATAACATTTTTGGCTGGTGATTGCAATAAGCCAATGATTTCGCCAATGAGGTCATTTTTGCTTTTCAGTGTTTTCAGTGTTTCCAATTGGTCATTTCCAACAAACACATCTGCATCAATAAAAGCCGCCTTTAGTACAGGTTTGTCGGTTTTGTTTTCTGTTCTGAAACTGCTGATGATCATAGCAGGCTCCTTTGCATTTTCGCTAAACAACAATGCTGTTACACCGTGAAGGCTATCGAAAACACCGGAGAATCTTGCTTCGTCCAGGTTTTCTAATGCTTTTTTTATCAGTGTATTTTTTGCAACCTGCATTTCCACGTTTTTGTTAAAACAGATTCCACGCAGTTTGTTTACCTGGGCTACGCTCAACGATTCTGTGTTGGCAATGTAGAAATTATTATATTGGCTGAATTTTCCTTTCAGAATTTCAATCGCTTCGTTTTTTTGTGTTTTTGTCATGTGCTGATAAATTTTTAAACCGGTAAAACCCGATTAGATAAATGTTTTGGTATCTACTGCAATGGAAGGACTCATTGTGCTGGCAATGCTGATGCCTTTTACATAAGTGCCTTTGGCAGCGGATGGTTTCAGTTTAACGATTGCATTTATAAACTCGGCACTGTTGGTTGCTATTTTTTCCGGAGAAAAAGAGATACGGCCTACAGATGCATGAATAATGCCTGCTTTGTCAACTTTGAATGCAATTTTACCACCTTTTACCTCATTCACAGCAGCAGCCACATCATTAGTAACTGTTCCAGTTTTAGGATTTGGCATCAGGTTGCGTGGTCCAAGTATTTTACCAAGCTTACCAATTTTAGGCATCACGGCAGGTGTGGCAATAATGACATCAACATCAGTCCAGCCGCCTTCTATTTTGGTAATGAATTCATCAAGACCTATGTAATCCGCTCCTGCTTCTTTTGCAGCGGCTTCTTTATCAGGTGTGCAAAGCACCAATACTTTTTTAGTTTTACCAGTTCCGTGTGGAAGAGTGACCGTTCCACGAACCTGCTGATCTGCTTTCTTAGGATCAACACCCAGGCGAACGTGAACATCTACTGAACTATCAAATTTTGTACAGTTCAATTCTTTAACCAAAGCAGAGGCCTCGGGAAGTGAATACACTTTGTTTTTATCAACTTTAGCTGCAACAGCTTTTCTTTTTTTAGTAATTCCCATTGTTTTAATCAGTTTAAAGACGTTTGAAGAATTAGTAGTAAGATGTTAGTAGTAAGACTCAAGAACTTAATGTTGTCCTGTCTCTTGTACTTGCTACTTGTGTCTTGCTACTACTTTGCGTTTGGATTACCTTCTACAGTAAGACCCATGCTGCGGGCTGTTCCGGCAACCATGCTGGCAGCACTTTCCAGTGTAAAGCAGTTCAGGTCGGCCATTTTGTCTTTCGCAATTGCTTCAACCTGTTCCCAGTTTACTTTGCCAACTTTGCTACGGTTTGGCTCTTTGGAACCGCTTGTGATTTTTGCAGCTTCCTTCAATTGCACAGCAGCAGGTGGAGTTTTGATAACAAACTCAAACGACTTGTCATTGAAAACGGTGATTAACACAGGAAGAACCTTTCCTGCTTTGTCCTGGGTTCTTGCATTGAATTGTTTGCAGAACTCCATAATGTTAAGACCCTTGGAACCCAGAGCAGGTCCAATGGGAGGTGCAGGATTGGCAGCGCCACCTTTCACCTGAAGCTTTACATAGCCTGAGATTTCTTTTGCCATATTTTATTTTTTGGTATTAACGTCTTAACATTTAATCAAGACTCCCAATTGAAATGAATTCTGATAAAGAACTTTTTTGGGACGGCGAAGGTAAGGGGAAACCGGATACAAAAACAAAATTTTGAAAAAAAACCTGGCAGAACATTCGTAATGACAAAACACATTAAAGCCCAACCTACCTTTTCCGTTCTTACCTGCTTTTTTCCGTGACCATTTTTGAATCTGTCTAAACTCTTCCAGTGATATAATTAGGGGCTGCTTTGGGGTTATTATTTCCGGAACGGAAGGAATAATTTTTTCTGCGGTATAAATCCAGCATGGCTTTTCACATGCATCTATGCAATCTGAACCCTTAAATATTCTGCCCGGTTTCACTTCTTTCCATCCATCTTTGCGGGTCAATAAAAATGAACCATCGGCTTGCACATACACTACTTCATCTTTTTGAGGAGGGGTTAAACTCGGATGTTCATTAAGCGTTTTACCCACCTCTTCGCC
>JAYTGA010000058.1:0-44873 GCA_043733905.1 Segetibacter sp.
TTTAAACGGATTTTTAAATAAAAATGAGTTGATTAAAAACGGATTTTTTTCCTGCTCCGCAGAAAGGAATTCACTATTTTACCCCTTGCGAAGTATAAACATACTCACTGCTTTATGCCTTGTGCAGTTTTGATTGTATCATTTCAACCAAAACAGCCTTAACTTCACTTTAAATATTAACAAGTGAGTTTTTGTTCATGAAAATTACAACCATCAATATCAGCAACTCCAATGGTAAACAAATCATTGACATTCCTGACGATATGAGAATCAATGATGATAAGGTTTATCTGAAACAAGTAGGTAATACGCTACACCTGATTCCATTTCACAATGCATGGGAAAGCTTAATAGAAAGTGTGAACTTGTTTAGTCCTGATTTTATGGATGAACGCCATCAACGAACTATTCAGCCACGAGAATTTTTTGACTAATGCAATACCTGCTTGATACCAACATTTGTATCTACATCATAAAGAGGAAACCGCTGAACGTCTTCAATAAGTTCCAGTCATTAAGTGTAGGCAGCGTGGGAATATCTGCTATAACCTTGGCAGAGCTTGAATATGGAATTGCTAAAAGCATGAACCCTGAAAGCAACCGGACAGCTTTAGAAAAATTCCTGATTCCTCTAAATGTTATTGATTTTGGGGCTGATTCAACAAACGAGTACGGTAAAATTCGTGCTGCTTTAGAAAAGCAAGGCACACCAATCGGGTCATTTGATTTATTGATAGCTGCCCATGCCAAAAGCCTCGATTTAATTCTTGTGACCAACAATGAGAAGGAATTTGAACGAATCGAACACTTAAAAATAGAAAACTGGGTCAAAAACCTATAAGGTTTTCAAAACCTTATAGGTTTGAGTAAGTCCTTACTCCGCAATTTCCCAAACCTCTCTCCCTTTCAGCAGCTTGTCTAAATCACCTGCACCTTTTGAGGCGATGGTTTCTTCTATTTGCATTTGCATATTGTCTTCGTAGCAGGCTCTTTCGGTTTGGTAGAATACACCAAATGGTCTTGGGAAATGTCCCGGATTTGAGGGGTCGTCAAACATTCTGACCAATGTCTGTGCTTTGTAAAAATCTTTTTCATCGTGTATCCACAGGTCATCGGCAGAGGTGCCGTTGCCCAGTTCGACCACCACGGGGCGAAGGCCGTCAATTTTAATTCCTTTGTTTGCGGCTGCGCCAAATATGAGCGGTTTGCCATGTTCAAGGAACAATCCTTCTTCCGCTTTACTGCTTTTTTCTGTAAATATTTCAAAAGCACCATCGTTGAAGATGTTGCAGTTCTGGTAGATTTCAAGGAACGAACTGCCTTTGTGCTGGTGACTTCTGGTCAGCATGGCCTGCAGGTGTTTGGGGTCTCTGTCCATGCTGCGGGCAATGAATGTGGCATCTGCTCCCATTGCCAATGCAAGCGGATTAAACGGATGGTCTATGCTTCCAAACGGTGTACTTTTAGTGACTTTGTTTTTCTCGCTGGTGGGTGAATATTGCCCTTTGGTGAGACCATAAATCTGGTTGTTGAACATGAGCAGGTTCACATCAAAATTGCGGCGCAGCATGTGCATGGTGTGATTGCCGCCAATGCTCAGGCTGTCGCCATCGCCGCTCACAATCCACACGCTGAGTTCTGGTCGGCTGGCTTTGAGGCCGCTGGCAATGGCCGTGGCACGCCCATGTATGCTGTGCATGCCATAGGTGTTCATGTAATAAGGGAACCGGCTGCTGCAACCAATGCCGCTGATGATGACAATGTTTTCTTTTGGCACACCAATGCCCGGCATAATCTTCTGCACCTGCGCCAATATGGAGTAATCGCCGCAACCCGGACACCACCGCACTTCCTGGTCTGTTGCAAAATCTTTGGCTGTGAGTGTAACCGGTGGCCGGGCTTCTGTTATCGTTGACATGCTTGAAAACTTATTTAATCTGCAAATTTCGGGGAAATGAATTTGTTTGAGAGGGGTTTGGGAATTTTTTTGGTTGGAAGTTTAGAAACTGTTTAAGGTTATCAATATTGAACAGTCATTGTTTCTCTTTGTAGCTCCCTTCCTTTTCTTCTTTGGCTTTCTCTGTGGTAAGAATAGATTTTTTACCACGGAGAAGACAGGAGAAAAGACAACACTGAGAATAAAGTGAGAACAATTTAATCATTTTAACGGCTTCTTAGAGGCCTTATTTTTGTCTTTTGTACAAACATTTTATCTTTATGATTCCAATAAATGCGCTCTGCAATTTCTTTTAAAATGCTTTCCTTCATTTTAATTTTAAACGACTGATTAACGAACCATCAACAAAAGATGGACGAAGGATGGACGTAAGATTCATACCTTTAATATGGAGTTACTATGGAATAGGTATGGAGTAGAGATACACCAAGCTTTAAATCAAATTGAAGAATATGGCAAAGGGAAACGGGAATTTTATCCTGAATAAAGTGAGCGGTGCTATAGACAATATTGTGATTAAGCAATATAGCTATGATACCGTAATCACCAAAATGCCGGATATGAGCAGGGTGAAGAAAAGTGAACTGCAAAAAGTGAAGCAACATACATTTAAAGAAGCTGTGGCCTATGCACAAAGTATTATCAGAAACGAGGAACTGAAAGCGGCTTACGCTGCCAAATTAGAAAAGGGGCAAACGGTTTATCATGCTGCGATTAAGGAGTTTATGAATGGGGGGAAATAGGGTTTTGGTTGTGAGTGTTATCGGTGGCGGGGGTTCTGTTACAATTGACATCGCTAATTGCCTACTATACTTTTATAAGTAATGACATTTTCTCTAAACAGGTAAGCTGTTGATGATCCTAAATCAACCATTTCATTAAGCAGCCAAACAAAATCATTAACCAATGCTTTACTACGTTTAATAGCTGAAATGTGATTATAAAAAAGTTTCTTTACGAATCGTTCTCCCGATACGTTAACAAGTGTCAATTTTTGTCTTGGATTTTTTTTCAAAAGCTCAACTACTAAAGATAATCCCTCTGGCAAAAATGCTTTTTCTCCAACTATTGTAAAAACATTCATTATCGTTTCTAAATGATTTTCTCCAACCTCGCTAATCATTAAATAATAAAAATCTCTTTTGTCTTGAAGTGCTTTCCATTCTCGTTCATTTGGCTTCCAGTAATAATCAAATAGCAGAAAGCGAACATTAAAAAGTAAAGTTGAAATAAACGGCTTTGATTCTGGCATTTTTAAAATATCAAATAAATACTTCCATATTATCCAAAATCTTTTAAGTTGCTCCTCATGATTTGAAGGCAATGGATTTTTATTACCCTCATCAAAAATCTGAAGAACGACAAAGGCTAATACATCATCAATAAATTTGTATAACTCTTTAGCATTGATACGAGTTAGTTCAGCATTGTTTAATATCGGATGAAGCAGCAAATCAATAATTTCTTTTGAAAATTCTGGGTTGTTATAAAGTAAAATATCAGCTAAGAAAGGCTCCGAACCTATTATAGCCCTTCTGTCGACTTTTCGTTGTCTGTTTCTCTTATTATAGGATCGGTCTTCATCAAGTTGTAATTCTTCTGTTATAATTGAAGTGATTTTCTTTATAAATTGACGGAATAGTTCCTCTGCATTGTTAGCGGGTAATATCAGAAAAGCTCGAAAAAGAAGGTCTGCTTCATAATCTATAAGGTTTATGCTTTCAACATCTAAATCAATGGTTTTGGAGTCTAACGATTGCTCTATAAAAGTCCTTTCTTTTTCTTTTGCTTCATTAAGCCGTTGTAAATCATGGTCATCGTAGTAAAATGGATTTTTTTTCCTAAAATATGCATACTCAATTAAACTCTTCCAAACAGTTTTCGCTTTTTCTGGAAATTGTTTGAAGAAAACTGTTCGGAAATATTCAACATTCTTTTTAGTTTCATGGTCATGAAAAGGAGCAATCAAAGTATAAAGCATTAACTTACTCACCTCTTTCATTTCATCCTCATCGTAAACATTCGCCGCAAGTAAATGATACGATTGAAGTGCTATTTCCTTCTCCATTAAGTTATAGTCCCTATTCAGATTGTAACTACCTTTTACTGCATCATCAAGAATTATTGAGATTACTTCTTTTATCTTCGCTACACACCATTTCTTCTGTTGTGTTGAAAGATTATTAGCGAATTCACTTAAGCCAAGAACTGCAAGAGAGACAAGTCTATCAAAAAGACGATCAGACTTAGTTTCATCATTATAATAATCAAAAGCCTGTTGCCATGTTTCAAAAGAAATATCCACTTTCTTTTCATAAGCATTCCAAAGTAACCCCGACCATTTCATAGTAACACTTTGAGCTTCCATTTCTTCCTTTCCCAATTCCAAAAATTCTTCTACCTTCTGCTCATACTTTGGTTGTAAAATAATGCGGTTATTTTCTTCATCATTCTTGACATCCCATGTTCTTATATCAATTTCATTTAGAGTTTTCTTCCAAAGAATATCTTCTTCGTTAGCCGATTTCTGGAGTTCATCAAAAAGTGAATGTATCTCTGGATTAGCTATTCTTGTTTTGAATTGATAGTCCACAATAAAATCAGCAAGTCCACGGAAAAATTTTTTTCTGTGAGGTAGTTGATTAGATTTAAATCGCTCTTCTTGTGCGAATGAAATATCATTATCTACTGGAGCAAATGCTGAAGATTCCTGTAAGGTTCGATCCATGTCCCACCGATAAAACTCTCGTACGGAGAATAAAGGAGCAATTTGTTCTTCTATTACTTCTGGTTCAGCCATCGCAACACTTGCTAATACTCCGGTAATGGCAACATTGTTACTCATACGGAATAGATAATCGAACATAAATTTCATATTACTCTTACTTACCTCAGTTTTAAGCTGTGCTGTTTCAAGCAGATATTTTTCCAAGCTCATTAATATAGATTCAAACAGATAGTGGGTAACACTTAATCCTCTATAAGCCGCCCACAATTCTGAATTTCCCCATTGAGTTATAATTGTTTCATCGTTTAATCTTAACTGAACTTGTGTGATTTGTCGTTTGTATTCACAATCCTTTTCTTGAACATAAAAGTCCACTGCATAGTTTAAAAATTCGCAAATGAATTTTAGACCTAAAATAGGATGATGCTTAAGCAGATAATATACCGGAGTTTTATAAACGCCTGATGGATAAAATGAAAAATCGTCCTCAATACCCCAACATTCTTCGTGTCTTAAACTGTGAGAGCCAATGAAAGATGCTATACTTCCTTCTTCAGGTGGTTTCAATTTCCATTCTTTCCAAGCTGTTTCTATAACTAATTCCGGGCACTTATTAACAAGTGTTCGAGTAAGTAATCCTGAAAGACAGCTACCAATTACTGTTTCATAGAACTTTCTAATTTTCCAGTTCTCACGATCTTCCTTTTTGATAGATGCTCTTCTGATTAAATTTTCTATTTCTTCTTTAGCAACATCTGCTAAGTTGAAGAAAAGTGTAATTACGCCTTTTACTCTACTTTCTATATTTCGCTCCTCCCAAAATTCATCTCCCTGCTCAATTTGATTGATGAAGTACAAGACAGTGTCCCTAACAGCTTTTGCCTCTTCTTCAGTAACAAATTGAAAGAGCAACCGATACTCCCAATCAGAAAGAAGGTTATAAATTGACAATCGAAGATTGTCTAATTTTTGTAAGTGTTTTTTAATAAAAAATAATGCTTCTTGCCAACCTGAACCTATGGGTAACAAGATTGTTGAATTATCCGCTTTGGTTTCTTTACAAGCAGTTCTGATTAAATGAATACACCTGTTTAAGAAAACAGCATTTGTTTCTAATAATTCTCTCTCAAAGGATGTGAAGAAAGAACTGCAATCTTCAGATTTAAAAACAGCTATTAGCAATTCATCTGCCCAATATTTTTCAATGGAGGTATCGGCTAATGATTTCTTTATAAGCTCATGCACTTTGAAGCTATCTTCTATTAAATAGTCCTCAACCCAAAGCCGAAAAGCTCTTCTAATAGCGGGTTCATTTCCGAGATGTTCAAAAAAACCTTTTGCTGTTAGATGGTCTTCATATTGAGAAGATACAAATCGCACTAATGCCCAATCTTCTAAAATATCATGAGATGGAGCATATCGCCTTTGATTAGCTTCCTGAAAGATTATTTCATCTTTCTCCAGCAACAGCACAGCTTCAGCATCAGCATTTTTAGCTTGTGTAAATAGCTTCATTTCTTTGGCCCTTTTTACAGCTATTTCCATAAATGCATTTTCTCTTTTAATGGGTAAGCCGTCTGTTGTATTTACGGCATCTACAACCAAAGAATCCCACAATCTATTTTTGAATTCTGCAAGAGAAATACTTGTGTAGTCTAGTGATGAAGATTTACGAAGAGCAGAAACGGCGAAATCCAAATACTTTGGACTTTGCAGCAGAGTTTTGATTGCTGGATTTTTAATGACTTGCTCTAATTGCGGATATTGTTTAAGAACTTTACTTAGCTCTTCATCATTAAAAGGAAGGACTTCAACAATTCCCAATTCTTCTTTCTTTAAGTTAAATTTCTGGATAAGAAGGTCAATCGCATATTTACGTGAAGATGCGATAACCTTTATGTTCGGAAATTCTTTTAGCAAAGCAAACAATTGCTTGAAAGCACACTCTGGATCAGCTTCTAATAATTTTTCAAGGCTGTCTATGAAGATTATTTTATCGGGAATAAGAGCAATTGTAGAAACAATGTCATTAATGGTTACATTGATTCCTAAATCAGAAAAAACATTTGCAAGATGCGGTCTATTAAACTGGTCTGCTCTAAATACAAATTTACTGGTGTGAGGAAATTCTTCCGATAGAACATCTTTTGTTTCCGCTGATTTACCTGCGCCGGGTTTTCCAGTTATAATTGTAAATTGAAATGAGGCTAAAGCATCTATAATGTCATCTTTAATACTACTTCGGCTAATGTGAAAATCCCCAATTTTACTTTTTAATGGTTTGAGAATTATTTTACTGTCACTTTTAAGTTTTTCTATAGCCTTAAAATAAGGACTTAGCTGCTCTGCTGCGAAGTATTTATATACCTCCTCCAATTGAATACTTTCAGTCGTGACGTTACCTCCATCTTTATTCAGTTTGGAAGAAAAGGCTAAAAGACTATTCCAAATTTCTTTCTCAGTAAGAGATGTTTCTTTACTTTTTGATAGCTTAATTAAATTCAAAAAGTAGCTCTCGTCCACACTGCCTTGATTTAAAAAATCGTACTCCAACACATCAACACACCTTAAAAACTCCCATAGCTCTTTATTGGTGAGTGCTATATTATTATTTGCTTCTTTCAAACATTGGCGAAATATTTCCAGACGATCTTTTTTCCCTTTTATACGATTTACTTCATCCAAAAAGTCTATTTCAGTAGCATGTGTATTAGCCCAATTGAAAAGGGATTTAAGGTGATTCCGTTCATCTTTACTCATTCCATTCTTTACAACTATAAGCTTATCTTTTGTACGGTCAAAAACTGCGACATTATTAAAATCTTTCCAAAAAGCCTGCATTACTTCTTTAAATTTATCATTCCCTAAAGTGAACGAAATATCATGTTTGACCTGAATTAAGAGTTTATGGTTGCCCATTGTAGATTTAGCAACTACTAAAAAATCATCGGTTTCAAACCCCTTTCGTGTATTTTGAAAACTAACTTCTATAATTTCATTATTAGGCAAACATGGTGCGTTACCTCGAATAACAAGAGTTGTTAAAAAAGCTGTTTGAACCGCTTGTTCAAAATTTGTCCCGCCTCCACCTTTTTGAAATACACTTCCTTTTTGTGACATATTTATTTCAATACTTTAAAAATTATGAATAGCTTTCTTGCAATTCCATACGCGATTAATACAATAAATCAAACGGGATACCTCAACCCCAACCCATACTCATAACTAATCACCTTAAAATCCCCCACATTATTCGTCCATGCTGCTTCTTGGTGGCTTTTGTTTACAATCTGGTTAACGGTGTCGGTTTTAAAAGTTTCGGCTATTGTGTGCATGGCTTTTAATTCTGATTCTGTAAACAAGGTTTCATCAAAAACCCGTTCGCCTGTGGGCATAAACTGTTCGCCCATGTAGTTGCCATAATCGTGCAACTGCACTGTTACCATTTTCTTTTCCATGGCATTGTCATAAATCCAATCATAATTTTTGGGTACGGGGCCTTTTTGTATGGCCTGATACGTCAATCCGCTGATAGAAAAACAGGTTTGCTTAAAATGCAGGAAGTCTGCATAAAACAATAGCTTGTTCAGCTTGGTTTTGAAAGGCTGTACCTTTTCAGCAAAGTACAATACCATGTTGTTTATCTTTTGCAGGTCGGGTACTTTGTAGCCGTTCAAAATGCCTGGCCGTTTTTCGCCCAACATCAGCAGTTCATACATGTTGCCATCATCGCTCCATTCGTGCAGGGAGTGGTTGATTTTTTTGTTTATTTTTTCCAGCTCTGCGGGGGTAAATTCATTTTTGCTGTAATCAATTAGTTTTCTGAACTCTTTGGGGTCTTTCACCATTTGTATCAACCGGCCGTTGGACACACTCGGCACTTCGCCGGCCTCGTAGTTGCGATAGACATTGATGCCTAATCCTAAAATCTCGGCCATTTTATTGGCCGCCAATCCATATTGCTCCCTGATGGCTTTTATTTCATCAGGAAATGGAATGCCATATTTTGCCCTGTATTGGTTGTACACCTGGTTGGTGTTTACTTCGTCCAACTGTTCATCGGTAAACTGTTCGCCGCTATCGTTGCACACATAATACTGGAACAAAACCTTGAATTGTTCCTTACGGAAATCCATTGTCCGCAGCTCTTGTTGGAGGGTTGCTTCTCCGCCTGTAAATGGACTTTTCATTGTTGTTTGATTTTAAAGGTTGGTTTAAGAGCGAATTTTTTAACCGCAGAGAAATACAGGAGTTTTTCACGGAGAAAGAAAAAGAGCAAATAATTTATACTTCTGTGACCTCAATGTATATTCCTCTGTGTTTCTCTATGGTTGAAAATACTTCACACAAAACAGTTAAGCATCCAATCCGTAATCGTTATTTTCTACAATTTGTTTGGATAATTCATCGGGTGTTCTGCAATATGGAATGAAATACATATTGTCTGCGCACCTGTCATTCCCATTGTTATTTTTATATAAATTTCTTTGCCTTTCACCATTTTCCCAAAGACCCACATAGCTGCCCCGCCATACATTTTTTCGGGTAGTGGCCCTTCTGAATAATCAGTAACCTGGAGTTCTTTTAAAACCTTGTTCCTGTAGTCTTTACTAATTTCCAAATTGAGTAGGGTTTGGGTGTTTTTGCCCCGGTCATCCCTGAAAACAATTCCCCAGATATTCATTTTAACATGAAAATCCTGTAAAAATGCTGCTATCTCATCATTGTTGGTCATTTGGGAATGTAAATGTAAGGATTTATTCCAAAAACAACTTTAAAGTTGTTTTTATTGTTTCCTGGAGGAAATAGCTTTTCAAATTTACAGTACCGTTTTAAAAGTTTCCGCTTTTGCGCATCGCTTTCAATCCCGATTTGCTAACAATATTTCGTCAAAAACCCGTTCGCTTTTGAAATTTCGGTATTCGTAGGGAATAAAACATAAAAGCGATGTTCCCTGAATTATTTCTGGATTCTAGATATCTTCAACTCAAGGCTGTACTTTTTTTAAGGCAATTAATAACCCCTTAAAATAACATGATAGAAGCAGCTATTTTGTTTAAAATGTCTTCATATTTACAACCTAATCATTTAACACAAATATTTTTATGCGGAAATTTTATGGCTTGCTTTTGATTGCAGGCTCAATCTTACTGTTGCAGAGCTGTAGTAAAAAAGATACTGAAGTGGTGGCTTACCAGGCAGATGCAAATTCTTTTTCATCGAAAGTAGCGACCGACTGGATGCAGACTTTCAGACTGATTGTAAAGTCGGAAGGCAAAAACCCTCCACAGGCTTCCCGTGTGTATGCCTATGCAGGTGTAGGCCTTTATGAGGCAGTGGTGCCAGGCATGGCGGGCTACATTTCGCTACATAACCAGCTTGCGATGACCTCTCTTCCATCTGCGGAAACTTTGGGGAAACTTGATTTTGCAGTGTCTGCCAATGAGGCGTTGTATGGAATTGCCTTGCAGATTTTTGGAACTCTGAAGCCGGAAAACAGCCAGTTGATTGAGAACCTGCACACCAAATATGTCTCGGACCTGCACGCAAAACTGGATGCTCACCTGTTTGACTATTCAACTGATTTTGGTAAAAAAGTTTCGGCTGCTGCACTCAATCGTGCTGCAAATGACAATTTTGCAACTACACGCAACCTTGTTTACACCGTTCCGCCATCATCGGCCAATCCTGCCAACTGGGTGCCTACCGGTGCTGTTCTGTCTCCTTTAGAACCATTTTGGGGACAGTTGAAATGCTTTGGAATGCCAAGCGGTTCTGCCTGTTACATACCAAGCACCATCCCTTTTGATGCAACACCCGGCTCAGCTTTCTACAATCAGGCAAACGAAGTAATGACAATCGGCCAAAACCTGACACCTGACCAAACGGCTATTGCCAAATGGTGGGCAGACGGCACTGGCAGCACGCCTACACCTCCGGGTCACTGGGTGGGCATTGCTACAGAAGTCGCTTTGCAAAAAAACATCAGCCTTGCCAAAGCTGCCGAAGTGTATGCTGCCCTGAATATGGTGATGGCCGATGCCTTCATTTCCTGCTGGGATGCTAAATATAAAATCAATTTGTTGCGCCCTGTTTCCTATATCAAAACTTACGTGACAGGTGGCTCAGCCTGGACTCCCCTGCTTGGCACACCACCATTTCCTGAATATCCTTCGGGCCATTCGGTCAGTTCAAGTGCTGCTGCAGATGTGCTTACACGGCTGATGGGTACTGTCGCATTTAGCGATACTTCCAATGTGAGCCTTGGATTTCCGGCACGGTCATACAATTCATTTAACGATGCTGCCAACGAAGCAGCTATTTCCCGTCTTTATGGCGGCATCCACTATCGTGAAGCCATTGAGAAAGGTTTGGTGCAAGGAAAGGATGTGAGTAAAGCATTTTTCAGTAACATCAAATTGAGGAATTAAGCAATTATGGGATAACGGTGAGTATGTTTTGGAACACGGATGACACTGATTGGATGGATTGACAGGATTTTTTTTATGGATAAATATGGATTTTTGCTTCGCAAATGATTCATGACTATTTATACACCAAAGCCATTTTAGATTTAAAAAGGGTTTTTGTGTTCCGCAGAAATGGGATCATATTTTACTCCTGTATAGTATAAAAGAAAAGCCGTCCCGATAGTTAACATCGGGACGGCTTTTTCTTTGGCTTATGTGTAAAAAGATCTATGAAATCAACCCGGCGAAATAATGAACTGTGCGAACCAATTGGCTTACATAGCTCATTTCGTTGTCGTACCAACTCACGGTTTTTACCAGTTGTTTGTCGCCTGCTGTTAATACTTTGGTTTGTGTTGCATCAAACAAAGAACCGTAAGTAATGCCAATGATGTCGGTGCTTACAATCTCGTCTTCGTTGTACCCAAAACTTTCGTTGCTGGCGGCTTTCATGGCTGCATTCACTTCTTCTACCGTCACAGTTTTATTGAGGATAGACACCAGTTCCGTAAGCGAACCTGTAATGGTTGGCACACGTTGTGCGCTGCCGTCAAGTTTGCCTTTCAGTTCGGGAAGTACGAGGCCAATTGCCTTTGCAGCTCCAGTACTATTCGGAACAATATTTTGCGCAGCAGCCCTTGCACGTCTCAGATCGCCTTTAGGATGTGGTGCATCAAGGGTATTCTGGTCGTTGGTATAAGCATGAATGGTCGTCATAATGCCAGCGACCAGTCCGTAAGAATCATTCATGACCTTAGCCATAGGAGCCAGGCAGTTAGTGGTGCAGGAAGCGCAACTGATGATTGTTTCGCTGCCATCCAGGATGTTGTGGTTGACGTTGAAAACAACTGTTTTCAAATCGCCGGTTGCGGGTGCAGAAATGACAACTCTTTTTGCCCCTGCAGTTAAGTGAGCTTCGGCTTTTGCTTTATCAGTAAAGAATCCTGTGCTTTCAATGACAACATCTACCTGGTGAGTTCCCCAGGGAATTTGTGCAGGGTCTTTCTGGGCATATATTTTAATCTCGTTTCCATTGACCATTATTGCATTTTCGGTGGAGGTCACCTCTTGTCCAAAGCGGCCTTGTGCGCTGTCATATTTAAGCAAATGAGCCAAAACCGCAGGCGATGTAAGATCGTTGATGGCGACCACTTCAATCCCTTCCATATTATAAATCTGGCGAAAAACCAAACGACCGATACGACCAAAGCCGTTGATGGCAACTTTTACTGTACTCATATTTTTTAACTATTTAATTTTAAAAGACGATGCAAAAGTACACGGAATGAAGGGAATTTATGGCAGTTTTTTTGGCCTCAATCATTCTGCAATGCTCAAAATGACCATCCGGGTTTGGGGTTATTTCTCTGGAGAAAACAAAATGGTAAAAAAAATATT
Source organism: Segetibacter sp. (assembly GCA_043733905.1). Taxonomy (GTDB): domain Bacteria; phylum Bacteroidota; class Bacteroidia; order Chitinophagales; family Chitinophagaceae; genus Segetibacter. Next base: position 12,554 of record JAYTGA010000058.1, read on the forward strand.
TTATCTGTTAAAGTCCAAAAGTGGAGGAGCAAGTTACAAAACCCACAAGAATAAAGAGTAAGGATGAAAGCATTAAACCTTGTCCTACCTGACGACCGTCTGTTCCAGATTCATAAACAATTATAACAATGAGCCCTACGAAGAACATGACGGGGGAAGCAAAAAACAACCATAATCCAGTGAGGGGAATGCCGGATGGTCCGTCAAAGACTAATGTAATAAGCCACAAAACAAAAATTGCGGCAACTGAAGCAAGAATAGTTTTGTAAAAAGTTTTCATATTCTAAAATCAGCTTTATAAGACGAAGTTTTTTAAGTAATCTAATTGCTTCATTGGTGATTAAAATGTGTTGAAAGCAGTTGCCACCCTTTCCCTTTGCAGTTCTTTCAATCGTTCTTCCTTATCGTCCCGGTAAAACAAATTCATGGTTTCAAAGGGAATGATTCGTCCGTCTTTGTGTACAATGTGTACGCAGCTTTTCTTAATAGATCTCACATCAAAATCATAGGCATCCACAAACCGCATGATGATAATGCGGAACAGGTTTTCGTAGCTGAGACCTGGTGCATAAATCTGTGGCAGACAGCAGAGCAGTTCCTTCATGTTTTCATCTACCCTGTCCACAGAAATGCCTGTGCTGAATATTTTGAGCAAGTGGTTGTGCAGTTCGCTGTCCTGCTCATAAACAATTGTGTTACGGCCACTGTCCAGAAGGTGTGCAGGGTCAATGTAGCGGGTAAGTGGAACGGTCTGCCCTGCAAGTTTCAGCACATAACCCATGACCAATGCATCGGGATTGCACGGTACAGGTATTAAATCGTTTGGTTGAAAAATGGATGTCTGTTCCAATATTTTTCTCCGCACATCTGTCATAGTCATACGGTCTGTAGCGGGGTTAAAATTTTCAAGCCTCCCTGCAATTTGTGTGGGTTGAAAAGTAACTCCGCGAACACATTTTTGTTGTAGTGCAAACTCAATTATTTTTCCAATTTCATCATCGTTCTGCCCCTGTTGAAGTGTAACTACCAGTGTGGTTGAGAGATTGGCTTCGTTCAGGTTTTCAAGGGCTTTCATCCGCACATCTGTGAGGTCTTTTCCCCGCAGCGTTTGCAAGACATCGGGTTTAAATGAATCGAACTGAAGGTATATTTCAAAGTCGGGAAGATAAGTTGCCAGCCTTTGGGTAAACTCCTTGTCTTTGGCTATTCGTATGCCGTTTGTATTCAGCATCAAATGCTTGATGGGCTTGGTTTTGGCAATGTCGAGAATGGCAAAGAAATCCGGGTGAATGGTTGGTTCGCCGCCGCTGATTTGTACCACATCAGGCGTGCCCTCGTTGGCCACTATAATGTCAAGCATACGCTCCACTTCTTCCACAGTCCGGTGCCTGCCATAGTGTGGCGAACTCATGGCGTAGCAGGTTGGACAGCTTAGATTGCAGCGGTCGGTTATTTCCACCACAGTCAGGCAACTATGCTGCTCATGATCCTGGCAAAGGCCGCAGTCATAAGGGCATCCATAGTGGGTTTTGGTGTTGAATTTTAAAGGTATTTCCGAAGGCTTGTTATAGTTCCTGATCTTCTTATAGTATTCGATGTCTGTGGCTATGAGCACCTTCATAAAACCATGTTCGCTACAGGTTTTCAGCATATAAACATTGCCATCTTCAAACACAATTTTGGCATCCACTCTTTTCAGACATTCGGGACAAATGCTAAGGGTGAAATCGTAGTAAGTATATGGGCGTTCAGGCATTTGCAGAAGTTAAGGGTTTAGAGTTTTTTGTTCAGTCGCTTCGCTAAAAATAAATCTTTATTGGCCAGGTAAACCATAATGTAATAGATTAGACCAACCAATGCGGTTATTTGAATTGTTGACAAACCAATGCTGAAAGTGTAATGAGGCTTTATGAAATCAAGCAAAAGCCGAAAAGCAAAATATGCCATCATTAATAGTTTGAAACACAGCCCGTTTGCCAAGTGGTATTTATTTTCAATTTGCCAAAACGTAACCCACAAGGAAATTAAAAAAATGATTTCGTATAAAGTAACGGGATGCCTTAGCAAACCGTCTCCAAGGTTCATGGCCCATGGCAGCGATGATTCGATTCCATAAGTTTCTTCATAAACACCCATGCTAAAACATCCAATTCTGCCAATGATCAATGCCAGCAAAAGTGGGTAAACAAACAAATCGCCGGAAGCATTTTTTTCACCAATTATCAGTTTCATTATTTCCACTGCCCAGATTCCGAAAAGAAATCCGCCGAGCACTGTTTTGTTTTGATAAAAGTAAAGCAATTTGTTGTCCGCCTGCTGTAGTGCAACAATGTTTTCCAACCCGCCCACAAGACGGCTGCCAAGCACGGACCCGAATATTGCTGCAATCAAAATCCAGATGCGGTTGCTCGTTTCTATGACATCAGTTTGTCTTTTGCGAAGCCAGCTAAAATACCTGAACCCGATAAAAATGCCTGCCGTTTCTGTAATGGCATGAAATGGCAATTCGGTGTGACCTATATGTATGTTTACCGGGAAGTGCAATGGATTTTTTTGTTTAACTATTGTCTTATAAACAATTCGTTGGCAATGCGTTTTTGGTAGGCCACAAGCCCCTTATTCCTGGCCATCCAGACTTTGTAAATATTTGTGCTGCTGTAGATTGTGTCTTTAGAAAGTAATTGCACATCCGAAAATGTTTTGCCATTGAGCGTAACAGAAGACAGGAATTTTGGAGGAATTGAAACACTTTCAGCATTTGTGACAATGCCAGTGTCACTGATTGCTATGCCTGCAGTCTCAAAGCTGTCCAGCATGATCGTTGTTTGTGTATTTCCGTTGTTATAAGCATTCACATAAAAAAATGTGCTGCCAGAGTCGCTACGAACACTTGCATAAGAACTGCCACAAGCATTATAACTACTGAAAGGCTGACTTTTTTCAGCCGATCCTATTTTTACTGTATCTGCTTTGCCACTTAAAGTGGCAAAAACAATTTGCTGCCCTGTTGTGTATGGAAACCATTGATCGTAATAAGCATCCGTAAATCCAGGACATACTGATTTACTGCAAAAAGTAAAGGAACCTTCAATTCCCACAAATAACATTGCCAGAAAAATGAAAAATAAAGAAGGATATTTTCTAAAGAAATAGTTGATTTTCATTAGTAGCGGTTTATTATCTTCAGTCAAATTTTAGATTCTGCTGATCTTTTGTGAAAGTAAATATAACCATTTGATTTATAAAAAAAGGAGCGCCTACAATCGTAAACACTCCTCTTTTATTTGGAATTGTAAAATGTTACCAAGGCAACTCCTGCTCCAAATGGAAAAATTTTCCGGTCGGGCCGTTGCTTTCCAGCAAGGAAAGTTGAACGGATGTTTTGGCACCTTCATCCACCAGCATGGGGGCGGCATCGCTACCAAGGTCTGTTTTCACCCAGCCAGGATGGCCGCTGTTGACCTTGATGTTGGTGTCGGTCAATGCTGCTGCAAGATGCACTGTGTAAGCATTCAATGCGGTTTTGGAGGCATTGTATGAAAACAATTTGGAAGCATAAATGGGCGAATTGGGGTCTGCGTGCAAAGTCAGGGAACCAAGTATGCTGCTAAGGTTGACAATCCGGCCAGCATCACTTTTTTTGATTAATGGCAGCAGGGTATTTGTCAGCTTTACCACGTTGAAAAAGTTGGTAGCAAACGTTTGCTTCAGAACAGCTTCTTCGGTGGTGGCTGTTGTGTTTGCGCCAAAACCATCCTGCTCTATTTGTATACCAGCATTGTTTATTAAAATGTCGAGTTTGCCATATTTGCTGCTAATGAAATCATAGGCATTTTGAATGTCGGCAGCATCATCCACATCCAGTTTCAGAAACTCTGCATCAATGCTTTCTGCTTTCAAATCAGTTACGGCTTTCTCACCTCTTTCTTTGTTGCGGCTGCCAATAATGACGGCGATGCCTTGTTTGCCCAACTGCTTTGCAGTTTCAAAACCAATTCCTTTGTTGGCACCTGTGATCAGTGCAATTTTGTTACTCATTTTGTTGTATTTTTTTTAAATTATTGTAACTCAAATCAATCATTTATTCCGCCTTCAGCAACTTGAAAGCGTGATACCAGTCATTTTTTACAAAGCCGGAAATGCACCACAACATACACAGCGGTTCAATAGCCCGAGCAGCTTCTGCCTTGCCTGCATCTTCGGTTTCCCAGCCAAATAATGAAAGGATTCCGGTGACGGTTTTTTTGGCTTCATCATCATTTCCGGCAATGAACATGGTGGGTGCGCCGCCTTTGAAAACAGGTTTGTAAAATGTGGGGCTTCCTGTGCTGTTAAACGCTTTGACAAGTTTAGCTTCGGGTATCTGTTCCTGGATTTTTTCCATCAGCGACTGGTTGATGTCGGTGAAGAATTTCAGCACACCATTCTGCGGTGCTTCTTTGGCTATTGGGTTGGTGGCATCAATCACCACCTTGTCCTTGAAGTTTACTTTACCTGCCAATTCAATAGCTTCGGTGACCACGCCGCCTGCAACTGCCAGCACGATCAACTCACCAAATGCAGCAGTTTCCGAAAAGTCGGCAATAGCAATGCTATCATTCTCAGCCTTAAATTTTACAACTTCTTCTTTAGAAGTATCACGTGTTCCGAGTGTGACAGTATGGCCTTCTGAGGCAAAGGCTTTGGCCAATGTCTGGCCTACAACGCCTGAACCAATCATTCCGATTTTCATGTTGTTTTAGTTTTTTTTGTTAGGGATTTTTTTAGAAAAATAAAGATCCCTGAACTTCGCAGTTTTAGATTCCAGTAATTTTAAAAGTTCAAAAATGCCAATGTTGATCAACAATGTCCCTCTTTATAACTCTTCTAATTTCCTTTGTTCAAATAGACCCTTTACCACAGAGAATACAGGAGAAAACACACTACAGAGAATAAAGGAGAACCTATTTTGCTTCATTTTTTATAGAGTTTTCTAACTATTGTAAGCTGAAGCAAACTGCTTTGCAAACTCCTCCAGAGTTAAATTCCCGGTTGGTTTTATGTTATTCTTCCAATAGTCTTCCTGTATTAAACCCTTATTGATGCTGGCTCCCATTTCTGTGTAGCCGTTAGCAATTGTAGGGGGCAACCCTGCACCCAGCATTCCTTCCAGGCTTTGTTCATCGCTGAAAACGACCCAGGGAGTACCGGGTTTACCAATTGCTTCCCCTAAAACTTTGGCTATATCATCCACTGTCCTTTCATCGCTTGAAATGTACTGAATGACGTGTCCTTTAAAATTAAGCTGAAGCAATGCTGCAGAAGCGACAGCGGCAATATCATTGGTATCTACAAGCACCAGCTTTTCCTGTCCGCCATGATTTGAGCCAAAAATTCCGGCATTTTTAACCAGATCTTTTTGATTGAAAAGATTGTAAAAGAAATAGGACGGACGTAGCATCAACACATTGGTTTCCTCCAGTTTTTCCAGTTGATCTTCCAGGTAGCCAAGACCGTCTATAGGACCTGCACCCTTGCGCATGTGGGCACCAATGCTGCTGAGTTGTACCACATTTTGCACTTTGTTCGAGGCAATGGCGGCTGCATAATTATCTGCCACTTTTTGCTGGTAAGCATACCAATCAGTGGTAGCCCAGTTTGGGGGAATCATCAGGTAAACGGCATCTGCACCTGCAAACGTCGTTTTGATAAATGCCGCATCTTCTACTGATCCAACGGCAGCTTTTGCGCCTAAATGTTCAATGGCTGCTGCGTTTTCTTTTTTACTGGTAATAACAGTGACCTGGTGTTTGGCTTCGACCAGTCTTTCTACAATCGGTTTGCTGATGTGGCCCAGCGAGCCTGTAACGACATAATTCATGTTTGTTTGGTTTTTAGTGTTATCAAATTATTATTTGTACATACAAATGTTTAAAGAAAAAAAATTAAGCCTGAAGTTTATCCGCAACCGAATTAAGAGCTGAAACAATAGAACTGCTTGCTTCTTTTCCTAACGCATCGCTATAGGTTTTGTAGAAATGTTCTACACATTTTTTTAGGTCGGGAAGCAACGCTTTTGCCTTAGGCGTGGGATAGACATTGGTTTGTTTTCCTTCTGTGGTTCGAACCAACAATTTCTTTTCTTCAAGCTTTTCAATGAGCCTCGTAACCGTGCTGGGACTGAGTTGCAGGTGGTTGGCAATATTTCCAGGCTGCGATCCAGGCTCTTCTATCACCATCATGAGCAGGTAAGCATGGCTGGGGCTGAGATCAACAGGTTTCCAGCTTTCAATGGCCAGTTTCTCTACTTTTCGTGCAAACGCATTAGCAGTAAAATAAAGGCACTTGGAATATTTGCTTTCTGAACATTTCATTTGAATCACAAAGATAAGGGGATTTCATTTGTATGTACAAATGATTGTCAAAATTTTTTACAGCTAAAAAAAAGAAATTCTCTTTTTTAAAAAATGGGATTTAAGAATATCCTGAATAGGAGTCTTCTGAAGGATATTAAGAGTCGCTTTTTGCTTAAAGTTTTTCAATTTTTTTGTTGGGCTTTTTTATTAAGCAATGACCAATACAATGCTTTTGTTGATTCAATTTCGTTCTGTTTCGAAAACTTTAAAGAAGCAAACTGAAAACCGGCTACACCCATTTGTGTTCTCAACTGCTCATTGTCAATCAGCATTTTAAGGTTTTCGGTAAAGCCGTCAATATCGTCTGTAGCAGTAATGAAGCCGCTGATGCCTTGCTGCATGGTGTCTCTGACACCGCCAGCATCGGTCGAAACAACTGCTTTTTTGAAAAACTGCGCTTCAATTACGGATAGCGGAGTTCCTTCGTTGAGAGAGGTGAGTGCGACCACGTCCAACCCGTTCATGACCTCATACATGTCTGTGATCCAGGAGGTAAAAACAACCTTGTTTTGAGGAGTAATGAGCGTGTTGCTAAAACCAATATTGAGCTGCTTCATTTCAGCTTCTAACTGACGTCGCAGGTCGCCATCGCCCACTATAAAAAAAGCCGCGTTACTAGCAGTGTTTGTTTTCAAAATTTCAGCAATCACTTTTACAAAAAAAGAATGGTTTTTTACAGGAACAATGCGGCCTACAATGCCAATAGCTACATGGTGTGGCTGCAATCCGAATTGAGTTCGGAATTTTTGTCTCAACACTTCTGCATCATTGTCCTGGTCAAAAGCAAAACCCAGTGGAACCACCTTTATTTTTTCTAAAGGCAGTATTTTATAACGGAGCGACAATTCTTCTTTTTGTGCATTGCTAAGCGCAACAGCACGGGTAGTTATTTTACCCATTGCCCGCTCGACACCCGCAATAAAATTTGAAATAGTTTTTGTAAAATAAGAATGAAAAAAATGCCCGTGGAAAGTATGAATGATGACAGGAACGCCATAAAACCACGATGCAAGACGACCAGTGAAGCCGGACTTGGCGCCATGTGTGTGAACAATGTCCGCTTTGAAATTTTTGATGGCTTTAAATACGCTAATAAAGGCAACCAAGTCATTGAAGAGATTAATGCTTCTCCGCAGTTGTCTTATTTTTTTTAGCCGAAGACCCGGGTATTTGACTAATAAAAAATCCGGTTCCAATTCATCCTTTTCCTTTTCCCCGTAAAGAATGAGAATATCAAAATCGCTTTGCAAATGCCAGGCTAAAGGAATTGTGTCCACTGCCTGCCCCCCAATGACAAATCTGTTAAGGATAATGACCAGCCGTGGCTTTGAGAGAGAAGTTGTATTGTTATGATTCAAAAATGCTAACTAGGTGGATGGAAATAAAGAGTGGAAATAAATTGTTTTGGACTGGGATAAAAAAATTACGCAGTCACTGCTGTAAGGACAGGTTCTGCAACAGTTTTTCGGTCTTCAATAATACTTTTGATGGTAATTTCCAGACCTTTTTCCAAACTAAAAGGAGGCTTGTAGCCGGTTGCCTGAATGGTGGATGAGTCGAACTGTGTAGTTGCGCAAAACTTTTTAATTCTGACTGCGCTGATGGGGTTTTTACGCTTCATCAATCCTAGCACCACATCCAGCATTTTTGCAGTACTGTAGCCAAAAATGTAGGGGATTTTAATTGGCAAAATGCGCTTGCCAATAGCCAGTTCTGCCTGAGTGACCAACTGACGGGTAGACAGATCGGGCTTGTCGATATAATTGAAGAGATGAAATTTTTTGTAATTGGCATTCAGGCAATGGTTAATGAACCCAGCCACATTTTCTACATAAGCCATTGACTTTCGGTTGTGGCCTTTGCCCACCATCATAAATCTGCCTGAGGATATTTGTTTAAGCAAATTGTAAACATTTCCCCGGTTGCCAGGGCCAAAAACGACTGTCGGCCTTACGATGATGAGCGACTTTCCATTCTGATCATTTTCAAACCAGCGCTTTAATATTCTTTCAGCTTCCAGCTTGCTTTTTCCGTAATGGTTGAAGGGAGAAGTAGGGGAAAATTCATCGGGCTTGTTTTTGTTGTTAAGCCCATAAACCGAAACAGAACTGGTGAAAAGAATATTGTCTATGTGCTTTTCGGTCATAATCTTTAGCACATTGTGGGCACCTTCAACATTTACATCGTAGTAGAGTGCCGTAGGAGTCACATCGTCGCGATGCTCAGCGGCCAAAAGCACAATAAATTCCGTATCAGCAGGAATGGCACGATTGAGCCTGTCGTAATCCCTGATGTCGCATTGCTCATAGTTTACATCAGGATGTTTGGGGCTTCTGATCTTATCAATATTCAACACATTGTGTTGCTTTTTGAGTATTGCCATTAAATATCCGCCAATAAATCCTGACCCTCCGATGATGCAAATATTCATTTTCCTATGCCGTTGGTGATGAAAATTGAGGCAATATAGTAAAAGACAAGTAAGTGAAAGAAAAAATGTTTTTAGTATGGGAAAAAGATACTGGCAACGGAATCAAATGTTGAGAAAACACTTTTAGATTCATGGTTATCATCGGCGTTGTTGCATGAATCAATTTGAAGGGTATTTGGGAACACGGAGTACACAGATTAGAAGGATTAGCAGGATTTTTTTATGGATTGAGAAAGGATTTTTTGCTTCGCAAATGATTTATAGGCTATTCATGCAACAACGCAGTTATCATCTGTAAATTACGCACTAAACATAATTTATTTAAAGTCGCGAAGAATTTCTATTAAATACAAGTGAAGAACGCGAATGGCTTAAAATAAGTTTTCCAATATCTCCTTTTTTGATAAAGCTAAAAGGTTGGCAACTTGACTAATGATTCCATTCAGTGTTCCAATTTTTATGGGATGATGGTTTGGTACAGCAATATGATGTTCACCATTTTGCTGTTTCGTTATCTTGATATGGCTGCCTCGCTGATTTGTAATTTCATAACCATACACCCCTACCAGCTTTATCAATTCTTGTCCCGACAAGTTCCGTGGAATCTTCATAAAGCAAAAACTTCATCCTTTACAAAATGCAAATGAGCGAATACCGGGGCATTTTCTAAGGAATCATAATAACACTCTATTCCGCTTTTGATGTTATTTTTCAATTCGTCTATTGTATCTCCTTCTGCAAAAATGGCTACACCAACACTTTCAGCATGATAACCTCCTTCTTCAGCTTCGTGTACAATAAATGTTATTTCTTTCTTCATAAATCAGGTTTTATGTTTTAAATTTGTAAATCAGGCCTACAGATATTATCAACTTTAACTCTAAAACTTTCCCTTATGAAACACGTTTTGGGACAATTAAAAAAATGTTTATTTTGTTTTCTATTGGTATATGCTTTAACCTCATGCAACAAATCATCTGAGAACACTCAACAAGTTAAGACAGCCTCGTTAGATTTTTCAAAGCTTATCTCCAATAATTGGTTAACGTTGCATTCAGACACATCCCATTGCTGTGTGATAAGATACCAAATCCTATATCGAGACCAGATTATCACAACTGATAGCACACAATTAAATTTTCAATCTGATTCCTCATGGATTAAAAGTATAACTTCACATGCTATAACAAATTATAGCACAACATCTTACACAGGATTTGCTGACTGTGATTATTTGCCTCGTGGTAATTCATACGGAACAGGAAATTTTTCATTTAATGCTATAGATTCAACAATTACAATCACTTCCGGACTTCTCAATATAGTAGATTATGAGGTGCTACTTTTAACCAATGACACTTTAAAAACATGGAATTCAACAGAGGGAACTATAACTTATGTTTCGTTCTAAATTGAATTTAAAACTGTTCTAAAATTTTCCTGTTGACTTTCTTTCTTTCGCTATCAAAAACCCACCCCCATTTGTTGAAATACTTAATCATGTTGGTGATATGAATCCAAAATAATTTGAGGCTTTTATAAGAGCCTTTTGCATGTTCATGAACAATCTCCACTTCCGGATAAAAAATTGTTCTGTACTGCTGATGAATCCTCCTGGTAAGATCAATATCTTCGGGATACATGAAAAAGCGTTCGTCAAATAAGCCGACTTTTTTGAGGGCTTCGGTGCGGAGGAACATGAAGCAGCCGTGGATGTAAGCTGCTTCGAAAATTTTGTTGTAGCCCGATTTTCGCAATTCAAATCTTTCCATCCTTTCACCTAATAAGGCATTTGGTAAAAACCTTCTGAACAATAAATCAAGCGGTGTGGGCAATAGTTTGCATACAAATTGAACAGTACCATTTGGATAAATAACTTTAGGTATTATCAATCCAATATCAGGATACTGCTCTGCAAAATTATAGAGTTTTTCAAGTGTACCTTTTGTAAATGAAATATCTGGATTTAAAATGAGATGGTATTTTGAAGTATGTATTGATTCACGAAGAGCAATATTATGACCTGCTCCGTAACCTAAATTTCTGTTATTGAAAACGTAGTGAACCCGCTTATCAGATATAAAATCGGCAAGTTTGCTATTAAGAGTATCTGTTGGGGAGTTATCAATAAGAAAAAGCTTAACAGACAACGAAGTGTTGAGAAAGCTTCCAATAGTTTGCCTTACCTCATTTCCAGATTTGTATAAAACGATTGAAGCTGATATTTCCACCAAAAATATAGAATGATTAATTGGGTTTATTTAAAGCTACCTCTTTAAAAATCGACATGGTTTTTTTATACATTATTTCAAAAGTATAATTTTCAAGAAACATTTTTCGGGCATTATCTCCCAAAGTTTTACGATTATTTGCTGTCCCGATATCGCACAATTGCTTTATTTTTTCTGCAAGAAGTGCATGATTCTGTCGAGGAATTATATAACCAGAAATATTTTCTTTAACAGCTTCTGCTGCTCCCCCAACATTTGACACAAGCACAGGTAGCGAAAAACTCATGGCTTCAAGCGTTGATAGAGGAAAACCTTCCCAATTGGAAATCAATGCAAACAAGTCAGCATTATCAAGTATTTGTTTCACATCGTTTCTATAACCCATGAATGAAACTTTATTTTCTATTTTCAATTCGTTAGCAAGGTTAATATTTTGCTGCATTAAAGGGCCGTCACCTATCAATAAAACCTTTATGTTATCAATATTTTTTAGTGCATGGAAAAGCGTTTTATGATCTTTTTGATGGTCGTGGCGGGCAACCATGACTAATACTGGTATATCATTGACAGTTTTTTTTTTAGGTATATTTTTTAAACTTTCCGATATGCCGTTGTAGATAAGCCGGGATTTATCTTTTTTCAAAGTTTTATGGGTAATCCCAAAATTATAATCAAACATGCTTACACAAATCCAATAATGACTAAAAGGGACAAGGCATTTTTCTATAATTTTGAAAACGAGGATTTTAAGATAAGAAATACCCGGCGTGTAAGACCAGCCATGCACTACAAAAACGTTTGGAGTTTTAGTAAAATAGCAAGCCAGCCTCCCTACAATGCCCGCTTTTGATGAATTAATGGAAACAACATCGGGTTTGAATTTCTGTAGTAATTGTTTTATTTCAAAAAGGGCAAAAATATCTTTAAAAGGGCTTATGGGTACAACCAGGTTTTTGATAATGACTGATTCTATACCATGCGTGGAAAGTTGATCACACAGATCCCCTTTAATTCCCACGGCTACTGTAACATGATGACCATCCTTTTTACAGGCAATTGCCAAATCCCGAACATATATTTGTGCTCCACCGATATTATTTCCCTTCGTTATAATAAACAGAATTTTCATGTTTTATTTAATCAACGATTTGCGAAAGGCCAAAATCATGATTTTTTCGCTATGATAATATGATCTGTTGTTGTGCTTTTTTGAATGATAATTTCCATTTCAAAAAACAAGCAGATCTGCTCAAGAAGTTTGTTGTCATAAACATGATGATGCAAACAACGGTTAGAAAAATTATCCTTGGAACGTTTTTTAAACATTTCAATAGTTTCTGAACCTGAATCCAGTTTAATGTCATGAAGCGAACATATTTCATCCAAATGAGTAAGATCGTCCTCACCAACATTGTTTTCAAAATCGGCTAAAAGATGATTGAATGAAGTAACATTTCTTCTATGATCAAAATTAGATTCTTTACGTGGCAAAATAAGCACAATAACACCCTGATCATTTAAAAGGTAGAGCCAATTTTTAATTGCTTTTAAAGGATTGGCTATATGTTCAAGATTATTGCAGGATAACAAAAAATCATAAATGCCTTTGGGTATAACATTTACTTCGGCTCCTTCACAAACGAACTGATGACCAAATTTACCAGTTGTATATTGGAATGTCTCCCCTTCTTTTATATCGCCTTCCCAAATAGTCTGATGACTAAAATTACAACCGTCAACTTTTTTTGCCAAGCTGTAGATGGGGAGCAAAACTTTATTGGTAAAAAAATGACTGGGACCACCAATTTCTATACCATGTTTATCTTTAAATAAATGAATAAAACCATTCAAATCTTTAAATTTATTTGCAAATAATTTATCAAGAATTATTCTTGCTATTGTAGAAGGTTTTCTATTTCTAAAAGTCAGAAGGTTCATACTTTATTATTGATAGCTAAAACTATCCAGGAATGTGTGTTGTGCAAAAGGGTGGTATTTACGTTGTAGTTTTCAAAAGGAAATTCTCCTGGCGAAATTCCTATTTTAGCCTTACAAACAGGTCCCGGAAGAATACATGTTTCGTCAAAATTAATATTTTCACTAACAATTATTCCGGTTTGCCCACTTGTAAGCCTTTGTTTCCATTTATCACCTTCTACACCAGAAGACCTATATAAAGCATTCTCAAAAATGCAATATTTTGAGAAATTTTTTTTAAACAAATTATCAATTTCGTCAAAATCGAACCCATGACCAGGAAACATTTCAGTGTTAGGAGTTGCAACAATAATTAAACCTTCATTTTTTGTTATCCTTTTTAACTCTTCTACAGCTTTATATTCCATATTGTATTCCTTTATGTGCTCCATCACTTCGGAATTAATAGAAATGTCGTAAGAATTATCATCAACAACATTCATATCTGTAATAGAGGCAATGGAAAAATCTGCAATTTTTACAGAGTAGCGAGATTTTGCAAAATCAATACTTGCTTTTGAAACGTCAAATCCATGCACATAGCTGCCGCCACTTTTTTTCAAAATTTCACAACCATATCCACTACCACAACCAACATCGGCTACCTTTTTATCTTTTACAAATTGTGCAGCAAACTTATAAAATTTAGTATGGTTTAGTAAGTTGTTAATGTCATTCTTTGTGGTAGGAATTCTTTTGCCTAATTTATTAAACCTGATAGCATCCGGGTAAACCCGAACGAAATCTTCAAAATAATATTTACCATTTAATCTTCCAATTAAGTGCGTAAAACTTTCGAAAATCTTTTTTAAAACTTTTTTCATTTTAATTAATTGTAGTTTTTAACTTCTGTTTTATAGTGACCAATATTTCCTTGGAATGCTGAATAATAAATTTCGTTCAATGCTTTGCATTTAACAGGTTGTGTTTTATTCTACGTTTTATTTACCAATTTTGCGGAAGTGCTTTTTAAAATAAATTGTGTCTCTTTACAAACAATTGAAGGTTTTCCATTCAGCAAAAATTCATTAATTTATAATCCTGCATCTTTTTGATGAAAAAATTTTTCCGGGTCTTTTATTCGCAAATATTCAATTCATTTTTCCCTGTATTGGTTATTGCCATTTTATTGAAACTGGCAGACAGTAGCAAAACTGCCGGTATTTTTTTATTGTTGAATTTCTCTAATATTTATCTGCTATTTTCTGATTATTCGTCCAATATCATTTTGTTGAAAGATGCTTTGCAATTAGGTGGAATAAACAAAGGAAATGTTTCGGAAAAAATTATTGCCGACATTGAATCGTATATCGGAGTCAAAATAATTATCTTGGGGCTGGGGTATTTTATCTGGGTTGTCTTGTGCTTTTTTGTGCCCCAATTATCCAGAAACCTGCTTTCTAATATACTTGCCTACAGTTTCATTATTGGTTATAATCTAAACTTCTATTGGCTCTACATGAGTAGCAGCAAGGAATATTTTTTTATCATTTCTAATTTTTTGGGGCGGTTGTTTTTTCTTTTGCTGCTATTGCTTTATATATTTTGCAAAGCAAATTTTTTCTCGCTGATGCCGCTTGCAGGACTGGGTACTACCTTGATAAGCCTGCTTATTTTCAAACGCTTTTGCACTGTTTATGGTTTTCGGGTTCGCCTGTCAAAAGATACACTGCAACATGCGGCATTGATCATAAAAAGAGATTGGCCCCTTGTGGCCAATTCATTTCTCGTGATGACTCCCACTACATGCCTTAGCGTGTTTATCGGCTTCATAAAAAACACTAGCCATGTATTGGTATATGCTTTTGCCGAAAAAATATTTATGGCTATCCGTGCCCTCCTGGCGGTGTTTGTAAATGCTGTTTACCCTGTTGTGTGCCAGGAGGGTTCTGTTTATACTAAAAAATCTGTACGGATTTTATGGTTCTTTTACTTGGCAGTGGCGGCAGGGTGCATGGCAACTTATTTACTATCGCCTTATATTTTTCGATATTTAAAACAACCCTACGATTTCAATGAGTTGTTTACAAAATGCCTGGTTTATTTTCTGCTTACTGTTGTAATGATTAGTATTAATACCCGTTTTTTTCTGCAATTGCTTATTTCCAATCATTTCAACGATGCAAAAAATTTTAAGTGGCTGCTTGGTGCGGCGCTATGCACTGTCGCTGTTTTTGCTGTTGATATTTATTTGAACAATAACGTTGTGTCTGTGGTGCAATCAGTATTAACGGCAGAAACCATCATTGTGTTAGCTTTTGTTTGGCTTACCTATCGGGCAAATGCCAAAATTATTCGCTAAACCATCGTACCAACCCCGAAAAATATATTTAAGATAAATTTTTTTTCTATCTACTGCTCCTACAAACACAATGACCCGCGAAATGGAATAAAAAAACTCCCTAACCTTATAACGCCAGTCTATATACTTCGTTTTAAGCATAAAAATGGAATTGCGAGCCAAGTAATATCTCCTCAGAGGACTGTGCATTGAAATTTCTCTTCCAAATATTTTCAATCTTGAATCACCTACCTGGTGATACATTTTTGCACCGGGACAGGCATACAAATCAAATCCATAACTTTTTGCCCTAAAACCCCATTCTATGTCAATATAATCAATGAAATAATCTTCATTCATTCCTCCAACTTTTTCAAAGGTAGCCCTTGGTATTAGCGAGCCGGATGCAATAATGCATGTAGCCGGAATTGGGGTAAGGTCGCTCTCAACAGGATAAAATTTATTAAGCGAGAAACCAGAGTAAACAACAATTGGATAATGGTTTTGTGTACGCGGATCTATGGTTACAGGCCCTAAAGCACCCACTTTTGCACCTGCTGCTGTTAGTCTTTCATACTCGTTGGACAGCACGGTTATCATGTCAGGCTCAGGGTGGCTGTCATGGTCAAACATTACCACCCCTTCCATGGATTCATCTGCAAAAACCATTTCTATACCACGGTTTTGTGCGAAGCCAATTCCCTTGTTTTCGCCCAATAATATGACCCGTGCATTTGGAAACCTGCTGGTGAAATCTTTTATTTCCTCAATGTTGGCACTGCCATTGTCTACCAAAACCACCATTTTCACAGTAGCCATGATGTTGGTGACCAATATTTCCAAATCACTCAACTGCGGGTTGTAGGTGATTATGACTGCGCCTGTTTGCATTAAAGTTAACTTGAGTAAGAAATTGTATAAATATAAAAACATAAATCCAGTTGGTAAACTGCCTGAAATAATTTTCTTCAAATATTTGCATTCCCAATGGGTAAACAAGAAATGCACTTAGTATCAGATAATTGAGGTTGCCTTTGTTGGCTTTGAAATAAAAAAAATTGTGAATTGCCCCCAGCATAAGCGGCAGCAAGAAAACGCCTGTATAACCAAAGTCGTGATAATAAGGCTTTATGTAAGAATAAACATTGGTAGGCAAAGGAGTCATAGTAAATTCGGAAAGTACAGGAGCTACCGGAAAGTCAAACCCCAATTTATTGAGCCAAACATATAAAATTCTAAACGTGTAGTAACCAAATACCTTTGGCGTGGCAGCATTGAACAGTTGCAAGCCAGGCAAAGATGTTATGGTATAAATGATTAGTATATTTAGAATGGACTCTGATGTAATTGAATCTTTATCTCCTCCAAATCTTAAAAGAGTAACAAGGAGCATAAATCCAATAAGAAAAACAACCGCAATAAGAATTTGTGATTTGCTTATTTTATTTTTCCAGATTAGCAAATAAATCGTAGAGCAAAAGAAGAAAACAAATTGTCCTTTGGAGCCAAGCAATAAAGTAAAGTATATGAAAGTACAAAGTAGAATTATAAATTTATACTTATTTTCTTTTATCGCATTTTGGGTTGCAATAAAAATAACAACATACACAGAAGATAGTAATTGAATAAGACCAAAAGTTCCAAATTTTTTCCCATCATCTTCTATAAGTTCTTCCTTCAAATCTCCTACGCTAAATATAGATAAAGAATTAGCTTCCTTTAATAGCATTATTACGGATAAGGAAATAATGATTACAATATAAGGGTAAAAAAGTAATAAGTTCTTGTAAGTAATTTCTGAAACATTATGGTTAAAAGGTTGCCTTTGATAAATAGCACTTCTTCTGGTAAATAAAATGCAAAGAAACCCACCTAATGAAAAACCTATGGATTGAATCAATACAAATTTATCAATATCACTCATTCTAATATCATACAAATCAATATTAAGATTTAAAAAAAAATAATATAAAGACCATAATACCGATTGAAGAAAAATAGGGTTTAAATAAGATTTATATAAAATTTTATTTAAAATGACAAATGATATTAATATGAAAAGTACCATTAACTTTTTTCAGGAAATATTTTCGGAAAATAATAATTAATTACTATATGCAATAAAAGCAAACAATGAAAGTGGTAATTAACTAGCCTGTCAAAATAAACTTAATATTAAATAATTTTACTAATAGAAATTGCTTCTTTTTCAAACCAGTGTTTTAAAATTAGTAAACCTGCTATAAAAACTCCACCTAAAAACCCAAAAATAATCCCCATCATCAGCCTGCCAGGTTTTTCCTTTTTCAGTGGCAAAATTGGGCTGTCTATTATTTGTATAAGTGGAGTTTCCTTTTGAACCGTTAACTGAGCCAGCCCCAACTGCTTCAGCAACTCAGTATATAAAGCAGTATTTGCCTGCGCATTGACCTGAATTTTTTGGCCACCAGTCCTTGTTATTTGTCTTAATGGATTTACGTTTAGATCATTTGAAGCTGCATAGTTTTCAATATTTCCATACAGCAGTCCTTTTACCGAATCAGTCAGACGGGCTACCAATTGCAGATTTTTACGGGCTTTCTGGCTTTTATAATCAATGAAATAGTTAGAAGCAATTTTTACCAGTTCCTCCACAAAGTCTTTTGCATATACCTCATTTACATCTGTCATGTGTACCACAATGTAATTTAATTTTTTATCTTTTTTGTCAATTGACAATTGTGTTTCTAAGATACCTTTACAAACTGCTTTCATTACACTGTCTCTTGCCCTATTTGGTGTCAATGAGGACTTTTCAAAATGCACCTTACTTAAAAGTGTATCCTTATTCCATGTTTTATTTAATTTATGATTTTCAAGATAAGCATCTATCATCAGTTTGCCTTTGCCAAAGTTGGGCGCATCGCTCAGCAATGTTTGTTCCAATATTGTCTGGCTTCTTAACAGTTCCATCAAATTATCTCCCTGGAATGCTCCACCGCCTGATCCGCCCAAATCAAAGCCAAATTGAGCAGCAATTCCTGCATAACCCCCTAAGTTATTCTCGCCACTCGCTTCAGAAGAAAATACCAATTCAGCAGTGTATTTTGGTTCCTTTAACCATGCGTATAAAATGCCACATACTCCCGCTAAAAAGGAAATAAGAAAGATAATCAGCCATTTCGAAAACAAAAATTTTATTGTTTTCCGGATGGTTATCAAAAGATCTACGATAAAAAGAGTATCAGCCATTTCCTACTTATTAATATTTATCAACAAACTCAACAACACCCCTGCAAACGATGTAATAGCCGTTGCAATCCCAATCACTTCACCAGTCGAAAGCCGTCTTCGTTCTACTTCATTTTTCTTTGGTACAATGATTTCGCTACCTGCAGTCACCTTTGGAAAGGTTCGGAAAACAAGGAAATGCTTGGTTCGGGCTGCGTTGCCGTTGGGGTAGAGTACATAAATTTTCCCCCTCAAAGCATTGTTCGCTGTGCCGCCTGCACGGCCCAGGTAATCTTTCAGGCTAAGCGTTTCATCATATACCACACGTGTGGGAAACAACACCTGCCCGCTGATGCGGACGTCCATCTTTTCTTTGGGAATGGTAATGATGTCTCCCTCTTCCAAAATAAGGTCGTTGCGGCCGCCGGGGTTCATCAGTATCGTACTCAGGTCTATGGCTATCTGATCTACGCTTCTTTCTATGTCTTGTGTCAGCTTGCCTGTGGTGTCTTTTAGTGTTTCCTGTATCTTGGTTACCTTCTGTGTGTTCAGTTGATTAAGGATAGATTTATTGTTGTTGCGGGTAATGTAACCGCCAAGATTGTAGGCTTGCGGAGTCAGGCCACCTGCCCGTTTAATCACATCGCTTACACGCTCATTTTTTGTTTTCAAAACATAAGGCCCTGGAAATGCCACTTCCCCTTCTACCCGCACATTGATCTGCAACTGGTAGCTGGGGTTTTTTCTAACCACAATGGCATCATATGATTTCAATGGCACATCGTTGGCGGAGGTGTTTAAATCGCTGACAGAGTTAATGTCAAATACTTGAGATACCTGTGTGTTCTTAATATCGAAAGTGTCGCTTTTTATGCGGCGGGCAAGCTCTATGCGTTGGGGTATGGCTGCATCAGTAAAGCCGCCGGAAAGCAATATCAGATCCCGCAAAGTCATGTCTTCCACATAGGGATAAGAGCCGGGGAACCGGACTTCGCCATAGATAGAAACGGTCGTTTTTTCCTTCACATCTGTCACAGATGAAATGGTTACTTTATCGTTGGGTCTCAGGGCAATGTTGTTGCCGCCGCCCTGCATCACTTCCACCGGGCTAAATGATACATATTCCGGAGTCAGATCCGGCTTGCTCCGAATGATTAATCCGCGTGGGTTGTAGGCATCTTCTTTCAATCCCTGCGCTTTGTCTATCAGGTTTTTCAAAGTCATGCCGGGAGTATATTGAAAATCACCGGGCAAATACACCGCACCAGTAATGGTAACTCGGTTTACATAATGCCCGACAATCTTTTTCACGACAAAAGACTCTATCCGCAAGGGCTTATAGACTGAATAATTTTTTCGGTCAATGTCAATAATTCTTTTGTCAATGTCGGTAGTTTGGTAGGCGGTAATACTGGCCGTGTATGCACTGTCTGAAAAACCTCCGGCAAAGTCAAACAGATCCTGCAGGGTTTCGTTGGCTTTCATTTCAAATAAACCTGTCCTTTTTACCTCGCCTTCAAGCGACACCCGCACATTATAAGCAGGTATGCGTATCACATCCTGGTCCCGTAGCATAATGTTGCCTTTTTGGTCGCCCTTTACCAGGAAATCATAAATGTCAAGGCGGTCAATGACTTTGCCATTGCGTATGATTTGTATGTTCCTCATACTGCCGATCTCATTTGGCCCACCAGATACATACAATGCATTGAAGGCCGTCGCCAACGAAGGCAATGTGTACGAACCCGGCTTTTTCACTTCTCCAAGAATGGTTACTTTAATGCTCCTGATGCGGCCAACACTCACACTCACTTTGGTCAGACCCGTTTTAATATTACTGTATCCGGCCGAGCTTAACTTACTTCTTATCTTTTCTGTCACCTGTTCTATCGTCAGTCCCGACACATACATCACACCTACATAAGGAATATTAATGTCGCCTTCACTACCCACCTTCACTGTGTACTTGGCCTCCTGATAGCCATAGATGTTAATGTTGATCTCATCATCCGGCCCAATAATATAGTTGACCGGCGTGGCAATTTTCATATTCGGTTCAAAGGTGAGTACACCGTTGTTGAATATTTCCAGGCCAAATATTTTCTTCGGGTTCAGTACCTGGATCGTTTTTATGGTTGTATCAACCGTGTACTTATCGTTGGAGTTTAAAGGCGGTTTTCGATTTCCACCATCGGGGGCAGCATCGTCATTGGTGCCGTTATTACTTTGCGTATTATTATTAATGGCGTTGTCAATTCTTATTTTTAATGTTGATGCCTCAGTTTGAATCATACCACGTCGCACAACCAGGTCATAGGCCTGCTGGCTGTTCACATTGTTTGTCCGCATATAAGATGTGATCTGCATCAACTGTTCCTCCGATATGTCCGCCGACCGCACATTAGACAGGTTCGATGGAAGGGAAGGCAACTGGGCAAAAACAAAGCAAGACAGGAAAACGCCGGCAATCAGCAAGGCAATCTTTATAGGCATAAAAGCAAGTGTGACTTTTTAGGTGTAAGGTGTAAGGGGTAAAGTGTAAAGTGCAGGGGGTAAAGTAATAGGGGTTAGAGGTAGTTGTTGGTTATTGGGTAGGTTTTTTAAACTTATACTTCACACTTAACACCTAACACTTCACACTTCCTACTTACACTTCACCCCTATCTCCCTTTTCTTCAACAAAATTTTTTATTTTTTTGACAAAATGAGATTCATCAAATGTTTCGGCGTGTTGCCTTATAAATTGTGGGTCAAAATGAAGTGTTTCAAAATGCTCAATAGCAGCAGAAAGACTTTCAACAGTCTGCTTTTCGAAAAATACGGCTGTCGCCTTCATGCTGTCGCCATCATTCACCGGCAACATAGTATCCAAAACACCCCCTTGCCCAAAAGCAATCACCGGTCTGCCCGAAGCATTTGCTTCCAGGGGCGTAATGCCATAATCTTCAAGTTGCGGGAAAATAAAAGCCTTGCATTTTGCATAGCAATCGGCCAGTTTTTCCAAAGAAAGGCCATCTAAAAAAACGATATTTCCACCTGCAATTCTTTTCAATTCTTTGCCCATCGAGCCCCTGCCCACAATAACCAGTTTCTTACCAGGCATTTTATTAAAAGCATTCACAACCATGTCAACTTTTTTGTAAGGCTCAAACCGCGACACAACCAGGTAGTAATCTTCCACATTTTCAGAAACATAAAAATTCCTGCACTTCACAGGCGGGTTTATGATGGTCACCTCTTTTTCCGGGCCATAAGCAGACACAATCCTCGGCACCACCTCTTTAGAGTTGGTAATGAACCAGTCAGTTTTTTTCGCCGATTTTTTCTCAATATTTCTCAACATCGAAATGACCAGATCGTACATATTCCTTTTCCACACGCCGGCATTGGTCACCTCTTCATACGTTTCAGCACGCCACACCAGCCGAAATGGTGTGTGGCAATACGTAATCACCAATGTGCCAGGTTTCACATTCACATACTTCGAGCAGTGCGTCGTCGATTGCAAAATGACATCGTAATCTTTCAAATTCAGGTGCTGCATCGCCCAAATGCCAAATGGAAAAAAAAATCGTTTCAAATTAAATTCATCCTTCACAAACCTTCCAAACCACGATGTTTTAATGTTGCACAATGCAAACTCAGGGTAAGTTTTTTCAGCATTATAGCACAGTGTATAAATAGGCGCATCAGGAAACGCCTTGTGAAAACTTAGCACCACCTGTTCGGCACCTCCTTTTCTCACCAGTTCATCGTGTATGATTGCAATTTTCAAAATAGTAGCAAACTAGAAAGATACTCTTTAAAATTATCAATGCTCACCATTATAGATTGTCCCCTCTTCTGCAGCCATTCCTTATTTTCTTTACTTACAATGCTAATCAAGGGTTGAAGCTAGTTGTCTTTAGTGCCGTTTGGCACTTTATATCGGTAGTAAGCCGGGGATAAAAGTGTGTTAAAAGTGCCTTTAGGCACGGCATATCAATACAAAGGAGATGAATGTAACAAAACCCGCACATCCGATTAGGGGGAGTATATCTTTCCTATGGCACTTTAAAACCATCATCAACATTTATTGCTACCAATATTTAGTGCCTAACGGCACATCCAACCCTTGATTAGCATTTGCAGTTAAATTCCCCTTATTATCACTAAACTTTTTCTCCCTTCGGAAAATGCTCTTTGATACTTTTTCTTTCCCTTCGGAAAAAATGTTTTCTGATACTTGCTCTCTTCCCCTTCGGAAAATGCTATCATATTTGTCATCTCTTTGGAAAAATTTTTTGACATTTGTTCTTTCCTCTTTAGAAAATGCTCGAAATAGCAATACTTGTCATCCCTTCGGAAAATATTTTCTGATACTTTTTCTTTCCCTTCGGAAAATGTGATATTTCTTCTCTTCGCCTTCGGGAAATATGTCCAAAATATTCTTAGGCTTACCATTTCGTTACACCTGAACTCCATTTCGCAAGACCTGAACTCCATTTCGCATCACCTGAACTCCAATTCGTAAGACCGGAAGTTCATTTCGTTACATCGGAACCTCATTTCGTTACATCCGACTGTCATTTCGCGTAAAGTTTTTGACATTTCGTCAGAAGTTGAGTCCATTTCGTAACATTTGCCCCAAAATCATGGTTTCAAAGAGCTCCATTTAAACAATAAACCCTAAACCCCTTCTATCCAATCCAGCTTCGCATTCACAGCAGAGCTCCAGCTATATTTCTTTGATTGCTCAAGTCCTTTTGTTATCAATGAAGCTCTAATCTGCTCATTAGTCAAAATAGTTTTAAGTGCAATTGCAATTGCATTTTTGTCATCAGGTTTAAAAAACAAAGCCGCATCGCCATATATCTCCGGCATACACGATGCATTGCTTGAAATAACCGGGCAACCTGCGGCCATGGCCTCCAACGGCGGAAAGCCGAACCCTTCATAAAAAGAAGGAAAGACAAACGCCGCCGCCGACTGGTACAATGCAGGAAGATCCCCGTGCCTGACCCAACCTGTAAAGTGAACCTTGTCTTTCAAAACAGGATCGCTCACCAATGAGTTGATGTTGGTATCACCAGTTATAAACCCATCTCTTTTGCCAACAATCACAAACTTTATTTGCTGATCCGCTGATGAAATGTTGAGCAGATATTCCTTAAAACCCAGCAGTGCGTGATGAAGATTTTTGTGAGGCTTCACATTTCCCACAAACAAAACAAACGGGAAATCAATTTTGTATTGCTTCAAAATTTTTGCTCTTTCCTCAATGTTTACAACGGTATTGAACTTGACAAAGTCAATGCCATTGTGGACTACTTTTATTTTCTCCGCTTTAGCTCCAGTGTATTTGATGATTTCAACTTTAGATGTTTCCGAAACGGTGAAAATGACATCTGATGCGTTGACTGCTTTTTTATACATCCATTTCGCATACAGTTTTTGCCCCCGGCTCAGCGTGCCATAATGAGCCAGGTGAAACACATCGTGAATGGTGACGACTTTCAGCTTTTTTGCAAAATTGACCACAGGTACATTGAAATGCGGCGACCAAAAAATATCAGAATCCAGAGTTTTGGCCGGCGTGTTCAGTAACTCATCAATTGAATATAGAGGCGCATTGTAAGTAACCATTTCTGCGTAATCTGATATCTCTTTAAAAAAATCCTTTTCAACCTCTTTGAAAAGCAGTTTCAGTTTGTAGTTTTTAAGCCTTTCATTCTTCAAAACATTCTGGATGTAAACACCAATACCCGAACTATTGACAAGTCTTGCATCTATGGTAAGTTTCATTTTGCTCATAAACATTTCACCGAACTTACCTCTTCACTAATCCTTTGTGATGTAAGAAAACTTAGACTTCAGCCTGAGAAACCAGCTTTCAAAATAGGTGTAGCTGAACCATGCAATTGCCACACTCAACACAAATGAAATGGGAACCTGGAGCAGCCAAATCTGCCATGATTGATTGTTGAGGGAAAGCTTTTTTAGAAGAATAACCGCCATTAACACGGCAATGCCATGCAGGCAATACAGCCCATAAGTGTATTTTCCAAGACGAGAAATGATTTTCCAATTGCCGATTTTAAACAAAGAATTTCTTGAATAATTCTGTTCCAGGATAATTAAAATAAACGTACTCGCCATTATGAGCCGCTTAAAAATTTGCATTGCGTTGGTAGCAAATATTTCCTTCTTGAAAACAATGTAGGACAAGGTCAAAAGGTAGATCAGGAAAATACTTCCCTTGGGTAAATTCTCAATTTTTCTCAAAAACCATTTACTCTTAAAGACAAGGTAAGCGCCAAAACCGCCAATCGCCATGTCTGAAATGACCCCTAATGTGTGCCAGTCAATTTGTGGAAATGGGTGGGGTGTAGTCTGGATATAAAAAACCCTGAATAGCGTGGAAGCAATAAAAACCGAAATAAAAATGTACCGGTATATCTTGCTTGGAACCAGAAAGAACAGAATTGGCCAAATAAGGTAAAATTGCTCTTCAATTGCCACACTCCACATCATGGTCAGAATGGAGGAATCAGAATCTCCGTTGTAAATCCGGTTAAAATTGTTTAAGAAAGTGAAGCACAAAAGCGGGTTGGATGTGTCGTTTGGGGTCTGTCCAAAATGTGCCTTTAGTACCGGGAAAACTAAAAAACTAAACATGACTACAAAATAATAGAGCGGCCAAATCCTTAATATTCTTCGAATGTAGAAAGCCTTGACATCAATTTTACCAGTCAAGTCCTTTTCTACCAGCAACAGATAGGAAATGAGGAAACCGCTCAATACAAAAAAGAAACTAACGCCTATTTCCCCATCTGAAAACATCCTCATTTTTATGCCATGATACCAACTGCTGTTAAGGATAGTTGCATTTTCTGTAGATAGACTATGAGTCAGAAATACAATAAAAAAAGAAAAAAATCTTAGCCCGTCAAGATTGGGAAAGAAAATTTTACTTTTTTGTTTTTCGGCCATTTAAATTTTTTAGAAGAGTTGGTTGGTTGAGTATCTCTTATTGCAAAAGCAAGGATTCGTCGGTTGTTTTTTTATAAAAATAAATGAAGCCAATACCCAGGCTGATGAAGACCCAAATAAAGAGTGAATACTGGGGAGCAACGGAAATCATGGCGCTGACGTTGAATAGAAAGCCGATAAAAAACATTTTATGATAAGGGCTTTCGTTTCTGTATTTCCAAAACTTGATAAAGCAAAATGCCAGCAGTCCCATTAAAAACATGAAGCCGATCATTCCCTGTTCACTCAATACCAATGAAAATAAGTTTTGCGGAAAGCAGCCGGCAAATAGTCTTTCTCCAAAAATAACAATGCCCATTTTAAATTCGTAAGGAAACATGTGATAAATGCTGTTTCCAACGCCCACACCCGTTATGTAGTGATTTTTGAAAATTTCTATGCCGATCCTGCTGGTGTAATTTCTAAAACTTCCACTGCCAATTGTGTTGTTGTTGGGAACAAAAAAATTGTTGAGCTTGTCAACAAAATAAGAAACGAAAAGGGTGCTGTAATTGTATTTTATTAGAAAGTAATAAATGATTCCTGCGAAAACGAGAAGCAATAAAACAATGCCCACCCTGATGGATACTGAATTTCTCAACAGAAAAATTGAAAGAAAGACTGCACTAAAAAAACCGATCAAAGCGGTCGACTGGGTGAGTATCAACGACACAAAGTTGATGAAGAGAAGTATGATCCAAATTATTTTGTTGGAAAACAGTTTGCCAGAATAAACACAAAACAAGAAGATCCAACCTTGATAGAGTACATAAAAACTTGGCTCCTGCGATAGGCCGACACTTCGGAAATCGTACTTCTTCTTGTTTTGAATGAACGAAGGAAGCTGCGCAATGGGGTCGCCGATAAACATGGCAAACAGTGAATAAAGCGCTATGAAAGTGCCGACGATGATTGACAGCTTAATGATGAAATTGAAATTCTCATAAATCTTTTGATTGTTTACAATTGCGATCATGGTTGTGTAGTTGAACAACATGTAAATCAATTGCAGTATCGGGAAAATGTAATAATTGAACTTGAAAGACTCGACCTGTGGATAATAGATAAAGAATTTGTAGGGATAAGGAATGGCAATGAGCGAACACAAATAGCTGATGATGGGCGAAATGAAAAAGAAGAACAGCGCAATATAATTGATGGTTGCTGCTTCTTTTATTAATTCAATTTGGCCAAATACCAGCCTGAAAATAATTAGCAAAGCCAGCAGTTCATAAATTTTAAAACTACCCCCCACCCTAATTACAGGAAATTGCTGAAAACCGATCAACACGATAATAGCTACTAAAAAAAAGTATAAACTCTTACTTTGCGCCTTTAGTTCTGCTACCTGTTTATCCATTTATAAATTGTGAAATAATCAGTTGCTTTTTAGTGATTTTAAAATTTTGTTGTATTCGTCGGTTATTATCTTGCACCCAAAAGTCCTTTTGACTTTTTCACGGGCCGCTTTTTTAATCTCATCTAAATGATCGAAATTGACGGTTATGTTCTTTATCTGATTCTCTAAAGAAAGGAGGTTATCAGGCTCAAACAAAAAACCATTTTGACCGTCATCTATTAATTCCGGCAGACCACCGGTGTTTGCTGCGGCGACTATTTTTTCGCAGCTCATGGCTTCGTAAATGGTGGCTCCGAAGGGTTCGCTTCCATTGGCAGAACTGTTGTTGATAATGACATCGCAACCGTTGTAAAATTCAATCATGTTGTCAATGTGTCCAACGTATTTTACATTAGGCAGTTTGTCGGCCAGTTCCCTTACTTCTGTATTATAATCAGGATAGTCCGGGCCAAAGTTGCCCGCCAGGAGAAGTTGAATTTGAAAACTTGTTTTTGATGCTTCGCAAAATGCTTTCATCAACTCAAGTTGGCCTTTGCGTGGGCTGATAATTCCTGCTATGGCAAACAAAAGAGTTTCACCATTCACGTTCCATTTTTGCCGAAATGCTTGTCTTTGCCCGCTGTTCGGTTTAAAAATGTCTGTGTCCAAAACGTTGTAAAGCAATTCAACTTTAGGTTTGTTGCCATATTTTGCATTTACAGCTTTTGACACTGCAATGGTTTTGTCGTAAAGTTTGTATGCAATATTTGAGAAAAACTGATCAACTTTAAAATATTTAAGATCGTGATCCGTCCACAACCATTTTGTTTTGGGTCTAAAAATTTTTGAAAAAATAACTGCCGGAATCAAATATGCTGCCGGGACAACTGTGTTTGCATGAACAACGTCAATGTTGTTTTTATAAACGTATTTGATGGTTTTGTAAGAAATGCTCACATAGTTTGTCAATGCCTTCATGTAAAAAGCGACTTTGCCCGTCGTGCTTCTGTTCAATTTACTCAATTGTGGAACAATCACGATCGGGTAAGGCTTTTGCAGACCCAACAATTTTTCTGCGAATTTTCCCGGCGATATGAACAGATGCGACTCCACATATAAAGTATTGCTTGCCATAAGTGTTTCCATCACTATTTCTGCTCCAGAAGCCAGTTCACCGCAAAAAACATATAAAACCTTTGTTCTCAAATTTTATCTCGACTAATGGTCAAAACCCGACCGTTTCTTTAATGTATTCTCCTATTGAATTCATTCCGGCTTTACAATCCACAAACGCTTTTGTCACCTTATACTCATGCTTGTCCCCAGGGTTTAAAACTTCGATCTGGTTTAAAAGAGATTCAAAATCTTTCACGATATCCTTAGAAAAAACTTCTTCATATAAAAAATAAGATTCCCTGCTTTTTGATAAATATTCGTCTTTGTCAAAAGCATAAAAAATTATTTTTTTGTCCAATAAAGAATAGTCAAAAATGATGGACGAATAGTCTGAAATAAGTGCATGAGTGTATGGAAGAAGAGGATAAATGTCAATATTGCTGCTCAAATTCTGTATGTTGGAAAAAGCGGAAACATTCACGTTAAAAACAGTGTGAATGTGGGCTTTAATTAAAAACAGGGTGTTTGTTTTTTTGCAAAGATTGTTTAGTTTTTCAAAATTTGGGATGGCTAAATTCATAAAATCCGGGCTGTCATCCCGAAAAGTTGGCATGTAGATGATGGCCGATTTAAATTGCTGAATATGAGCTACCACCTCTTTAAAATCAGGAGATTCATATTTATCAATAAAATCGGCTAATTGATCGGCAGAAATCTTCAACACTTCGTTGCGGGGATATGGACCAACAAAAATCTTCCCCTCTAGCATTCGAAATGCACCTGAGAACAACGACACCAGTTTCGGCGAAGGAGCTAAAATGCAATCGGAATTTCTAAACGTTTTTGGCTCAAATAGAAATGACTCCATTTTCTCTCTGAAACCAACCGGATTGAAAAATTTTCTGTAGTTACTTCCTTTTGTAATATCGTATTCAATTTTTTTAAAAGGAACACCATGCCATAAATTCAAAAGAAAAGCTGAGCCTCTCATGCAGCCATGCATTACATCCGTTGGGGCGGCATTGTAAATGTAAACCTTGGCTGTAAAGCCATAATAAAACGCAGCAAAAGAATATTTATAAATAGCCAATAGACCTATTGACTGAATCTCATTCACCACATCTTTTGACTGACTGATCCATATGTGTTTTATTTCAGGAAAATGGACACTGTTGTAAATGAACAAATGCTTTGCATTGTCCCTGAACGTTCCTTTCAAATTTCCATATAGCCAAAGCTTTTTGTTGCGGGGAAAACAAAAACTGATAAAATAAACAAGGAAACTAAAAAACTGTTTGATTGAAGATTTTAATATCTCTATTAAATTCATGAAGCTATCCCCGACCTTAATTTAAACAATCCAAAATTGAAAACTCCATAAATCCTCGAAATTAAAACCAGAGATTCGGTAACGATGACCATGCCCGCTACTGTGTAAATGGTAAATGAATGGGTGACCACTAGTACAATCAATCCAACCAAATGAAGAATGGACGGTGCTATGACCGTTTTGTTAGTAAAGTTGCTGTAACCTAATGCTGCCAAAAAGGGATAACCCAACATAACAGACGGCACAATGACAAGGCAGGCAATTAGCAACAACTGAAAGACCCGCACACTTTCCAAAGCCTCTTTTTTATAAAAAAGGGTAATGATGTCATGTGAAAAATACAGTAGGGTTGAGATGAGCAATACATTGAAAGTGACCGCTATGGTAAAAACTTTTTTAAAAAGTTTCAAATCCCTGTTTTTGGTCATGAAAGGATAGAGTGAACTATTGATTGGCGAGTATGCATTTTGCAAAGCCTGGAACAACTTTTCTGCTGCACTATAAAACCCCACCGATGTATTGCCGGAATAAAGACCAAGTGCAAAAACATTACTGGTCGTATATAGCGACACCGACACACGGGATAGAAAAAACGGACCGCTTTCTTTCAACGATTTTTTGATTTCCTGAAATGATGTTGTGCCAAGCCGTATGTCAAAATCTTTTCTAATTAAATAAAGACTTGCAATGCCACAGGCCAGCCATGCAATGCTGTTGAGTGTGGGAACATATAAATAGTCTGCAGAAGTTTTTACCAAAAAAAATAGGGGAATAATAGCGACCAGTTTTAAACTGATTGACAACCAGGTAATTAATTTCATTTTTTCCATGCCTTGAAAAAACCAAATGGGAAATAATACATTTCCCAATACCATAAAGTAAGAAATGAAGTAGATGCTTTTGTTGGCAGAAAAATCAGGGACACACAAAACAATGATCAACAGTGCTATAAAACCGGCTAAACAAAGCAAAAATTTAGCCCCAATAACACTGTTAAATATTTGCTGGGTTTTTATTTTGTCGTCCCTGTGTTCAGCAATGGCTTTTGTTGCTGAAAGGTTGTAACCAAAATCTGTTAAAATGATAAAGTATTGAATGAAAGCAAAAGAAAAATTGACAAGTCCGAATTTCTCTACATCCAGTTTTTTAAAAAGATAAGGAATTGAAATGAGCGGAATGATGTAATTGGAACCTTGCAAAACAAACAACGAAACAACATTGGCGAAGAGTTTTTGTTTTTCCTTTGATTTTATCAAGAACATTCAGACTTTTATTTTCCGATGGCTTTTTCCGTAACAATGGTTGTTTTTGCCAGACAAACTTTCTCACTAACAAATTGACAATACTCTTTGTAGCGATTCAAAAATTCGTCTTCGGTCACTGTGTCTAAGACTGTAAACCGTCCTGGTCTCATTCGCTGGCTTAGCTGGTAAATGTTTTCGAGATTGTCAATAATGCCGTCGGCAAGTGTGTGAAAGCTCATTGGGATCTCCACTTTTCTGGCATACTCAATTGTTTCATCTGTCAGTTTATTTTGTAAGAACAAAGAAAACAGGCTGATGGAGGCTACCTGTGTGCCATGAAGCACACCGTTGTTCAGCTTCATGAAGTCAATTGCATGGCTGATAAGATGTTCGCTGCCGCTACATGGGCGGCTTTCGCCAGCCAAAGCCATAGCAAGACCTGAGTAAAGTTGCCCCTGGACAATCTGTTTAATAAAAGGCTTATAAGCAAAATTTATGTTAGAAAAATAAATCAGATTCAATGCAGAATTGCGGCTCATGTGATAGGCGATGTCATTTATTTTATCGCCATTGTTTTCATACGCCAGCACCCAGTCGTTGGTGGCGGACAGGTTGGTCACTATGTCTCCAGCCGATGCTTTCAGATATTTTTCAGGAGAAGCGGCAATAATGGTCAGGTCAACTACAATGCCCATTGGCATTTGACCAGGCAGGCTTTCCCGAAGCCCGTCTGCATTCCTGATGACGGAAATTGGGGAAATCAATCCATCATTGGATATGATGGTAGGTGCTGCAATAAAATTGATACTTGTAACAAAGCTGAGTCGTTTGCCAATGTCTATTATATTTCCACCACCAACGCCAATGATCAGGTTATATCGCTCCTTAATTATTTCCTCTTTCAGCCTGCTGACAAGTGTATAGTTAGCATCTTCGTCTATGCTAATGTGAGCCCAGTTATTTTCTTCGCTGATTTTTTTTGCAATAGGAAAAGAAAAATTGACCCCAGACAGTACAACCACTTTTTTGA
This sequence comes from Segetibacter sp., assembly GCA_043733905.1. Classification (GTDB taxonomy): domain Bacteria; phylum Bacteroidota; class Bacteroidia; order Chitinophagales; family Chitinophagaceae; genus Segetibacter. Next base: position 44,149 of record JAYTGA010000058.1, read on the forward strand.
AAGTCAAAAAATTTCGCTTCAGGTAAAAGCCGATTTTGTCAATATTGTCTTCATCCATTTGAAAGATGATAGGTAGATTGACTGTCTGTTTGTATAGCATTATAAAGGAACTATCTCTAAAATTAAAACTAATTCAATAAATCACCAATGGAATTTACCACAAGGCATTTGCTATATCCCAAATCAACTAAATCAGTCACATTGGCTTCCCCTGTCAGGGTTAGGATGAAATCGCAATTGATTGTCTTGGCAAGTTCCATATCTGTGTATGTTCTATCTCCCATAATGACAACATCTTTTACATCCACATCCGCAATGTATGATTCAATCATAGATGGCAAAGGCTTGCCAAATACTTTTGCAGGTTTGATGCCTGTGGTTGTTTGCAATAGCTGATATAGTGCTCCTGTGTCTGGAATATATCCATTGTCTGTTGGACAAACGAGGTCAATGTTTGTAGCCATATAAGGAATGCCTTGCTGAATGAAAATGGATGCTTTTTGTAGTTTCTCGTAAGTGACCTCTGTGTCAAAAGCAACAATGACATACTTTGGATTTGCTGATGTTGTCCTGATGCCTTTTGACTCAATAAAAGCGGCTAATTTAGAATTTCCAACAAGATGAATATCTGTTACATTTTCATTAATGAGTTGATCTAACAAAGCATCTGTAGGTAATATGATGTTTTCCTCATCGCAGGCAATGCCCATGTTGTTAATGCGCTG